>DROJ01000032.1 GCA_011321935.1 Bacteroidota bacterium | reverse complement strand
GGCGTTGCCTCTGAGGAATATCTTCGAGGCAACGCCTTTCTTCCCGCCGGCCCCCTCGCAAAGGCATCGCCTCTGAACCTTGCGGTGAACCCGTTATTACCGCTCGTCCCTTTTCTCCACGTTCAAGATCATGTCCCCTGAAACCTGGCTGTCGCTGTAAACACTGACCACCCGTTCTTCCCGTTCGAAGCCATCGGCGACCGTGGTGACCTGGTAAACGCCCGGCGGCACCGTAAATCCATACACGCCGTTGTTGTTGGCCACCTCGACGGGGGCATTGTTTTCCAGGTTGACCACGACCACGTTCACTTCTTTGAGGCGGTCTATTTTTTCGCGGTTGTTGCCGCTTACTTTCCGGCCATACACAGTGCCCGTCACGGTGCCGGGTTTGAGTGGCTCGCGTTCTGGTTTTTGCAGGTCAATGTCGCTGCAATCCGAATCGCAGCACTTGTAGGGCAGGCAGAAATCGGCCAGAACGACAAAGTCGTCGAGCGGGTCTTTGCTGGCTTGGGCTGTCGCCAAAATGGCCTGCGCCTCTGCCACTTTGCCCTTTTCTGACGCAACGGATGAGTATTGCTGGGCCGTCCCTTTGAGGTTGGAAGCGACCTTTTCCTTGTTTTCTTGAAGCACGCGGGCGAGGAAGTTGCGGTGCGTGTAGAGCATCACAAAAGTGCCGCCCACGGGTGCGCCGCATTTGTGTTCCATGCCGGGGTTCTTTTTGGCGAAGCCTTCCAATTGGAGTTCTCCAAAAATCTTTTTCAGCCGTTTTTGCAGTTCCCTGCCGAGGTTGGCGAGGGCGTTCTGTGGGCCGGAAGCAGCAAGGGTGCTGTAATTTTTGTCCACCTTTTGGTAGGAAGCCCTGATGTCGGGGTCGGCCGTTTCGTCTTGGTCGAGTTTCTGCAGCCTGTAATTGTCGTATGCCGTGGTGAAGCCGTTGTAACGGGCCTCGAATGCCTGGAAATCAAATTCGGCAACCGAATTGACGCTGACCACTTCCATCAAATCTTCTGATTTGTCGATCAGCGAAATGGTCGGGTAAACCTTATCGGCAGCGGCTTTTACATCGCCGTCTATTTGCTGGTCTTTCATGAACTCGACCGTTCTTTCATACAGGTTATTGTTGCTCTGGTCTGCTGCGATTGCCCCGTAAACCATGCCGATTGGTTGCTTTTCCTCGTTGCTCGCATCCACTACCCGCTCTACCACAAAACCTTTTTTGTAAACTGTTTGCCGTGCTTTTTCCAAGAGGTCGTCGCTCACTTTGCGGTCTATCACGTCCCGCCTCGTATTGACAAAAATCCCTTTTGAAAGCTCTGCATTGAACACCGGCTGGATAGGGCGGAAGGGCTGGAGGTCGCTGGCAGTGACCACATTGGTGGTAAACACGCCGGTCGTAGCGATGCTGCTGACCGGCCTCACGGGCTGGAAAACAGAGGTGACCGGACTGATGGGGCGGGCTGTAAAAGTGCCTGGCCGATGGGAATCCCTGGGGTTTCGGCCACCTCCGCCGAATGCGGCCATTTTGAAACCGCCGAGTTTTCCGACATCCTTGTTGGACAGCAGCGCCAAGATGTAAAGCAGGTAGTAAAACAACAGGCCGATCAAAAGCAGGAACACCACGTCGAGGTCTCTCATGCGGCAGAGCATCAGTTTCAAAATGGCCTGCTGCGCCCTTGTCCGGGCTTGTTGGTCGAGGGTACGGGCGAGGTCGTCCTGCTCCAGGGTGAGGCCCATGTAAACGGGCTCGATGCCAAAGTTGAGGCCCAGTTGGTGTTTTTGGACCATGAGTTCGGCCATAGCGGCACGGAGCGTCTTGCCCACCACCCCTTCGATGCGGTAAAAATTATTGGCCTCCAATTTCAACAAAAACGGATGGTTGGCCTGCTGGGTGAAAATGTAAGAAAAGATGCTGCCCAGCCTGTTTTTGATGGTTTTTTTAAAAGACCAATTGCGGTGCAGGTCATCTCCGGGCTTGAATTTATAATAAAAGGGAATGGCCTTGTCGGACAAATAATAATCGCCGTCCTTGCTCGGCGTGATCTTGATGGGCAGTTGGAAAAGGTTTTCCGTTTCGTACCTGCTGGTCAGCAAATAGAGGCGGTAGTGCAGGCTCCTCATTTCCTGCAAGCGCTCGTTCTGCCGGTCGAACAGAGGCGAGGGGATGAAAAAATGACGGAACACAGCGGGCTTCTCCAAAGGCCCCAGGCCAGTGTTGGCCGAGGCGGGGTCGTAGATCAAGCGCCCGTCCACAATTTCAAAAACAGGTGGTTCGGCCTTTTTTTTCCCGGTCGAAAGCAAGCTGCCGAGCAGCAGGTGTTTTGGAAAGCGCGCGGGGTTCGGGCAGCACTCCGCCACTACCTCGCAAGCCTTGTCGGCAAACTCGTTGTAGGCTTGCACGAGGTCGTAAAACAGGTCGTAAAAATGCTGCACAGAAAAGAGGTTGGACGCCAGGTCGAAAAGGGGGTTGAACCAAAAGCTCTGTTCTCCAAATGGCCCGTTGGGGAAGGCTGCCGTTGGGTACATATCTTCCAACAGCGGCTGGTAGGCGGCATAGCTGTTTTTCAACTCCGCTTGAAGGTTGGGCGACAGCCCACCAATAGCAGCAAACATGCGGAGCATGAGTTCGTAAAAATTGTCCACGCTGTTGGCCGCCGGGTTGATTTTTTGCAGCTGCAGTTTTTTCAGGTCGTATTTGGGGTGCTCGTGCAAGTGGACAGGGCGGCCTGCGAGCTGCCGTTCTATTTCCAGGATGTTCTTCGCGTCTTCTTCGTTGACCAGTAATTTGCGGAGCGTAAAATTGCGTTTTGCGCCCTTGTCGCTGCAATCGTTGATGTCGCAGTTTTTCAGTTCTTCGTCCACGCATTCAAGGTAGAGCAGAACCACTTTGTCCCGCAAAAAATCGGGGGAAACAGCCGTCGGGTCCGGCTCGCCGGGGCTGCTTTCGTGGTCGGCTTCGAGCAGTTCGAAGAGGTCAATCTGCCCGCCGTCGGGGCGCATAAAAAAGGGGTATTTTTCCTGCACGTCGTCTTGGCTCTCCTCCCGTTCGGGCAGGGGCAGGGTGTAGGGGATGAACTGCGTCAACTCACATTTTTGGGTTTTTACCAAATAGCCCTGCGAAGTGACCGCAACGCCCCCAGAGAGGATGATGATGTTTCTCTCTGGGTCGTAACAAGGCTCTAGCCCGCACACTATGCCGATGCCGATGAGGGCGTTGCGGGTGAGGCGGTCTTGCTGTTCGAGGTAGTTGACCAGATCGTTGAGGTTGCTGGCGGTCAGTACCTGATTGGCCTGGAATATCGGAAATTCAGAAAAGTAGGTCATGATTTTATCTTTTTAAAAAATGCCAAGATTGGTGTTGCCCAGCCGCAGGGGGTTGTCGCCACCGTCTTCTTCGCAGTCGTGGAGGGTAGCAGCCGGGTAAATGGTTTTGAGTTGTTGCAGTATTTCCAAAAGTTCGTTCAACCGCAGGGTCAGGGCAGCTTGGTCAAAATCTTTGACGGACTTGACTTCGAGCCAAGCCCGGTAGCGTTTTTCGAACTCGGCCATTTGGTCGTTGCCGATCCAACAGATTTTGAGGTGGATGTGCGCGGGCGTCTCTTCCCGCAATGTTTTTTCGAAAAAATTCCTGAACGCGATGTCGTTGAAACGCTTGGGCCAATAGGGCAGGATGACCGAAGCCCGGAAAGAATAGGGATCTTCCTCGCCGCACATTTTGCAACCGGCGTCAATGCAGGTTTCGTACAAATGGTCTTGGTCGGTGAATGGCCGCAGCAGGATGTGCTCGATCAAATGGAAGCCCTCATTATTGCAGGCCTCGTCGTTGAGCAGCAGTTCATCGTAAAAGCCGATGACCTCCCTGACCGCATTGACGGCATCGCTTTGGCCCTCGTATTGGCGTTCGCTTTGCAGGCTGACGAAGCCGTTGGAAATGGTGAAAAAGAGCTTGCCCGTTCCCCCGTCGGGCTGAATGCTGTAGCTGCCTTCTTGCCGGACAGCAGGGAAAATATCTTTCGCCGCTTTTTTCGCCAGCGCCCGGCTGGCAAACCTTTCCACCGAAGAAAAGATAAACCCGGCGCCTGGTTTTTGGATGACCAGTTTGAACTCGCTGCCCTCTTTCCGGGGCTTGATAAACATTGCTTGCAAAGCTGCGCAATGCAGGTCGCGGCGGGAAAAATCGCTGATGCCCATCAGGCGGCTGACCTTTCGCTCCAAGCCGGATACGTTTTCGGTGTCCCAAATATCGGCGGGGTTTTGTGGGCGGTAATTGAATGCTTTTGCCCTCGAACGGCTGAGCACGGGGTAGTCGCGGAGGAAGTCGGTTTTGTCTTCGATCAGTTCCTCGCCTGCCTTGATCTGGTCGCCGTCCAAAGACAGCAGCATCAGCGCATAATCGGTAAACTGCTCCGCAAAACGGGCGAGCAGGTGGTCGAGTACCCGGTTGCGGCGTTCTTGGAACAGCACCTCGTCTTCGGTGAGCAGGCTGCGGCTGGCATCGTTTTGCAGGATGGTCTTGTCAATGTAAAACTCGTCTTCAAAGGCATCGCTCACGCCTGCTATTTCACTTAAATACTGCGAAAAGTAAGTCTGCGAAACGGCCTTGTCGAGGGAGAAGATTTTGCGGACATTGGCGAGCTGGGCGAGGTAGTCGGCCAGCAGTTGGTCGAAGAAAAGCAGGTATGCCTTGAACTGCCTCGCCTGTGCGACCCGTTCCTGCGGCACGGTGTTCGGCAGGCCTGCCCCGCCTATTCCGTAGGTGTCGGGGAAGTCGTGCTGGATGGAGTAAAAAGCATCTGGCGAGCGGTACTTGCCGAGGGGCAGGGCAAGCGTTTGGCCGGGGTCAACATAGGCCTCTTTTTTGGCCATGACCCGCAGGTAGTCAATGGTCTTTTGCAGCTCCGTCAGCTTGGCAGTGTAGGGTATTTCATTTTTATAAAAAAGGAATTTTGAGCCTTCGGTATAAAGCACGGGCTGGCGCCCCGGGGTGACGGCCATGCACCATTTTTCACTGTTGCCGATGGGCTTGCCGTTGTCGTCGTATTTGCGGAGCAGCAGGTTTTTCACGGCAATTATTTCCTCGAAATCCATCAAAATATTGATGATGTCGGAGGTGTAAATAAACCGGCGCAGGCTGCTTGCTTCCAGTTCTCCGTCTTTTACGAAACCTGCTTTTGTGAAGACCTTTTCGCCGCCGCAGGTGAAGCCCTTGTCAATGTAGGGGCCATTGAAAATATCGTCGGGGCAGAGGCCCTCGTCGAGGAGTTCTTGCAGGGTGTAATATTTGATGGAAGGGTTGAAATACTCCTCGATGGCGAGGATGGCATTGGCCTGTACCACCTCTATGTCCGCTTCGTTTTTCAGCTCGATGTCCATGCAGATAGAGATGTGCTCGGGCTTGACGGTTTCAATGGAGAGCCAGTCTTCGCAGAGGTTGCGGTGGGCATCGAGTACGCAGCACACCTTGTCGAGGGCCGCTTTGATGGCAAGTTGTTTTTCTAAAAAAAGATTGAGCAGGCCATCGGCGCCGCTGTCCTCGACCACCTGTTTCAGTTTGGCGTTGGTGATGTCAATGGCAGGCTCGTTGGAGCGGGGTTTGTCGTTGATGACCTTGATTTCGGCATTGTTGAAAACGATGTTCGGGCCGCTGGTAAATTTCAGGCGGATGCGGGCCTTGTACCTGCCGTCTTCCCTTGTCAGCGAAAGCATTTTTATGCCCTCCAGTGTGCGGTCGAAATCGAGTTCGCCATTTTTAAATGCTTCGTCTTTTATATCAATCGAAACAGTCACTCCTTTGAGTTGGCCGCGCAGTGCACGGTAGGTCAGTTTCGATTCGTTGAGGCTGCCGAACACGTCGTTCACTTCCAGTTCGAGGAGTACTTTGTAAAGGCCGGAGAGCCACACGCGGGGGTTGTTTTTTCCGAGTCCGTTTTTGGGTTCGTAAGACAAGTGGCCTGCATAACAATCGGCATAGACCGGTATTTCGGATTCTTTGTAATTGCCCTTTTCGCCGGGGTCCATCATCGGGTCGAGCCAGGCGTTGCGCACGCCTTCCACTTTCAGCAGCAGCTTGCGGAAGTCGTTGATGGTAATGGGGCAAACGGGCAGTATTTCGTGTGCCGGAAAGAAACTGCTCACCTCCGGCGCATCGGTCGAGCCGTCGGGGGCCACCAACAAATCTTTGATCTCGAAATCCGTTCGGTAGCCCAGGTCAGTCAGGGCATAGGCCAATATTTCCAAACTGGTGATGCCGGGGTCGTGGGCATTGTGGTCTGTCCAAATTTTGCCCGACAACTTTTGGATAAACTCGATCCCTTTCTCCCGCAGGAAGTAGAAGTCCTGACCGGGCAGCAGGTCCGATTTTTTCTGTATGAGCAAGGAGTCTGTCATTTTTTTTTATAAATGGAAATTGAGAAATTAAGAAATTAAGAAATTAAGAAATTAAGAAATTAAGAAATTGGAAATTGAGAAATTAGAAATTATAGACGCTGATTTCCAATTTCTTAATTTCTTAATTTCTAATTTCTAATTTCCAATTTCCAATTTCCAATTTCTCAATTTCCAATTTCCAATTTCTCAATTTCCAATCTCTCAATTTCCAATTTCCTTGATTTTATGATCGCTGCGCGATACCAAAATAGACCTTGCGGTAGTGGCAACGATCACTTCTACATCTACTTTGTTCCAGTCGGTATCGGCTTGTTCGAGGTCTGTTTTGTGGTACATTTTGAAATCTTTCACGTAGTGGACGTAAGGGCGTTCCTCCACGAAATTGATGAGTGCCGACTTGTGCCATTTGCCGCCAAAACTGATTTCGACCCCTTCCGCATAGGCCCAGGGAGTGAGGTATTTCACGATCTCGTCGCGCAGGGTGTCTTTGTAAAAATCAATGTCGGCGATGTTGTCGTTGAAGGCCACTTCGAAGTCCACCTGCACCTCTTCCAGTTTTGGGTTGGTTACTTCGAGGTTGACAAAAGGCGAAATGCGCTGGCGCAAAAATTTGTCAATAGCCACCAATGTTTTTTTATGGGTAAAGGGCCGCAGCGGGTTGATGGCCTCGTTGAGCTTTAGGTCGGGAACGGTCACGACGGTCACATGGCCGGGCTTCTGCTCGTTGTCGGCGAGGATGTCGTTGGCAGCGTCGCGGCAGACTTGGGTGTGGTTCAGGCATTTGGCTTTGTAAACGGTGGGGAACTCCTCCAGTATCAAATGCTCGTAATCCCACATCGTGGATGCCCGGTCTTTGTGGCGCAGGCGCTCGCTGGCGCGGGTGTAAAAATGCCCGTCCGTTTCGATGGGCTTGCCGCCAAAAGAAGCGTAGGGCTGGGCGGTTTTTTTGATGGCCGCATCGCTGATCTTGAGCTTGGAAATGGTTTCGGCGGGCAGGGCCGTTTCCAAAAAGGCAGGGTCGTTGCCCTGGTCTAGGAAGGTGGCGACGGCTGCCTGCGCATCAATGGACAGCAGGTTGTTCAGTGCATCGGCGTCTTCGTTTACGGCCATCCTGAACCAGTGGTAGCCATCGGGCAAAATGTTGTGCCGGGTATTTGCTTCCTCCGGCACTGCCAGCCCGATGATGCCCGAACCCGTCAAATTGTCTGTCCGGTCATCAATGTACTGGTCGTCCAGTTCCACCCAATTGTCATCTTTCAGATAATGCCAGATCAAGGTGTTCTCGCCTTTGAGCGGGTTGGACGAGCCGTCCACTGTTTGGAAGAGCAGGGAAAGGCGCTGGGGCGGGTCGAGGTTTTCGACACCTATATATAGCTCTCCCTCGTGGGGCAGGTCGGGGAGGAGGCGCCCGTTGGCCGCTGCCGTTTTTTGGTGGCCGAAAGGGTAGAGGTGGAAGTACTCCGCAGGGGTTTCTTCTTTGGTGGCGTAGCTGATGGTCAGCTCGGTTATTTTGGGGGTGAAGGGGGCTTTGGGGACTTTGTTCGAGTCGTAGTTGATGTAGCTTTTGCCCGCATAAGTTTCTCCCCTGGCTATTTTAACGAGGGCGAAGGTGTTTTCTGTGACAAAATTTTTATGCCCAAAATCCCGGTCAATTTCCAATTTTATAAAACCGTTGGTGGAGCTAGGGGAGAGTATTTCGTTTTCCAAAAGCTGCTCTGCGCCCCCCTCTATTTGGTCGACATAATTTGTCAGGTCAAGGCTGTTTTCTGTTTTGTCGTTTTCAAAAACAAATAGCTCGTAACCGTTGTTTTTGCCGTCCCATGTGCCTTTGTTCAAAGAGCTGAATTTAGAGTCCCAATAATCAAATGGATAGTTATAAAAATAATCTGAGGTGTTATATTTCTTTTCCCATTTTATATTCAAAAAAAGGCTGGCGAGCTTTTTACTGAACACCTCGTTGCTGCCGACAATAAAAGGCGAATCCACTTCGGGCTGTGCGCCAAAGGGCAAAAATGGTTTGGAGGGATCAATGACGCCCTCCCCGTTTGCCAGCGTGTAATTCCGTAAATTATTGGCAGCGGTTTTTAGTTTTAAAGAAGAAAAAACAATGTCTTTTAAAAAGGGATAAAAATACAGCGCAGCAAGGTTGTTCCAAAAACCGAGACCAAAGCCCAACTGGATTTTGACCGTTGGGAGCGTGGTGCCGAAGCCGTCCAGATGCACTTCTTCATCGTATTTGGTGACAGCGGGAAAATCGCCGTCCAGGTTTATCACAAAAGTTAAACGCCCCGATTTGTCTGCGGAGACTTCCAGGGAATTGCCCTCGCCTTGCACCACTTCCCAACCCTCCTCGGTGGTCAGCGAAACTTGGAACAAAGCGGAGAGGTCGGAGGTCGTGCCGCCGGGCAAGTTCAGGTTTGTATCGGCAGTGAGGGTGATCGTCCGGCTGCCTTCCCGGAGGAACAATTTTTTATCGGAAAATGCAAAACCGATCCTTGCGTTGGTCTTCTCCTGCACCGGGCCAAAGGGCTTCCATTGCGGGTCGGTTTTGGGCAGGTCGCTGCCTTGCCCGTCGGCGGAGTTGGTGACGGGGGAAGCAAAAGGGAAAGAATAGGTTTTGCCGCCAAAAACCTGTTTTTTAATAAACAAAGATTTCAGAGCGGCCACCTTGCCGCGGTTTACCACAAAGTCGTTGTCCAACTGGTAAAGCACCTCTTTTCCTGTTCCGTCCTTTCCTGCTTTGAACTGCGTCCCCGCAGGCAGCAGCGTCTCTTCTTTGTTTTTGCTCAACTCGAAAAGCAGGTGGACTTTGTCGGGCACAGCTGCCTTGAGGCACAACTGCAGGATGTCTTTGTAATAATGGTCGAGGTGGCGGGCGGTCAGGGTGTTGAGGTGGTCTTGGCTGTTTTTGAACAATTGCAAAAAGGCCAGCCAAAGGGCATAATGCGGCGGGTGCTCATCGTGGTTTTCGAGCGAGTCTTCGATGTGCTTCTCAGCCTCAAGCACGATGCGCTGCACCGACTGATACACCTTTTCAAAGGCCGCTTTCAGCAAATTATAATTCAGTGCATCGAATATTTCACTGTAAACACCTGTCCCTTCAATGTACGGGCTGTCGTCTCCTGCGATGCCCACATAATAGGCCGCCCAAGTACCCGGTGTGAGCAGTGACAGGAATTTTTCATCTAAATCAAAATTGGACAGTTCGGGCGAATTTTGCAGGCGTTCAGTTGCCGAGGAGGGCAGTTGTATTTTCGGGTCAGCGTCATCGAAAGTGGTGTTGTGCCGGCTCAGGTCAACGGGCGTGTCGGGGAAAACCGGGCTGCCCAGTGCCAGGTTTCCTTTGTAATAAACAAGGATGGATGCAATGGCCTCGGCGGCATCCCGCTCCATGACGTGCTTGATGAAATCTTTGAAAGGATGGAACTGCGGCAGCAGCCCATAAAAGTAGCCCACATCCCGCAGCAACAGGAAGGGCAGGTGGAAAAACAATTTAAAATGATCGGACAGATCAGGGGCCGGCCTGCCGGGTTCGTCCACCAAATACGCCTGCAGGCCGCGGTAGAAATTCAAAAACGTACCGACCGGAACAGAACGGATGCCCGCCAGTGTAGCGGTAATGTCAGCGTTGAAAAAAGGCGCCCAATCACCCGCCGCTGCATTGTCTGCGCCGTAATATTTGACGTGCTTGCTGTACCGTTGGGCAAAGCGGATGAGGTCGCTCAAGGCCCGCTCGTCCACCTTGAAATACTCAGGCGAAAGGGCAGCCAATTGGCGGCTCCACTGGTTGGTGCCGCTGCGGCTCAACGGATTTTTTTTATCGCATTTTGCAGACATTCCTTTTGGTTAATGGTTACGGGCCATTGGCTGTTGGCTGGTCAAATGCCAGTAGCCAAGGGCCAATAGCTTTCTAACTATTGTTCTCCTCCAAGTAATAAGGGAACACAAAATTGAACCTCGAATTGGTTGTTCTCACGGTGAACGAAACGCTGATCCAGAGTACCCCTTCGTTGGGTTCTGGCCGCAGGCCGATCTCATCGGCATCAATGCGCGGCTCGTGGTAGAGGATGGCGTTTTCGATCATTTTTTTGATAAACGACAAATTGGAAGTGTTCATGGGCTCGAAGACCCACTGGTCCAGTCCGCAGCCGAAAGTGGGCTGCATGATGCGCTCGCCGAGGCTGGTGGTCACAATGATCTGCAGGCTCTTTTGGATGTCCTCCAGGCCAAAAGTCATTTCCACCCCGGCACTGCCACGGTCGAAAGCAGGCGGGAAACTCCAGCCGTTTCCCAAAAACGGGTCTTTGAATTCGTTCATATCAACCTCCGATTATTACTGTTGGCGCGCCGGCGACGATGGTGCCGCCGTGCGCTGTGGAATCGCCCATCCTCGCTGCGGGCATGCCCCCGATCAGCACCGTGGAAGAACCTGCGGCAATGGTATCGGGCGGCCCGGCACAGATGCACATGTCGCCCACCCTTGCTGCCGGCATGCCCCCTATCAATACGGTTGGTTCTCCCGGCGGGAGTATGGGGCCGCCGACATGCGGCACTGGCCCTGGGTTGGTCATCGGGCAGGTGTGCATGTCGCCTATTCTTGCTGCTGGTGGCATGTTTGTAAATTTATTTTTTCAATTGATCTGCACTACCGAACCTTTCAGCGAGGTAGAGCCGCTGCTTTTGAAATCTGCCGTTGAGGAGCCCTCGGCCACCAACGAGGAAGAGGCTTTGATGTTCACGTTCATGCCTTCCAGGTTGAGGTCGCCCGTCGCTTTGATGTTGATGTCGCTGGGGCTTTCAATGCTCACTCCGTCAGCGTTCAAGGTGATTTTATTATCGTTTTCGTCCACGATGCTGATCGCGCCCTCATCGTCGCTGATTGTTATTTGATTGCCGTTGGGTGTTTCGATGGCGATGCTTTTGAGGTCGTCGTTGAAAATGACTTTCATCTGTTCCCTTGTCACCAGGCCCTTTTCGTGGTTGTCGTCGCTGGCCTCCAGGGGGGAGGGCTTGGCGCTGCTGTGGAGCATGCCCAGCACGACGGGGTCGTTGGGGTCGTCGTTGATGAAGCCGACTATCACTTCGTCATCTATTTCGGGCAAAAAAACAAAGCCTCGCTGCTCGCCCGCATCGAGGGATGCCAATCGCATCCAGCTTCCGTCCTCTTGGTCGTTGACCACGGGCAGCCTGACCTTGATGCGGTTTTCGCCGTCGGGGTCATCCTGCAATTGGGTGACCACGCCGACCTGCAGGCCGTTGATGGGCGGCTCGAAACCCGAAGCGGGCATGGCCTCGACGGGGTATTGCTCGTGGTGCCAATCGGGGTTCATGCCTATTTCTGCTGCCGTCGTCCAATCGCCGTCGCCGATGAGGTGCCGCAGCCCGGCAACAAATGCCTGCCCGTTGAACCGGTCTCCCAAGCCGTTCAGTTC
>DROJ01000031.1 GCA_011321935.1 Bacteroidota bacterium | reverse complement strand
CAGCGCTGTGCTTCCATCGCAGTGCCGAGCAGTCCCATTTTTAATTTCGATTCCAGTTCCCCGCTCCTGTTCCTTGTGCCGCCGGGAAAAAACAGGCTGTTGGTGCCCCGTTGGATAGAGAGGTTGGACATTGCTTTGAGTGTCTCCAAATATATCGGGTTTTTTTTCCGCCTGTCCACTCTATATGTGCCCATGCGGTTCATAAAATAGGCCGTATATCCCGTATTGTATAAATTCAGACCGGCGCCATAAGAAAAAGAAGGCAGGCCAAGAATGGCATCCATTGTATATCCGATCAATATAGAGTCGAGGTTGCTGGAATGGGTGGGGACGATGACGACCGTTCCTTTTTTTATTAATTTCCTTACTTTTTCCACCTCGCCTTTTGCGAGCAATCGTTCCGATATTTTATGCTTGGTACCAAAAACCCGTTTCATGTTCCTGCCCGCTGCGCTGTTCAATAAACGGTTGAAAAAAAGGCCCAGGAAACGGCGGGCAAATATAAAAGTGGATTTACGGAAAGTGCTGACGATCTCTTCCGAATACCTGTGGATAATCGTCCGCAATATAGCTTCGCTGTTTTCTTTTTTTTCCTCTTCCGACATTTCATGCGACTTGCCGATGAGCTTCCTCCTTATTTTTTTCCAAAACATCCTTTCATTGGGCGGGTCAACTTTCCAGGGTTCTTCTTTGATCCTGATGCGTTCGAGGTAAACCGTTTTGGCAATTATGTCCGGCAGGTTTTTTTGGTAGAGTTCTTTTAATTTTTCAAAAGTAAATTCGTCTATTTCTTTGATAAAATTTTTGCGGTCGGCAAGCATTTTATGGATCGGCCAATCCTCTATTTCAGGAATTACGTGCGGATATATTTTAGAACTTTTGTCCATTGTTTATTTTATTTGATAAGTGAAGAAGTGACCTCGCGTATAAAAGCCAATATTTCTTCTTTCCCTTCTTTTTTTTCTGATGAAGTCATAAACTGTTGTGGCAGTTCGTTCCACGATTCCAATAGTTTTTGCTGGATGGTCTCGATATTTTTTTTCCTGTCCCGTTTGTTCAGCCTGTCCATTTTGGTATATGCGATCACAAAAGGGATGGCATTGCTGCCCATCCATTCCATAAAATCGAGGTCGTTTTTTTGGGGCGGCACATTGGCATCAATCAATATAAAGGTGCAGGCCAATGACCGCCGTTTTTCGATATAACTGTAAATCATGTCGCGGAAAGATTTTTTCATCCCTTTTGAGCGCACCGCATAGCCATAGCCCGGCAGGTCAACCATGAACCAAGAACTGTCGATCTGGAAAAAATTGATCGCCGCCGTTTTGCCAGGTTTTTTTGAAACCTTCGCCAGTTTTTTGTTCCCGCACAACATATTGATAAGGGACGACTTGCCCACGTTGGACCTGCCGATAAAGGCAAATTCAGGCATCTTGGCCGGCGGGCATTTGGCAAGTGTGGGGAAACTACCGATAAATTTTGTTTCTTTGAATTGCATTTTATATGGTGAAGTGGTTTAGTAAAATGGCGATTGGCTTACTATGCGCAAAAGTATTCATTTAGACCCGAACTTTTTTTTGCTGCGCAATTACTTTCCTTTCCAAACAAAAGCACAGCTTAACGCAGATTTTTGCATTATTTTTTGCTGCCGTTAAATACTGATTAAATTTTGGCAATATATTCTTTGCGGCGTACCAAAACCGTCCCCATCAGTCGTTTTAACATCAAATCAAATAAAAAAATCAAGATCATGAAAAAATCAGCATTTTGTATCATTGCCCTTTTGGCCCTTCCGTTTTTGGGACAGGCACAAGGGAAATTTGGGGTAAGGGCGGGGCTCAGCACCCCCAACCTCGATAAAGAGACAATTGACCAAAACGGCTTGAAACTCGCCATCAAGGATGCGAAGTACGGTTTCCATATCGGCCTGTTCGGGCGGGTGCCGCTCGGTGCTAAATTGTATTTGCAGCCAGAAGTGCTTTTCAATTCCAACTCGGTTGACTTCGATGTGACCGACCTCGGCGACGGGCTGATCAATACCGTTCTGACGGAAAAATACCAAAACCTCGACATACCCCTGATGCTGGGCTATAAATTGGGGCCGCTGCGTTTGGAAGCGGGGCCGGCCGGGCATGTTTTCCTGAAAAGCAAATCTGAGCTGGAAGAAGGCGTCACGGGCTACATGCAGCGTTTCAAAGATTTCAACCTCGGCTATCAGGCCGGCCTCGGCCTCGATATTTGGAAACTGTTGGTGGATGTGCGCTACGAAGGCAATTTCAACAACTTCGGCGAGCACATGACCATCGCAGGAGAGCAGATCAATTTTTCCCAAAACCCGTCGAGGTGGGTGATGACCGTTGGTTTTGCTTTTTAAAATAAAAAATAACAAATAGTCCGGTCGGTACGTTATACCAGCCACATTCGGAATACAGGCAAACGGGTTCGCCCCCAGTTTGCCTGTTTTTTTTAGATGGCCATTGGCCAATAGCTAAAAGCCATTGGCCAATGGCCATTGCAAATACAACCCTCCCCCCATCAACCTACACCTTATTATTACTAAATGAAACTTGCGAAATAAATGACTTCCACTATCGGTATGACCGAGAACGAATTGGTCCAATCCTGTTTGAAAAACGACAGGTTGGCACAGAAAAACCTGTACGACAAGTACAAGAAGGCGATGTATTCGCTGGCCTACCGGGTGACCGGCGATTACGAAGCAGCCAACGACGTGCTGCAGGATGCCTTTGTGAAAGTATTCCGGGGGCTGCCAAAATTCCGGGCCGAAAGCACCCTGGGCGCCTGGATCAAAACGATAGTGGTGCGCACCGCTTACAGCTACTTGCGGAAAGAAAAAGTTTTCCTTGAAGACATAGACAACCTGACCAATCCACCGAGGGTGGACTGGGGGCATTATCTCGACACGGAGTACTTGGAAAAGGCCATCCTTTCCCTCCCCGAAGGTTACCGGATGGTATTTGTGCTGGTCGAAATAGAAGGCTACACCCATAAAGATGTAGCCAAACTGCTCGGCATTTCGGAGGGCACTTCCAAATCGCAATTGTTTTATTCAAAAAAGAAATTAAGGCAAATATTGAAAAACAGATAAATGGAAGAATTCAATAAAAAAACATTGATCGAAGCATTGTCCTCGCTCAAAGAGCATGAGCCGCCGGAGTTTATTTGGGACCGAATTGACCTGCAATTGGAAGAGGCCGGCGAGGAACTGGTTTCCAAAAAAATGCTGCAAAATTTGCCGGTGCATGAGCCGCCCGCCGAGGTATGGCAAAACATTGTCAAAAAATTGAACAGGGGGCGGGGCGCAAAAATAGTTTTGATCGGTTGGCGAAAAGCCCTTGCCGTCGCAGCTTCGCTGGCCATTTTACTTGCCGCCTATTTTACTTTTAAAACGGATTTGCCCACAGCCCCGGAGGAGGCATTTACCGTAACTTACAGCACCGAAGAAATGGACGACAACCTTTTTGCAAAAGATTGGAAAGAAGACGAAGCTGCTTTTGAAGAATTCGAGGAACTTTGCGACGTGAAAAAATATGTCTGTGAACAACCCGAATTCCAATCATTGAAAGATGAACTCAATGAACTGACCGCTGCTATCGGTGACCTCGAAACGGCCATCGGCCAATATGGGACAAATGCAGACCTGATATTGCAGATCAAAAACATTGAACTCGAACGGACCGATATTTTGAAAAAAATGATGGTCATGCTGATATGATTTCCGGGGAAGTGATTGGTGATTAGTGATTAGTGATTAGGCGGATAAGGTATTGATAAGAAAGGTTTTTTTCAAAGATTAATCAGTTAGTGGTTCGATTCGTAATTAGCGGACTATTTATTTTTTGGTAAATGCTACATTATCAAGGATTTGGCGAACTAATAACTAATCAACTAATTACGAATCACTGCATTAGGTACTGTTCGACAATATTAGGGTAGCTCAATTTTCCAGATTTCTAAAATCTGGAAGATTTGTGTTTGCCCAAAATAAATGAATTAAATTTTCCAAATTTTTAAAATTTGGAAAATTGAGCCACCCTAATATTGACGAACAGCACCAACAGTTACATTTAAAAACAAAGTCTAAACACGCCTATCTAAAACACCGGACAACCAAAGGTCTTTTTTTAAAAGAATACAGAAATGAATTTCATACAGAAAACTATTAATTTAATGGCCTTCCTTTTGGTGGGCACGGTTGCCATTTCACAAACGTCCCTGCAGGTCGTCACCAAAACAATCGAAAAAACGATGCCTTATAAAAATGGGTACGAGGTGAACATCGAAGGGGAAAAGGCAGAAATAAAAGTAGAGACCTGGGACAAAAACGAAGTCAGGGTATTGACGGAGATAATAGCCAAACACCCCGACCGGGAAATTGCAGAACGGGACCTCGACCTGATGGAATATTCTGCTGAGCAGCACGGCAACGATATTTATTTCAGAAACTATATTTCCAAAAACGGCAAAAAACCCGAATCCGAACTAAAGGCAATATATACGATCACCTTGCCTGCCGACTGCCCCGTTTATTTAAAAAACAATTTTGGACTGACCAATGTGAGCAACCTCACCAATTCCCTGCGCATACACAGCGAGTTTTCACAAATACTTTTGGAAAACCTGCGCGGCAACATCGGCATCAATTCCCGTTTTGGCGATATAACAGGTAGAAAGATAGACGGCAATGTGAGCATGACGACCCGCCGATCAGATATTACGCTGCACGAAATAAAAGGGACCTGGAACATTACGGCACAATACGGTGTCATGAAATTTTTTACCAATGCAAGCCCCGACCTGCTGTCCATGAATATAAATGCCGAAAAATCGGATGTCTATTTCTTTGACCCTGACCCCAAATATTATGGTTACTCCCTGACCGCCCATTACGGCAATATATCCGTTCCGAACGACCTGAAGTTTAATTATCTGGAAAATAGCAACCAATTAAAAAAAGCTATTTTCTCTTCGCAAATGGGGCAATCGAATATCAATGTGAAAATATCGTTCGGGGATATAACCATCCGAAACCCGTGAACACAATTTTATGGTGGTGCATCAAATGTAATGCTGGCAAAAAGCGAATCCCCCTGTGCTCTGTGGTTGGTAAGCATTACATTTGACACACTGCCAATTTTATATTGTCACAAAAATAAATCAGTGAATAAAAAAGGGCCTGTCTTTAAGATGTGCCCTTTTTTATTGCAGCTATATTTGTTTCTGCCTGCATATGTAAACGTAATCAAGGTGTTTTAAATAAAAAGCTGGGCTATTCTATTTTTTTTGGAAATAAATACAAAAAAAAACGCCTGATACAGTATCACAAAAAACAAGGATTTGCACCGGCTATTATTATGAAATAAAATAAACCGTAACTCACTGGTCAGCTGCGGAAGCTATATTTTAGCAGGCATTTTATTTTATCAAAAATTGATACAGAACCAACAAAACAAGCTTTGTTTTTAATGTCACAATTTTAATCAAAATCGGTTTTTATGGAAAGAAAATGCTGATTTCCGCTTGCATGGCGAATGGATAGCCCATAATTTTGTCCCCGTATTCAAAACAATTCCTCCTTTTTTATTTCCTCCTTTTTCTCCTTCTCGTATAGAAAGCACTATTCCAGCCCAAAGTAATTTTATCCTCCTCCTTACAAGATTTTCTAACCGTACCTCCCCATATAATTCTCCCCAGGAATAAAGATTTTTTTCATTCAACTAATCAAGCTATTATGTCAAACATTACAAAAAAAATCACCCTTGCCTTCATGGCATTCAGTTTCTTGGCACTTTCAGGTTCGGAAGTCCAAGCACAACAAGAATCGGCCGTTGCTGTCGTAACCGCTGATAAAATCACAAAAAAAGGAGCGGAGAATTCAGGCGACCAAGCCCGCTTTCCGGGCTGCGAATCAGAAAGCTCCAACTATTCCAAAATCCAGTGTGCGGAAGCCAAACTGGATGAATTTATCAAAGAAAACTTGAAGTACCCAAGCCGTTCTAAAAGTGCAGACTTCAACGGTAAGGTGGTAAAAGTTTCTTTTATCGTGGAGCCTACCGGCATTATCCATTCCTTCAAAATCATCAAGCCCGACATCAAAGAATACGATGTGAACGCCTTGGCCGTTTTTGAGAAAATGGTCGAAAGCGGCATCAAATGGGTGCCTGCCGAAAAAGACGGCGGCCCTGCCCGCTCGAATGTCACCAAAAGCGTTCACTACGATATCGAAGGCAGGGACAGGGCTTACCCCTCGGCCGGCCTCGGCAACGATGTATATGAACTCGTTGATGAAGTACCAGCTTTCGCTTCCTGTCAGGCGGTTGGAAAAAAAGATAGGGAAATACTCGACTGTACCCTTGAATCGCTCGATGGCTTTTTCAAGGAAAACATGGTCTATCCTGAAGATGCGCTGGAGGTTGGCCTGGAAGGCGACATCAATGTTGAATTTATCGTTGACGCAAAAGGTTTGGTCAGGAACGTCAAAATCCTTGACGACCTCGGCCTCGGTACAAGCGAAGAAGCCTTCCGCCTGATGCTGCTGATGAACGACAAAAATATCGGCTGGATACCGGGCGAAGAAGATGGGAAACGGGTGAACGTAAAGCTGAACACCACCGTACATTTCCGTATTGATGCCTCTGCCAAGCCTAAGAACAAACTGAAACTGATGGATGCCAAGCCGGTGTTCGTTACCGAGCGAGAAGGATTTGACGAATACATGGAATCCAACCTGAAGTACCCTACCGGAGAAGACATTGACCCCTGCAAAAACGGTGTGATAGACGTGAAGTTCAAAGTGAGCAATTCTGGGGCTATCGAGATCACCAAAATGACCGATTACAACCAGTTGGGCAAGGAGTTCAAGGCTTCGGCCACCAAATTCATCAACTCCACAAAGGGCGATTGGAACACCGGATATGCCAATCTGAACCAAAATACCGAATATTATCTGTCAATACCTTTTGCCCCCAATACAAGGACCTGCCCATTGGCAAGGGATGATTACAAAGAAATGGTGGCGAAAGCGCTGGAAGGCGAAAAAGTTGCAAAAGAAAAAGCGAACCTCAACGATGGCCTGAAATTGATGGATGATGCCCTGCGCCTCTATCCTGCCGACAACAAGTTCAGATACTTGAGGGGAACTACGCTTTACAGAGCAGGACGGAGGATCGAAGGATGCGTGGACCTGTCTTTTGTCAACAAACAAAACAAGGACATAGTAGTACCTAAAAGTTGTAAATAAAACGTACCTGTTTTTTTTAGATCAAATGGTGCAAAATTATAAAGGGTGGCTGCCGAAAGGCAGTCGCCCTTTTGCAATAAGTAACCCGGACGGAAGTCCGGGCAATGAGAAATATCATCGCCCCATTGATTGCTCCGAATTTGAAAAAGGACTTATATTTTGCACATTTGCTGCCCGGGCAAATCGCTGCGGCCAAATCATCAAAAAGGAAAACGGAATCCTGATTCCTGCTTTCTATTCATTTCCTCCATTATGAAAAACAAGAACAAAACAATCGAAATATTCAAGCCCTATTTGTTGGGAAATGCCGGTTACAAAGGCGGCAAAACGCTCGACGAAATAAAAGTAAAAGCCAAAAAAATATACAAGCTCTCCTCCAACGAAAACCTGCTCGGCTCCTCGCCAAAAGCAAAAAAAGCACTCCGCAAGTCAGTCCGCGACCTCAACCAATACCCCGACCGCACCACTGTCCGCCTGCAAAATGCACTTTCAGGTTTTTATAAAAATGAACTGTTGCCGGAAAATTTTATCGCTGGAAATGCAGGTTCGGAAGTGATCGAGCACATCATCCGGGCATTTTTGGGGGAGGGCTTGGAGTGCATCGTTTCCAATCCTTGCTTCATGCCATATGTCATGTTTTCCGAGTGGCAGGGGGCCAAAATTGTTGATGTACCACTATTGAAACCCGATTACAAACTGGACATAAAAGGCATCCTGAATGCCGTCAACGATCGGACGAGGCTCGTTTTTATCACTTCGCCAAACAACCCGACGGGCACTTATATTTCAAAAAAAGAAATGGACGAACTGGTCGGAAAAATGCCCGCCCATGTGGTCATCGTGATGGACGAGGTGTATTACCATTTTGCCGATGCCGATGATTATACGACCGCCCTGCCATATGTAAAGGCAGGCAAAAAAATAATTGCGGTCAATAGTTTTTCCAAAACATACGGCCTCGCCGCGCTGCGCACGGGCTACGGCTATTCGACCCCTGAATTGGCTGGCTACGTCCGCCAATTGAGCAAGCCCTTCCTCATCAACAAGCTGACCATGAACGCCTCCATCGCCGCATTGGAGGACGTCGGTTTTGTTGAAAAAACAGTCAACTTGGTGCAGGGCGAAAGGCAAAGGCTTTACCCAAAACTGGACCGGATCGGCATCAAATACTGGAAGTCGCAGGCCAATTTTATTTTGTTTGAACCTGAAATGGGAGAAAAAGAATTTGAGGAAAAAATGCTGGAAAACGGGGTGATGGTGCGCCCGGTCGGCAACTTTGGTGCGCCCGGGTGTGTGCGGGTCACTATCGGTACCAAAGCTGCCAACAATGCTTTTGTCAAAGCCCTGAGGAAGGTTCTGTCATAAGCCATTTTAGATAAATTGTGTTTATTTTGTTTTGTAAAACATTCATTTTAAGCGAACAACAGATTTGCTAAATTTTTGAAATTTAGTAAATCTCGGATTATGGGACAGCCTCGAACTCGCCCCGGAACACCATCTCCGTCGGCCCGCAAAGCCAAATATCCACGAAGCCATCCCCGTCCCTTTTCAATTTGACTTTCAATTCACCGCCTTTCATGGAAACGGCTATCTCGTTTTGCGAAGCGTATTTGTTTTTTATAAAAAAAGAAATAGCCGCCGCTACCACCCCCGTCCCGCAGGAAAGCGTTTCGTCCTCGACGCCCCGCTCGTAAGTGGCCATCAAAAGTTTATCTTTTGTTATTTCAACAAAGTTAACGTTGATCCCTTCTTTGCGGAAGCGGTCGCCGTAGCGGATGGCCTGTCCTCCCTCCACCACGTTGATGTCGTCCACGTCTTCCACAAAAATAACGTAGTGCGGCGAGCCGGTATCCAAGATGAAATAGTCTTCGCCAACTTCAATATCGTCCACATTTCCCATTTTCAGTTCCACCGAATTATCGCCGTGGACAATGGCCTCGTGCGCCCCGTCAATGGCCAAAAAAGTACATTTCCGGTCAATGATGCCGAGCCGTTTAGCGAATGCGGCAATGCACCTTCCGCCGTTGCCGCACATGCTGCTTTGGCTGCCGTCGGCATTGAAATAGACCATCTCAAAATCAAAACCATCTGCGTCCTGCAGCAATATCAGCCCGTCGGCGCCGATGCCGAATTTGCGGTCGCAGAGCAGGCGGATGCGGGCGGTATCTTTTTTTGTCAGGTAAATTTCCCCACGGTTGTCGATCAGCACGAAGTCGTTGCCCGTGCCCTGGTATTTATAAAATGGTATTTTCATTGCGGCTGTTTGCACTTTTTACTTGAACATAGGATTGTCAAAATTTTATTTTGGCAATAATAATCAAAAAGTACAGCTCTCTGGAAATAGGGGGAAATTAAATTCTTTTGAGTGCAGGACAATCTTGGGTCATTAGGTTTGCGAAACCTGTGGCGGTGGATTTAGAGGGAGGCGAGGTTTCGTAAACCTTCAAGAAACTACTGCAGTGATTCGTAATTAGTTGATTAGTGATTAGTCCGCCAAATCCTTGATAATGTGGCATTTACCAAAAAATAAAAAGTCCGCTAATTACGAATCGAACCACTACTGCAGTGATTCGTAATTAGTTGATTAGTGATTAGTCCGCCAAATCCTTGATAATGTGGCATTTAACAAAAAACTAAATGGTTAGCTTATTACGATTTGTACCACTACCACATTGTTTTTATTTACGGGCACTGAAAAAAAACAAATTCCGTAACTATTTACCAGCCCCAGCGGGGCGACCATGTTTGTAGAAAATATTTGCAGAAATAATAGGCCATTTTTTCATAGCCCCAGCGGGGCGGTCATGTTGCCCCTCAAAAAACATGACCGCCCCGCTGGGGCTATAAACATGACTGTAAATATTTTCTACAAACATGGTCGCCCCGCTGGGGCTGGTAAATAGTTACCAAATTCCAATGGTCGGTTTTCCAAAATAAGGAAGATTGATCCCCACTTGATTATTTGATCGGTGCGCTGTAAATCTTATACTATAAAGATGGGGGCAAGTCGGCTGCCTAAAGTTTAAACGGTGATAAAAAAAATGAAAAAGAGGCTTGCGGGGCAATTTCCCATTGCCCCGCAAGCCTTACCTCGCCTTATTAAAATGATGCGGTTTTGATTTATTAAATTTTGAAAATATAGCGAACGTGATATATCATTTTTGTAACTGTTTAGCACCTTTCACTAAACTGCTGATTTCACTAATCCCCGACTTCCCGCCTGCCGGCAGGCGGGAAGTCGGGGATTAGTGAAATCAGCAGTT
>DROJ01000030.1 GCA_011321935.1 Bacteroidota bacterium | reverse complement strand
ACTGATCGAACTGATTTCCTCTGATTTGCTTGCCGTCTTTGCGTAAATAGGATTGAACGCGGATCGAACTGATCGAACTGATTTCCTCTGATTTGCTTGCCGTCTTTGCGTAAAATCAGTGGAAATCAGTTCAATCTGTTCAATCCGTGTTCAATCCTATCATACGTCTAATGTCCGTGCAAAAAAACCATTCAACCATTTAGCCATTCAACCATCCAACCCCCTACCTTTGCCGCATGCACTTGCAGCAGCTACAACTCACCAATTTCAGGAATTACGAAATGCAAAAACTGGAATTTTGCCCCCGCCTCAACCTGATAGCGGGCCTCAACGGCATGGGCAAGACCAACCTCCTCGATGCGGTGTATTACCTCTGCATGGGCAAAAGCCATTTCACCTCGACCGACCGGAACGTGGTGCGGCAGGGAGAAAGTTTTTTCAGGTTGGAAGGGCAATTTGTTTTTGATGAAAAACCCCGCCTGCCGGGAGGCAGGAAAGAAAAAATAACCGCCAAGGTGCAGCCCGGCAAGCAAAAGGTTTTTGAAAAAAACAAGAGTGCCTACCTGCGCCTTTCCGACCATGTTGGCCTGCTGCCCGTCGTTTTCAATTCGCCCGACGACACGGCTTTGGCATTGGAAGGCAGCGAGGCGCGGCGGCGTTTTTTGGACAATACGCTCTGCCAATTGGACAGCCAATACCTCACGCATTTGGTCAGTTACAACAGACTTTTGCAAAAGCGGAATGCCCTGCTGAAACAGTTTGCCGAGCAGCGAACTTTTAATGCCGAACTGCTCGAAGTCCTCGGCGAGCAGATGGCCGCTCCCGCACTTTTTATTTTTGAAAAACGCAAAACCTTCGTGGATGCTTTCAGTCCCGTTTTCAATCGGTATCACCAAATCATCTGCGGGGGCAACGAAAGCGTTGACTGCCAATACCGCTCCCAACTCCTTGATAATCAATTCAGTGAACTCCTAAAAAACGCCGTCGAAAAAGACCGGATCTTGCAGAGGACAACAGCGGGCACCCATAAAGACGACCTCCGTTTCAGGATGGACGGGCGCCCTTTAAAACGTTTTGCGTCGCAGGGACAGCTCAAATCTTTTGTGCTTGCCCTCAAGTTGGCGCAGTTCGATTGCCTGAAAAACGAAAAGGAAACCATGCCCATCCTCCTCCTCGACGACCTGTTCGACAAGCTCGACGTGCAACGGGTTGAACACTTGCTCGAACTGCTCGTAAAAGGGGATTTTGGGCAGGTCTTCATCACCGATACCCACCCCGAAAGGAGCGAAGAAATAGCCAAACATTTTGGCAGTGACTATGAAAAATTTATTATTGTGCATGGTTCGGTAGGACCCAAGTAAAAGCACCGCTCCTTTGTTTCCGATTTTCGGGAACAAAGGAGCGGTGCCGAAAGTTACTTTTTACTTCTTTAAAAAATGAACGAACACATTGTAGTCAACCTCACCGACGCCAGCATTTTCCAAAAAGAAAAAAAGGTGCTGGACAAAGTAAACCTCACCATTTCAAAAGGCGAGTTTGTTTACCTGATCGGCAAAACGGGCAGCGGCAAATCGAGCCTGCTGAAAACAATGTACGCTGCCCTGCCCCTGAAATATGGAACAGGGGTGGTGGCCGGCCATATCCTAAAATCATTGAACAGAAAGACCATCCCCCTGCTGCGCAGGAAATTGGGAATCATTTTTCAGGATTTCAACCTGCTGGAAGACCGCTCCGTGGAAGACAACCTGCTCTTTGCCCTCAAAGCGATGGGCTGGAAAGACCAAAAAAAAATGATGGCCCGCATCAATGAACTGTTGGAAAAAGTAGATCTGGTCGGCAAAAACAAAACCATGCCGCACAACATCTCCGGCGGCGAGCAGCAACGGGTCGTCATAGCCCGCGCCCTGCTCAACCACCCGCAGCTCATCATCGCCGACGAACCGACCGGCAACCTCGACCCCGAAACTTCTGACGACATTCTCTTGCTGCTCCGCAAACTGGCGCAGGAAAATGATACCGCTGTGCTTTTTGCTACCCACGACTACCGTATTTTGGAAAATTTCCCGGCACGTATTATAAGGTGTCATGCGGGTGAAATTATTGAGGAGGAGGATATGGTGTTGTGATTTTTGTTTTATTTTATTTTTGAAAACATGACTGAGCCATATGTAACGAGCATATATTTTTAATCAAAAATTAAATGAAGAAAATATTAAAAATAACTTTAAAATCCGTTTTAATATTTATCATAACAGGAATTGTTTATTTAAACCTATCGCTCTATTACCATCCAAATTTTATTAAAATAAATGGAGGAACATATAATGAAGATGTTTATCACCAATTATTGTTTTTAAAAAACGAACTCCATAATTCGGCAGGCGAAAAAATGCAAAACATATATCCGGAAGGGTTTATTTTTATCAATTCTTTGTATGGATTAAGCTGGTGCAATTTAATAGAAAACCTCGATATTAATTCAGGAACATATAAAGAAGGAATAAACGAAATAAAATGGTCATTTAATGAAATAAATTCTCCAAAAGGAAAATCAATATTCAATAAAAACCTCCCGCTGGAATACGGGACATTTTATAAAGGCTGGAGCAATTATTTATTGGGGCGCAAATTAATGATCGAAAAAAAAGAAAACAGGGATTCAAATGAAATAAATCTTTTTAAAAAAAATTGCCACCAAATAGCAACGGCCGTCGGCCAATCCAACAGTCCATATTTAGAGTCATATACTGGGCAGTCATGGCCTGCGGATGCAACAATAGCAGTGGCTTCCCTTAGTTTGCACGATAAAATATTTGGCCAATTATATCAAGGGACTATCAAAAAATGGGTTGCGAAAGCAAGAAAAAAATTAGACCCAAATACAGGTTTGATACCGCATTCGACCGACCCACAGAGCGGCAGTACAATAGAAGGTGCGAGGGGTTCGTCGCAAAGTTTGATTTTGACTTTTTTAAAAAAAATTGACATTAAATTTTCAGGAGAACAATTTGAAATTTATAAAAAAATATTTTTGGAACGGCGGTT
>DROJ01000029.1 GCA_011321935.1 Bacteroidota bacterium | reverse complement strand
GGTTGGCGGGAGGAAAAGCGTTGACTCAAATATCTGGAATACTGCCGAATTTGAGTCAACGCCTTTCCTCCCGCCAACCTTCCGCAAAGGCATCGCCTCAAATCAAAACAAATTTTTCCTTTGGAAATACCAAGCGAGGCCGAGGCTGCCCGCCAGCGAAATAATGATAATCACATAAAAGGAGGAAATCGAAAGATGGTCTAGGGGCAGCGCCACGTTCATGCCCATGAACGAAGCGACCAAGGTGGGCACCATCAAAATGATGGTAATGGTGGTCAACCTTTTGATGGTCAGGTTGAGGTTGTTGGAGATGATCGAGCCGTAGGCGTCCATCGTCCCGTTGAGGATGTTGGTGTACATGTTCGACATTTGCAGCGCCTGGCTGTTGTCAATGATGATGTCCTCGAAGAGGTCTGTTTTTTCTTCCTCGTCGCCCAGTTTCAAAAAATTGGTTCGCTTGATCTTCATTTTCAGCAGCTCGTTGTCGCTGATGGAGGAGACAAAATAAACGAGGGTCTTTTCGATGCTCAACAGGTGCTTCAGTTCTTGGCTGCGGCTGCTGTGGTACAGCTCCTTTTCGATCATGTTCCGCTTTTGGTTGAGCTGCTTGAGGCAGTTGAGGAAGCGGTAAACAGTGCGTTCGAATATCTGCAGCACGAACAGTTGCTCGTCTTCCGGGTCAAAGTTCTTGATCCGGTTTTCGAGGAAAAGGTTCAGCACCGGGTTGTCGTGGGAGGTGATGGTAATTACATGGTCGAGGGTCAAAATGATGCCGATGGGGGCAGTGATGAATATGGCGTCAATGTCTTCCTCAAAGGGGTTGAGGATGGGGGTGCTCAGGATGATGAGCCGCATGTCTTCGTCGCGCTCATAGCGCGAGCGCTCGTCAATGTCCAAGGGGTCGGTGAGGAAGTCGAGCGGCACGTCGAACTTCATGGCCATCTCCTCCAGTTCCTCCGGCGTGAAGGGGGGCGTGATATTGACCCAACACCCCGGACGCTGCTCCGGCAGTTCGATCAACACTCCTTTTTCTCGGCTATAATATTTGATCACGGGTCAGTAATTAGTGAATAGTAAAATAGTGATTAGTAATTAGTTGATTAGTGATTAGTTCGCCAAATCCTTGATAATGTGGTGTTTACCAAAAAATAAATAGTCCGCTAATTACGAATCGAACCATTAGTGGTGCAAATCGTAATTAGCTAACCATTTAGTTTTTGGTTAAATGCCACATTATCAGGGATTTGGCGGACTAATCACTAATCAACTAATTACTAATCACTGCATTAGTCCGCTCAACGGCTCTGTTCGCAAACATACAATTTCTATTAAAATAAAAACTGCTTGCTTTGAGGTGATGCCTTTGCAGCGCGGGCTGTGGCGGGGGAGAAAAAGGCATCACCTCAAAAAACCATCCCGCAACTCTTCAATAAAATACCCAAATACAGGCATCGCCAAACCTGCATCCGGCGGGCACCAGTTAGGCATCAGCCCTTCCCGCAAACAAAAATAATCGGTAACTATATCCGCCTGCTGCTCCATATTGAAATCGGCAAAGCCGCCGCCCTTTTTTTTACAGGCCTCCAACGCCGCCAAGCCGCCATAATTATAGCCGAGCAATGTTTTTTGCGCCAGCAGGGCATGGGGGATATATATGCCCCCCAAGTGCTGGAACTGCCAAACGTGCATCATTTCATGGATAAAAATGTCCGGACGGAAAGGCTTCCAGGCATTGATAGTAAAAAAACTGACATAATATATATGGTGTGCCCGGCAGACGATCTTTGCCGATTCGTCTATCCGCACCCGTTTGTAATTGATGGACTTGCCATAAACGGAGCGGGCGAGCTGCTCCTCCTCCCCCGTCAAAGGCCTCGTTTTCCATTTCGACCAGTCCATCAGCGTTTCATAGATTTCGGGCACGGCAAGCAGGTCGAGCAGGTAAAAAGTAAATTCCAGCCACCACAGGGAATAGGGGCTGACGGGCAGGCCCGTTTTTTTTGCCGATCCCAACAATCCTTTTATGCCTCCGGCAAAATGCACAAACAAGCGCCATAAACGACGCGGCAACAACCGGACGGCATCAATGGCCCGGACCGCTGTGCCTTCTATTTTTGCGGCGATGTGCTTGGTCATTTTTTTTTGTGGCATTTAGTCAGGAGCAAGGTTAGGCAATTAATTGATGTGTTTTCAACGCAGGGGTTTTTCATCGCAAGAATCATTCAACGCAGGGGTTTTTCAACGCAAGAATTTTTTGACGCAGGGGGTTTTCAACGCGAGGCCGCAAGGGCGCAAGGGGACGCAAGGATATATAACGCAGGGGTTTAAGGGCGCAAGAATTTTTTGACGCAGGGGGTTTTCATCGCAAGAATTATTCAACGCAGGGGGTTTTCATCGCAAGAATTTTTTGACGCAAGGGTTTTTCATCGCAAGGCCGCAAGGGCGCAAGGGGACGCAATGTTCAATAGTCGTGGGTTCCCTCGCTGTTGAAGAGGATGGGAACCTTTACCCCGTTGTTGCCAGTGTTAAGCGAGCTTTAGTGAGTGTCACTTGCAACCAGCCAAGCAGAATGGTCGCAAGTGTCGCTCGCTAAAGCTCGCTTAACTCTGGCAACAACTTTGGGGGTTTTTCATCGCGAGGCCGCAAGGGCGCAAGGGGACGCAAGGATATATAACGCATTCTTAGTCCCCATGCACCGCCGCCGCCATCTCCTTCACCAGTCCCGGGTCTTTTTCGATGGCATTGCCCACCACAATAATATCGGCGCCTGCGGCAACATTGGCTGCTGCCTTTTCCGGCGTCTTGATGCCCCCTCCAACGATCAGAGGCACCGAGACCGCCCCGCTGACCGACTCGATGATCTCTTCCGAAATGGGTGTTTTTGCACCGCTGCCGGCATCCATGTAGAGCAGCCGCAGGCCGAGCATTTCGCCGGCCATCGCGGTACAGACGGCGATGTCGTCCTTGTGCGTCGGGATGGGCCGGGTGTTACTCATATACAGCACCGAGGTGGCCGCCCCGCCGTCTATCAGCATATAGCCTGTCGGCAAAATTTCGAGCGGGGAAAGCCTCAAATAGGGGGCAGCAATGACATGGTTGCCGATGAGCAGGTCTGCATTCCTGCCGGAAATAAGGGAAAGGAAAAGGATGGCATCGGCTTTCCAACTGAGCTGCAGGGAGTTGCCGGGAAAGAGGATCATCGGGATAGGACAGCGCTCTTTGATGGCCAACAGGCATTCGTCGAGCTGGTTGTTGACGATGAGGCTGCCGCCGATGAAAAAGTAGTCAACCTTGGATTCGACGGCCAACTGCAGGACTTTGTCCATGTTGCCGAGGCGCACCTTGTCGGGGTCTATGAGGACGACAAACTTCTTTTCGCCGTTTTGTTTTGCTTGTTCGAGCTGAGTGAGGATGGTGGACATAAGCAGTGCTTCGGAAAAGTTTTATTCAGCGCCGAAATTATGGCTAAAACACCATTTTCCCAACATATCGTTTTCGTTCCCATAACAGCCATGCAAAAACGATCAAATACTCCATGCCCACCACCCACAGGTTTTCCCGGTAGGGGACATAACCGTAATTAATGTAGGTCCAAAAAATAAGGTAAGACCAAACTATCGGGAAACGGTATTTGGTAAAAACACAAAGCACGATGGGCAGCGCCGTGTACCAGGGGTGCATGGTCGTGGTGCAAAAAAGGTAAAGGCAAATGGCAAAGAGCCAATTGCCGGGCAAAGACGCCAAGGTGTCGGACGCCTTGGAGGCCTCCGACACCTTATACAAGGCCATTCCCAAAATGCCCAACACCGCAAGCGCGCCCAAAGCAGGGCCGACCTGTGCAATTTGGTTATATCCCGAAACCTGGAACCCAATCCAACGGAACAAATAATATAGGCTCGCATTATATTCCAGTTTTTGAAAATACAGGTTCAGGCTGTCGCCAAAATTGGAAATGAAAGTTGCATTGACGATGGGCAAAAAAAACAAAACCGTTGCCGCACCTGTAATTATAAAATAGCGGGTACTCCTCCCCCACCCT
>DROJ01000028.1 GCA_011321935.1 Bacteroidota bacterium | reverse complement strand
CGTCCTCCTCTCCACCGTTTCCCCGCAGGGGCAGCCGGAGGCAAGTTATGCGCCGTATATTTCCGATAAAAACGGGGCCATATATATTTTCACCAGCGAACTGTCGGCGCATACCCGCAATATATTGAGCCACCCACGGGCAGGCCTGCTTTTTATCGAAAATGAAGAAAATGCCAAAAACATATTCGCCCGCAAACGCCTCGGCCTGCAATGCGCCGCAACCGAAATACCGGGGCAGTCCGATGATTTTGATTTAATTTTAAAAAATATGGAAGCTATATTTGGAAATATTATCGGCCTGCTGAAATCGCTCGCCGATTTCCACCTTTTCCGTTTTGATATAATCAATGGAAATTATGTGAGGGGCTTTGGGCAGGCGTATATATTGGAAGGGAATAATTTGAAAATATTGGGGAAGAGGACGGGGTGACACAAAAAATTGAACGGATTTTCGACCATGCTCTAATTTTTTTTAATTTATGGAAAATATTAGAGTGCGGTCGAATTTGACAGCTATATCGGCAAAACTAAAAAGATGAACACAAGCAATTCAACGACATCAAATTGGCAGCCCCGCCCCATCATCCCCTTCACCGCCATCGTCGGCCAAGAAGAAATGAAGCTCGCTTTGCTTCTCAACGCCATTGACCCCGGCATCGGGGGCGTACTGATAATGGGCCACCGGGGCACCGCCAAAAGCACCTCCGTGCGGGCATTGGCCGCATTGTTGCCGCCCATTCCGGCCAAGGATATTTTGGCCGAAATAAACGTTCACGGAAAGCACGAGACCATGCACATCCATATTGCCGACGGCGATTTCCGCCCCGTGCCGATGGTGGATTTGCCCCTCAGCGCCACCGAGGACAGGGTGGTCGGAACCCTCGATATCGAGGCCGCACTTTCCAAAGGGAAAAAATCATTCGAGCCGGGACTGCTCGCCCGGGCGCACGGCGGCTTCCTGTATATTGACGAAGTGAACCTGCTCGAAGACCACCTCGTTGACCTGCTCCTCGACGTGGCCGTGAGCGGCACCAACATCGTGGAACGGGAGGGCCTGAGCGTCCGGCACCCCGCCAAATTTGTCCTCGTCGGCTCCGGCAACCCGGAGGAGGGCGACCTCCGCCCGCAGCTCCTCGACCGCTTTGGGCTATACACCCAAATCACCACGATAACCGACGTGGCGCAGCGGATAAAAGTGGTCATGCACAGCGAGGGCTTCCGCCAAGACCCGGTTTCTTTTTCCAAAAAATGGGAAGCGGAACAGGCCAAGCTCCGGGAAAAATTAGTGCATGCAAAAGCCATTTTGCCGGAAACAAAAATGCCCGAACACCTCCTCGCCAAAGCCGTCGAGCTGTGCCTGAAACTGAAAATAGACGGCCACCGGGGCGAGATTGTCCTCTCCCGTGCCGCCAAGGCTTATGCCGCTTTCGACGGAAGAAAAACCGTGGTCTCGGACGACCTGAGCGCCGTGGCCGTGATGTGCCTCCGCCACCGTTTGCGGCGCGACCCGCTGGAGGAAATTGATACGGGGGAGAAAATAAAGGAGGTGCTGAGGGATATGTGATTTAATTGCGGGGCAACGGGAAGTTGCCCCGCAATTAAACTGCCCCCAACCTCACTTCAAGCCTTCAATATCCACCCAGTCCAAATCCAGGAAAACACCGTCGAGGTGTGCAAAATCTTTGTCCGACGAAATCAGGGTGGCATTGGTGACATGGGCGGTGGCGGCAATCCATAAATCATTTTTGCCCATGTTGCGGGAAGACATATTATTGGGCAAGGGCTGCCCGGACAGTTTGCCCTGGCTATATGCGTCAATCTTTGCATAAGCCTCGATAATGTTTTGGACTTTAATGGGGTAAATTATAAAACGCTCCAATATAGCTGCAAGGCGTTTTGACTTTATATGCCCCCATTTCCATTGAATGACAACTGATTGAAGTTCGCCCTGAGTTACCGTAGAAATCAATGTTTCATTTTTATGAAAAGGATAAGTTTTTTCAAAGTTGTTTTTAAAATTTTCGCTCCTGACCAGAGCAACTATCAGATTGGTATCAAAAAGGAGGGGTTTCATTTTGTGAGCATTTTTAAAAGTTCTTCAATTGGCGGTTCGTCCTCGAACAAGGTATAGTCCCAATTGTCAAAAGTTTCTTTGAGTTTTTGGGCATCATAGCCCTGTTCCTTTTTCAGTTGTTCCAAATCAATCGAAGCGGGCATGGGCTGTTTGGCCATTTCCAGCCATTCAGGTTCGGGCGTGGGCTGGGCTGCGGGCTGCCCGTTTTTATCGGCCTGTTTTATAAAATTTTTGAGCCGTTCGAGCAATTGGCCGCTCTCGGTTTCCAATATCATTTTTATAAGTTCCAATTTATTTGCCTGTATATCCATGACTTTATTTTTTTCAAAGATAGGATAAAATGGGCAAAAGCTGCGGATGTGCCGAGGTTCCCGCCCGCCCGCCCTCCACACGCAAAGAGGCTGCCCTGAATGGCATGGCCGCCACTTTTAAACATTTTCCTATCTTTGGTCACGAAAACATGCGCTCGGTTTTTTGATTTTTCAGAACGAGTTGACTGTTTAAACGTTGAAATACAAACAATTAAATTCGATTATGACAGCAAAGGCACAAAGCCCACAACCATTGAACGAAACCCAGTTAATGCTGCTCCGGTTGTTCAGCCGGCAAGTAAATTCGGGAGATATGGAAGCCATCCGCAATATGCTATTGGGCTATTATGAAAAAATGCTTCATAAAGAAGTGGAAAATGTGATTAATGAAAAGGGTATTACGAGGGATGATTTCGAAAAGGTACTGAGCAAACAACAGCGTACCAAATGAAGGTTGTTATTGACACCAATTGCCTGATTCCTTCTATTCCTCCAAACAACCCGGAATATTGGCTTTATCTCGCATTTAAAAATCAAGATTTTGATTGGCACATCAGTAATGAAATCCTGCTTGAATATGAAGAACAAATCGGTGAATTTTATTCTCCACGGACAGCCGAATTAGTGACAAGTATATTATTGACTGCGCCAAATATGGTTTTATCAGAACCCTTCATCAAGTGGGGATTGATATCCGACGACCCCGATGACAATAAATTCGCCGACCTCGCCATTTCTGCCAATGTCAATTTTTTGGTAACCAATGACCGCCATTTTAATATTTTAAAAAACCTTCCTTTCCCGACCGTCAAAGTGGTGCCGCTTTCTGAATTTCAAAAAATATTGGGGTATTGATTTATCCTATCGCCGTTCCCAAAATAGTATCCCCACATACGGCACTATATAGCAACCCTAAATCATTTTAGAAAACCTATATTTTGACAAAATCAACAATTACTGATTTTACCAAAATATAGTTTTTCTGTTTTCAATTCGGATTGCTATATTTTTGTGTTTTTCCTGATTTCCAAAATGGACTGCATTTAATTTCATACAATAAAACAATGACCACTTTCCCCGGATTAAAAGACCCCCTCATCGCCCTGTCCCTTGCCGCAATCGAGCCGGGGCTGAAAGGCGTATTAATCGGCGGCCCGCCCGGCACCGGCAAGACCACTATTGCCCGGGCGGCAAAAAACCTTTTTCCAAAACATAGCCCGTTTATAAATGTGCCGCTCGGATGTTCGTTGGAGCGGCTCGTCGGCGGGGTGGATTTGGAGCGCTCCTATAAGTTGGGAAAACCCGTCGCCTCGCCGGGGCTTTTGGCGGCGGCAAACGGCGGGGTGCTATATGTTGACGAAATTAATTTATTGGCCCCCGAATTAATATCCGCCATATTGCAGGCATCGCTCGACGGGCAGGTGCAATTGGAGCGCGAAGGCATATCGCAAATATTTCCTGCCAAGTTTACATTAATCGGAACATATAACCCGGAGGAGGCCGAACTGCCGGAGTCGCTCAAAGGGAGGGTCGCATTCAATGTTTGGTCGCAGACCTTGAACCACCTTTCGTGGCGGGTATTTTTGGCAAACAATGCGGGGAAAAAAATGCACATGCCCGACGATTTGGTTTACCGGGCAGAGCGGGCGAGGGCCATACTCCCGCTGGTGGAAATTTCGCCGGAACAGGTGGAGGACATCTGCCGCAGCGCCACCCAAATGGGCGTGGAGGGCAACCGCATGGAAATATTGGCGCTGCGCTGTGCGAGGGCAAATGCGGCATTGCACCAAAGGGTGCCGGTCACTCAGCAGGATATTGATTTGGCAAAAAAAATGATTTTCCTCGGACGCATGGGGGCGCTCGAAATACCCGAAAACGAAGACCTCGAAACGGATTATATTTCGGAAAAAAGCAACCGCAAAAAAACCGTTGGCGGGAATATGCCGGAGCAGCACGGGGCGGACGATTCCAAAGACAGGGAGCAAGAAAAACCGGAAAAAGCGAGGGGCAAAAACCTCCGTCCCCAAGACGAAGGCACGGGCGACGAGCGCAAGGCCCAACAGGCAAAAGACCTGCCCGACCTCGACCCCGAAGTGGTCAAACAAGTGGAACTGCCCACGCTTTCCGGCAAGGCAAATGCGGCAAAAAAAAGCGGAAAACATTTGGCCTCGCTGAACCTCCGGCGGGGCAGGCATGTGCGCTCCATGCCCGGCCGTCCGGGTTCGGGGCGGCTGGATATTTTGGCCACTTTGAAAGCGGCGGCACTTTCTTTTTCGGAAAATAAAAAGGTGGGGGGGCTGAATATCAAAAAAGAAAATTTCAGGATAAAACAGTTCCGGCAGCGCAGCGGGCTGCTTTTTATATTCGCCATCGACGGCTCCGGCTCCATGGCCATCAACCATTACCGGGCGGCAAAAGGGGCGGCGCTTTCGCTTTTGGAAAAGGCTTATGTTTTCCGCGACCAAGTGGCCATCGTTTATTTCCGGCACAAGGAAGCGAAACTTTTGTTGCCGCCGGGCTGCAGCATTGCCCGTGCCTCGCGCACTTTGAAACGCATTCCGGCGGGCGGCAAAACACCCGTCGGGGCGGCCATGCTCAGGACTTTGCAATTGGCCAAACAGTCGAAGGCCAACCGCAAAACGGCGGGCACGGTGCTCGTGCTTTTCACCGACGGCAGGGCGAACCAACCGCTGAACCCAATCGCCGGGCACCCCGACCCTGAATTACTTGCGACGAAAGAACTCAAGCCGATTTGCAGGGTGCTGGAAAAGGAACTCGATGCCTGTGTGCTGTTCGATACCCGCCGCTCGCCCGTCGCCAATTTGACGGGAAAAGAACTCGCAGGATGGCTGGGGGCGCACTATATTTATTTGCCGAAGGCGCAAGCCGGACAGGTGGTGGAATTGGTGCAAAAGGAGGTGGCCG
>DROJ01000027.1 GCA_011321935.1 Bacteroidota bacterium | reverse complement strand
GGGGGAATAAATTCCCCCGCTTTTGGAAGGGCACGGAGACGGGTTCCGGCCACCGTACTTTTTTTGGCCAAAGTTGATGCGAATGGATTTTATTTTTCAGCATTTATTTTGAGCAAATTGAATGACTTTTTTTTATAAATAAAAACAAAAACACATGCCCATCTGGCAATATATAATATTATTTTTATCCGTTTTATTTGGGGGCAGCCTCGGTTTTCTTTTTAATAAAGAAAGCAAAAATTGGCTGCAATTAATACTCTCTTTTAGTGGTGCCTATATTTTGGGAATTACCGTTTTGCACCTCATGCCGTGGGTGTTCGGTTCGGACATTCCAAATATTGGACTGTGGGTAATCGGCGGTTTTTTTGCGCAGATTTTTTTGGAGCAATTATCGGTCGGAGTGGAACACGGACATATACATGCGCCGCATAAATATACAGTTGGGTTTGTCATATCTGTCATGTTGGGACTGAGTGTTCATGCTTTTGTGGAAGGTATCCCATTGAGCTATTATGGCGAGCATTATATGCAGGAACACGGCCATTCGCATACGCACAACCATTTATTGTACGGCATTATATTGCACCATATACCGGCGGCTTTGGCATTGGTTATTTTATTAAAAGTATCGGGCGTAAAAAAACGGGTGAACTGGCTTTGCCTTTCCATATTTGCGGCCATGTCTCCACTGGGTGCGGCGGCGTCGAACCTGACGGTTATTCCCGCGAACATACAAACGGGGATACTTGCTTTTGCGGTCGGTTCGCTGCTGCATATAGCAACGGTTATATTATTTGAAATGGACAGTCCGGGGCATCATAAAATACCGGGGAGGAAATTGATTGCAATTACACTGGGGATCGGGTTTTCTATATTGACGATTGTTTAAATTAAAATGAAAATTAAAAGGGAGCAATATGGGGCCCGTGGGGAAGCGGCTTTTGGCCTGAAAAAAAACAGCGCAGCAAACATGAAATGGCTATTTCCATCCTTTCAAAATACAAAGCGGAAAAAATTTCCGAGGCCATTCCCGTTCCTTTGTTCAAGTGTTTTTCAAATAATATTTTCCACCTTTTTTTTAGCCACCATTTCCCATGCACAAATACTGAGGGACAGTTTCAGGATGCTGCCCAATCCTGTCATCCTTGACAGTAACACCGGGAGGGTGAACGGCCTGGCAGCAGACAAAAATGGCTGGTGGTGGCTGGCGGGCATTGATGGGCTGAGCCTTTTTGACGGCACCTCGCTGCAGAAGGTAGAAATCAAAAACAAAAAAGGAGGGGCATTGATTACGGCAGAATTGACACGTATCGTCCAGAGTAAAATACAGGAACATATTTTATTTCTTTTTTCTACCTCTATCGGCCTGATCGAATTTGATAAAAAAACGGGGACCGGTACGACCTACCGCGCCGACCTGACCGACCCGAAGGCACTGAAAAGCAATTTTGTGGTCAGTTTGGAAGAAGAAGACAACGGCAATTTTTGGGTGAGCACCGGTAATTTCACCCTCAGCTATTTTGACAGGGAGCAAGGGCGTTTTTTTAATTTCCGGCCGGAGGTTTCCATGCCCAGTCAAGAGGCCGGTATTTTAGGGGACATGGTCGTCTGTCCGCTCAACCCCAAGCACTTGTGGGTTGCTTCCCGTTTTGGGCTGTACCGGTTTGATAAAACCTCCCATGAATTTACCCTTTTCCCTTTTGAAAAAGTACATGAATATTTTTATTCAGGCAAAAAACTGCCCCTGTTTGCCGATAAGCAGGAAAAGGTGCTTTGGCTCGGAAAAGCAGAACACGGCCTCTGGCGGTACGACCCTGCGACCGGCCTGCCAATTTCCGAAGGAGTGCTATTTGACAAAGAAAAAGGGTACGACCACAATTTTGTCAGGAGTATTTTTGCCTATGACGAAAACACTATTTTGGTGGGGAGCCAGACCAGTGGAATGGCCGAGTTCAACCGGCAAACGGGAGACCTGATATACAGTTATAAAAATTATAGGGGTCGTAATAAATCAAAATTCCAGGTCAGTGAATTTTTCAAAGATAAAGGAGGCGACCTATGGTTGTGCGGAGTGGTGGGCTTGTTCAGGATGACCGCCCAAAAAGACCCCATTACATTTATTCCTTATGAAAAATGGTTTGGTGAAACAATAAAATACACCAAGCCACCGCCCTATATTTCTAAGAACAATTGGCTCCGCGCCGACTTGTTTTCTGCCAATGGCAAACGATTGTACCTGGGCACCAAAAAAGGGGACGGGCTATTGGTTTATGAAACCGGGCTGGATAGTTTTTGGCTGATCCGTTACCGGTCAGCGCCAGGTTTTTCCAACCCTGATACCTGGATGGACGACCTGTGCGAAGATGATACCAAGCGCTTGTGGATCGGCTCAGAAAAAGGCTTGCTGTTTTGGGAGGACGGTATGCAACGGATACAGAAAAAAGAACTGGGCTTTGAACAGATCGATAAATCCCATTTGGCGGCCTTGGCTTTCAAAGCTCCCTTCCTGTATATAGGCACATCCGACAACGGGGTTTTCCGGCTCAATACCACCACGTCGGAAATAGCCGATTTTTCTCCGGCCATCAAAAAAAACCTGCTCCCCCTCCGGAATATATCCAAATTGTTTTTTGATTCCAAAGGAAACCTGTGGATCGGCTCAGGGAGCGGGCTGAATATTTACCAACCCGAAAATGCCGTTTTCCTTCCTTACAAAGAAGAAAAAGGAGGTGGCAGTTGGCTCTCCGAAGTTAGCATCCGCGACATTGTTGAACTGCAAAACGGGGACATATACCTGACCTCTTCCAGGGAAGGCCTGATCGGCTATCACCCCAATATTAAAGAATGGAAAAATTACAAAAACAAAGAACGAAGCCATATCGCTTATGGTGAACTGGTGGTAACGGCCGAGCAGAAAATTGTCTTGTCGGGCAGGAGTTCCTTTCAAGTATTCGATCCTTTTTTGCCCTATGCCAAGCATCCCGAAATCCCGCGCTATTATACTGGAGTGGGAATACAGCGGTCGTTGATCGCATTCCCGGACGGGAGGATATGGGCCGGCAGCAATAGGGGGCTGTCTGAATTTGACGTTCCAAAGTATGTCGGTGATTATGCTTCTATTTCGCTTTACATCAAAAATGTCGTGGTGCCGGGAAAAGAAAGATGGAATGCCGTTCAGCTCAATGGCTTGAAAGAAATAGAACTCGGCCATCTGGACAATACTTTTTCCATTGAACCCGGCGCTTTGAATTTTGCCCTTTTGGCGAGAAGCTATTTCTTGCAAAAGCTGGAAGGTGTGGACAAGGACTGGGTGGAGGTCAAGCGCAACAATACCCTGACCTACTCGAACCTGTCGCCGGGCACCTACCATTACCGCTACCGGGCCAGCGACCAGACCGGGCGCTGGGCAAAAGAAACCGGCAGCCTCGACATCATCATCCGCCCGCCGTGGTGGCGCAGCGGCTGGGCGTATTTTGTTTATGCCTGCCTGTTCATTGCCGCTTTGGTTTTTGCCCGCAGGCAGGTTGTCCGTCGTGAAAAACTGAAAAGCCAGCTTAAGGTCGAGCAGATGGAAAAGGAAAGCGCACAGGAAATAGACCAGTTGCGGGCAAGGTTTTTTGCCAATATATCGCACGAGTTCCGCACCCCGCTCACCCTGATAAAAGCCCCGCTGGAAGACCTGCTGACCAGCCGGAACAACAAGGAAGACCGGCTTGTTTTTTATAAAATGTACCAGAACACGGAACGGCTGCTGCACTTGGTCAACCAGTTGCTGGAACTGTCGCGGCTGGAGTCGGGCGTCTTGAAACTGAAAAACGAACCGCAAGAAATCTTTGCCTTCCTCCGTCAATTGGCGGGCAATTTCAAGTCCCTCGCCGACCATAAAAAACTGGGCTTCAAAATCAATGTCCCCACGGAAAAAACCTATCTGAAATTTGACAAAGACAAACTGGAAAAAATCGTTCTGAACCTCCTCTCCAATGCCCTCAAATTTTCCCCCGAAAATGGGTGGGTGGAAGTCAATGCCCGTTTTTCAGAAAAATTGATTATTGAAATCGGCAACAACGGCGAGGCCATCCCACCGGAAGAACAGCCCAAAATTTTTGAACGCTTTTACCAAGCAGGCGACACGCGGCATCAAGGGGCGGGCATCGGACTGGCACTGGCGCGGGAGTTTGTGGAACTGTACGGCGGAAAAATTTCGGTGGTAAGCGATGCCGAAAACGGTACTTGGTTTCGGGTGGAACTGCCTTTGGAAAAAGTGGAAAGAGGAGCTTTTGTCCCAACCGAAGTGGCAGGGGTTTCGACCCAAGTGATTGTCCCGCCCATGTTTGAAAAGGACATCCCGGCTTTGGCCAGCAAGCAAAATGAAAAGAAAAAGCCACTGCTGTTGCTCGTCGAAGACCATGCGGAAGTGAGGGCGTACATCCATTCCAAACTGGAAAACAATTTCCAAATAATAGAAGCTGAAGACGGGCAGCAGGGCTGGGAAAAAGCAAGCGAACAACTGCCCGACCTCATTATCTCCGACCTGATGATGCCCGTGATGGACGGCCTTGGCTTTTGTCAAAAAATAAAATCCGACCTGCGCACCGACCACATCCCTTTCATTTTGCTGACCGCAAAAGCGGACATCGAAAGCCGGCTGGTAGGGCTGGAAACTGGTGCCGACGACTACCTCGCCAAACCCTTCGACAGCCGGGAACTGCTGGCCCGTTGCCAAAATTTTATTGCCCAGCGAAAAAGGCTGCAAGGGCATTTTCAACAAAAAATCCAATTGTCGCTCCCTGGTATTGACCTCCGCAACGCCGAGGAAAAGTTCCTGCAAAAAGCCATTGCTCTCGTCGGGGAGCACATGGGCAATGCCGCTTTCAGCGTGGATGATTTTGCCAGGCAAATGCACCTGAGCCGCGTACACCTGCACCGCAAGCTGAAAAACCTCACGGGCATGAGCCCCTCGGAATTTACCCGCAACCTGCGCCTCGAACGGGCCGCCCAATTACTGGAAGCACAGGCAGATTCGGTCTCCCAAACCGCTTTCCAAGTGGGCTTCAACAACCTCTCTTATTTTGCCAAATGCTTCCGCAAAAAGTACGGACAAGCTCCTTCCTCTTTTAAAAAATATTGATTATCAACGGATTGTAACGATTGTGTCAGGAAATGTAACGAGGGTGTTAGCATTCCAAAACGGCCTGCTGCCATATTTGCTGGGCAACCATGATGGCCGCCTTTAGGCAGTTCCAACTAATAAATTAAACATTCTGACGTGTTCCCCGATGTGAAATCGGGACAGGCCTTTTTCCTTCTGAGTCCCGATGGCTATCGGGATAAAAAAAACTTACGTAGCCCCACTATGTGCGTTTTTTTTAAATCCGCCTCAGGCGGAGAAAAAATAACATCGTCATAATGTCTAATTTATTAGTTGGAACTGCCTTATATATTTTGACTGGCCTCATGATACCTCTTTTACCTCTTCATTGATTTTTGAGAACAGCTGATTGGACACTGTTCACGCTGCCGCTTCGGTGCGCATTGAACTAGCAACAAACGCACAGTTTTTTGAAATTATCGGAGAGCCAAACACCCCTTTAATATGGCCAACAACGACCAAGATTTTTTATCAAGAATACAGATGACGGTCGAAGAAAACCTGTCGAACCCAAATTTTACAGCCGAAGACCTCTGCGACCAAGTTTTTTTGAGCCGCTCGCAATGCCACCGGAAACTGAAATCGCTTTTGGGGATGAGTGCAACGGAATACATCCGGCAGCAACGATTGGAAAGAGCCGCTGAGTTATTGCAGTCCCAAAAGTGGAGGGTAGCGGAAGTAGTATTGGCGGTAGGCTTCGACCACCATTCTTATTTCGCTAAATGTTTTAGGGAACAATACGGATGTTGCCCTTCGGAATATGCTGGAGGTTAAGGACATGCCCCAAAATTCCATTTTGATAAAACCTTTAATTATTCAACATTGCTATGGTTTTCCCGCAAAGTCCCGCAAAGGTTTCGCAAAGTTTCGCAAAGCAGGACGTGTACTCGCCCCGCTTTGCGGGACTCTGCGAAACCTTTGCGGGACTTTGCGGGAAATATCTTTCGGGTGCCGGTGCTGAATAGTCAATGTTTTATTTCCAAAAAATATAAACATGCAACATATGTGTTAGCTATCAATTGCTTTTCGCTTCTACATTTGGGTTTCAATATTATTGGTTGAGTGTCCCCAAACCAATTAAACGGTCAACCAAATGTAAAAGCCCGTTCAGTTGTTTAATGCCCCCTAATATGAAATACACACCCATTATTATATATGTTGCAATATCTTTTGCCTGCCCATGTTTTTCTCAAAACTTGGAAAATATAGGAGCGCAAAAGCCGCTGCAATTGAGTTCCGGTTTTTCACTTACCACCAATTTTTATGGCATTGATGGGGGCAGGCCACGGCAGCAGCCTTTTTCTTATTTTTTATCGGGCACACCGACCCTCACACTATATGGTATAAGTTTGCCTTTACTGGACAACCGCCTTATTTCAGAATATAGATATACCAGTTGGATGGCAACCGAAAAAAACAATTGGTGGGGACTGCCAAAAAAACAGAACACTATTTTATACTCGACCATTATAGGTTTTGTGCATAGAGCGTAGGTTCTCCCCTTCTGGGGTCGGGAGCTGGCGGGGGCAAATGCACAAAACCTATAATGGCCGAGTATATTACCCCTCCAGTACGGGATAAAAAACATGCTTTTTTTCAGGTAGTGATCGGGGATTTAGAAAATCAGGAAGTACGGGAGAGCGACCCGGTCGCTGTATTTTTTGATAATTGAAAAAATAATCCGGCAAGCGTTTTTTCAAAAACAATTATTTAACAAACGTTGATTGGCAGGTATAATATATCTGCTCAACCAGCACCAAAAACTCAAAACAATGAATTTAAAAGCAATGGATTTTTTCACTTGGGCCTATGCCATTATCGTCGGTTTTTTTTTAATAATCCCAAAAGGTATTGTACTGATCAATACCAATCCTGCTGTCGCAACAATACTGGGCGCGGCCGGCATCGGGCTGGGGCTTTATGGTTTTTACAAACAATATAGAGCCTCACGCATCGCAAACTGATAAGGGTAAACTGTAACCACAATCATATTGGTTCTCACGGCAGTCCAATTACTGTTTCAAGTGCCTCTATTCTACAGGTCGGCCCCATTAAACCATTTTTTTTCATCAATTAAAATTACACCTCGTCATGAAGAGTAGCCCCTGCTTTCCCCTACTATCGCCACTTTACGTTTTTTTCCAAAAAAGCAAGCCTATCGCCCTTCTTGCGGTGGCCTTCTTTTTGAGTTCCAATCTCCAGGCCGTCGAACCCACCATGGCTTCCCACACACCAACTTTTTCCGGGATACAAGGTAACCGGATGACCATTGGTTGGACAAAAGGAAACGGTGCCCGGCGCATCGTGGTGGTCAAAGCGGGCAGTGCTGTAATCAATGTCCCTGTGGACGGCACGGACTATAATCCGAATGTCACCTTTGGCAGCGGCGATGACCTGGGCGGCGGTGAATATGTGGTGTATGATGGCAACAGCAGTTCCGCAACTGTTGTCAATTTGGCTCACAGCACCGAGTATCATTTTGCCGTTTTTGAATACAACGGCACGGGCAGTTCTACCGATTACCTTACCACTTCTTTTCTTGCTGCCAGCCAGTTCACTTTGTCTCCTCCGACCACCCAAGCGACAATAACAACAGGCACTGTCACAGGCAGCCGCATTGATTTGAGTTTCCCAGCAGGGAATGGCCAAAACCGCATTGTGCTGGCCAAAGAAGGTAGCCCCGTAGATGCCAATCCCGTGGATTTTACACCATATACTCCGAGTTCTGGTTTTGGGAGCGGTTCGCAAATCGGAACAGGAAATTATGTCGTAGCCAACGGGAATGTTACCTCCACAACGGTTGTCAATATGGACATCAACACGACCTACCATTTTGCCGTTTTTGAATACAATGGCAGTAGCACGGGCAGTGTTTATCTGTCTCCCGGCAATACGGCCAACGGCACTACCTCCGGGCCACCTACCACGGCAGCGAGCAGCATGTCGTTTTTCAATATAGAGGGCGATCAAATAGGGGTTTCCTGCACAAGGGGAAATGGTCTCCGGCGCATTTTTGTGATGAAACAAGGCGGTGCAGTTGCCAATACTCCAAGCAATGGGACAACCTATTCAGCAAGCAGTAATTTTGGGACGGGCACTGACCTTGGCGGTGGTGAATATGTAATATATGATGGCACCGGCAGCAGCGTGCTGGCAACCGGACTGGTGCATTCTTCTACCTATCATATTGCCATATTTGAATACGACGGTACGGGCAGCAGTACGCAGTACCTCACGAGCAGTTTTCTTGCAGGCAATGCAACCACTGTGTCGCCCCCTACCTCTCAGGCAAGCGGCCTTAACTTCACCAATGTAACAGGCAACAACATGACCCTCAACTGGACCAAGGGCGATGGGCTAAGGAGGCTGGTAGTGATGAAGGGAGGTTCGGCCGTAAATGTTGATCCAACTCAATACCAGGGTTATAACTCCGATCCCAGTTCTCCATTTCTTTACCAAACAGGTGCCGACAATCATGTGGTTTATAATGGTACGGGCACCTCCGTCACGGTGACGGGCCTGTCTCCGGGCGTAGCCTATCATTTTGCGGTATATGAGCACAACGATAATGTATATCTCTATCCGGGGGCTGTTGCGAACGAAACATCTCTCCCCATAGAACTGATCAATTTCAAAACGGCCATAACGCCAACCAACATCTCCCTCGAATGGCAGACTGCCTCCGAAACAAACAACAAAGGATTTGAAATACAGTCGGCGGCCGGCCACTTGCAACCGGGCGTTCTTGATTGGAAAAACATAGGCTTTGTGGACGGGCACGGGAATACGCAGGATGCGCAGCAATATTATTTTACGGTCAGCCCCCGCAGGGATGGGATTTATTATTTCCGCTTAAAGCAAATTGATTTTGACGGCGGTTTTGAGTATTCGCCCGTCCGCTCTGTGGAATGGAAAAACGGCGGTGCTATATCTGGAATAAATATCTTTCCAAATCCTTTTTCCGAAAATATATCTTTCCAAACCCCTTTTGAGGACGGTTTTTTTGATGTCGGAATATTCGACTTAAATGGCAAAAAAGTGTTTTCCGAAAAATATATTTCGCAAGAAAACAATGCCGCTATTGAATTGGGTTTAAAAAATATCACGGACGGTATTTATTTCATAAAAATAAATAATGGGCGGGCGTTTTTTTATGAAAAAATAATGAAGTGTTCGGGTAGTAAATAGCAAGTGTCGCTTTCTCATCAAGGAAAAACAAAAAATTCACAATCATCAAAAACAAATATTATGAAAAATCCAGTTTACCTGTTTTTAATTTTAGGGGCAATCCTGATTTCAAGCTGCCAACCAGAAGAAAAAAATAAAAAGATGGAAGAAGCAAAGGCTGCATTGACGAACAATACGGCCAATGAAAAAAGGAAAGAAGACATGAGGGCAAAAGAAGGAGAAAAGACCTTGCTTATTATTAATTACGTCAGAGGTGAATCGAAATTGGAATATGAAAAATTCATGGACGAGGTGTTTTTCGATTTGCTTTTAAGTTCGGAGAAGCCCTTGATGAAGGAGCAATACAATAAAACAAGGTGGCTGTCACCTGCCCGCCAAAATAAAGATAATACCTGGACGTATGCTTTCTTTATGGACCCTCTTGTGGAAGGTGGAAATTATGAATTCCCCCTTTTGTTTCAAGAGAAATACAGCAAGGAAGAATCTGAAAAACTTATCGGGCAATATGAATCATTTATGGCTTCACCGCCACAGGTGCATTCTTTGATCCAGACGAAACATTAATAAGAGCATGTTGGGGGGTTCAGGCAGAAAAGATCCCCAACAAGCCCTTTATACTGAACCTTTTTAGGTTTTGTGCATTTGCCCTCGCCAGCCCCCAGCCCCAGAAGGGGAGAACCTGCGCTCTAAACACAAAACCTAAAAAGGTTCAGTATAAGCAAATTGGTTTTGACGGCGGCTTTGGGTATTCGCCAATAATTATTTTTGACAATCATTTTAATCACTAAATCAATCAATCATGAAAAAAACAATTTTTAATTGCTTCTTTCTGCTGTTATTATTTACTTGGCAGGGATGTAAAGAAAAGGAAACCCTTTTTACCAACTCCACCACAAATATCACGACCCAGATAAAGATAGAAACGGAAGCCGTCAGGTCCAACCCAATGGACAAGGACGAAACCTGGACCAACAGCAAAGAGTTTGACATGAGGGACGAACTGAAAGAACGCTACGGCATTGACCTTGATAAAAACGAATTGATTTCGTTTAAAATCAACTTAATAGCCGCAGCATGGAACAGCGCCCGCTGCCGCAAACTTTCACATATCAAAACAGACTTCATACTGCCCGATATTGACGACATCCACTTTGAATCACGAGGCAGCGACTGGGACCTTTTGTGCTCGGCTGCTGGGACGAATGCCCTGTTCTTCAATTTTATTTTGGTCACGCCTCAAAACGACCCCTATTCGATCATAAACAAGGATTTTGCTGATGCTATCAACAGAGGGGAAAAAATTACCATTGACTACTCCCTAACGGCAGGTGAAGAAATTGAAGCAGAAGGCATTGCCCTTTCCTTCTCCTTGTTCACCGTAGCTGAATTCAGGCCCAAATAAGGACTGTTGCTCGGTCACAATAACCTACATCAATCTCTTCAAAAAAACCTTTTTATCATGAAGCTATCGTTTAAAATTGCTTTGCTTTTTTCTGCTTGCCTATTGCTGACAGGAACGGCATGGGCACAAGAAAAAGAAAAGCCGGCTACCGAACGGAAGCGCCTGAACGCTATCAAGACCAACCTGTTCTCGCCTTTTAGCATCGGTTACGAGCGGGGTTTCGGAGATCATTTTTCCCTGAGTGCCTTTTTCTCCTACCTGCCCAAATTGTCTGTCGGCGACACGGAAAACGAAGTCGGCAAGCTGTCACTCGAAAAACCCGCTGCCGGTTATGCTTTCGAGGCCCGTTATTATGTGTTCAATAAGTATAAGCAACATATATCCGACTTTTATATGGGCGGCTACCACCTGTACCGGCTGGAGGAGTTCAGTGGGCATAAAATATTTTCCACAACGAGCAGTACGGAAACCACCACATTCGATATCCTTTTGAAAATACCTTCCAAGCTGACCGCGACCGGTATTATGATAGGCTGGCAAAGAACGCCGAAAAAAGGTTTTTTGGTCGATTTTAATATGGGGCTGGGTTATTATAAATTCGCCAATATCCCAGATTTTGATGTGCCGGAGGGCAGTTCCCTCAGATTTGAAAAATTGGAAAAATTCACGAAAATAAGTTCGGGCATCGGGCCGAGGCTGAGTTTTTCATTGGGCTATATGTTTTAATATTAATTGCTTTTAGCTGTTGGCCAACAACCAAAAGGGAAAATATTGTCGAACAATAATGAAAAAACCAAAGCTGTTATATATGCCAATGAAACCAATAATTATTTCTTGCACCACCATACTCTTATTTTGCACAGCCGCCTTTGGCCAGAAATGGTCAGCCGGGATACAGGCAGGTGCTAATTATTCCAACTATACAGCAGTATTAAATAGCCAACCAGAATATATTGCAAAATATAAATCCGGTTTTATGTTCGGCGCTAATATCAGTTATAAATTAAATGGCTGGCTAAGTCTCCGCGCGGAAGTTGATTTTGACAAAAGGAATTATTTCAATAAAATAAAAATAGGCGAAAAAGATGGCGCAGCTGTTTATGGTGAATTGGAAACAGGCAACCATCTGTCATTGCCTTTGGTGGTGCAATTTGAACTTGGCAAACAAACTGGGTTTATAACACAAATAGGAACAACGCTTAATTATTTAATTGGCCAGGGCAAAAGTTTTAAAGATTTGAACATTGCCAGGGAAGACACCGATATATACCGATATAATGATATAATATTCAAGACCAGAATGGCTATAATTGCGGGCATCGGGTTGCGAATTCCAATTAATGACAAAATAGGTTTTATGTGGCTGACCCGTGGCTTTTTTGATTTGGGCAATGACAGCACGGGCGATGTGATCGACAAAATGAGTTTCGCGGGGACAGCGGGGGTACAATATTTTTTAAATTAAAATTACCTTGCCTGCCGGCAGGCAGGAAATTAAAATTAAAAACTCCAGCCTGCTAAAATTGAACGGCTGGAGTTTTTTATTTTCATTTTAATTTTCATTTTAATTTACAAGCCATTCCATAGTATCCACCCCGTCCGCATAATCATCCAATTCTGGTTCTTGTGCTTTTCCGAAAGGCAGGGTTTTAAAACCATTTAATTGCATATTTGAAACGACGCACTGAATTTCATTTTCCTTTTCTTTTATTTGCGGGACAAGCGTTTCTATATTTTTATAATATTCAAAATGCAGGGTGGCAATGCGGGAGGCGATAGATTTGTTTTCGACGAGGACAATGCAGCCGTTGTTCCAGTAAACAGTGCGGTTCATCATAAACAAGGCGATGTTATAATCAAAATTGTTTTTGTATTTATGGTGCATCACTATCTCTTTGTATTCGTGCAGCCGCTCCAATAACAGTTGAAAGTCATAGCCTTCGGGAATATATATTTTGGAGACATTTCGGCAGCCCAGGCCAAAATAGCGGAACACGTCTTTGCCCAGCAAATGCAGGTCGTCCGGGGTTTCTTTTCCATTTAATACGGCCACTGCATTCCTGTTTTTTCGGATGATATTCGGCACTTTCCCAAAATAGGTTTCAAAATAGCGGGCGGAGTTGTTGCTGCCCGTTGCTATCACTGCGTCGAAGTCTTTTAGCCGTTCTGTTATTTCAAAATATTGTGCAGCACCCGCATCATATTTTGTTATTAATTTAATTAAATAAGGCAGCAGGTATTTATCTTTTTCCGATAATTTTATTTTTGAAATATGGCCGCTGATGAATACACAAATCAGATCGTGAAAACCCACGAGCGGAATATTCCCCGCCATTACCAAACCGACCCTTTTTCTTTTTTTTGGTTCTTTTAAAATATATTTTCCGGCCCATTTTTCCAGTTTATCTTTTTGTAAATAATGATCGGCGATGGCTTTAATTGCCCGCTCTTGATTTTCAATAGTAAACCATGCGTTGTTGTATTTGGTGCGGTGCATGACGGCCTCTAAATATTCGTCTTTATTCAGGAGGTGCTGGCCTAATTTGGTGAGTATATTTATTCTTTCTTTTAGGTTCATTAAAATAATTTATTAAAACGAAAAATAGCATCATTTTAATCAGTCAAGGGAAAGGTACAAAATGCTCACTCGGCTCCACCGTTTTTTTGTCATCCGCTTTAGCGGAACTGCAACGTCTGGTGTGCGCAGCTTCCATCTTGACGTTGCAGTTCCGCTAAAGCGGATGACAAAAAACGGTGGAGCCGAGTGAGCATTTTGTACCTTTCCCTTGGCTGATTAAAATGATACCAAAAATATAATTTCTACTATTGTCGCCTGATTTTTTCCAGCTTCCCTTTTTGTAATATTACTCCACTGCTTTTTTTGCACGTCGCCTTGTCATCTTGAAAACCCACCCTCCATTTCACAGCGTCAATTTCGCTTTCCGGTCAGCCACATACGTCCGCCATTTTGCCAGGCAATCGGTCATTTGTTTCGGCAGTTCGGTTTCAAAAAGCATGTCCTTTCCAGTGGCCGGATGCACAAAGCCCAGCTCCTTTGCGTGGAGTGCATGGCGGGGCATTATTTTAAAACAATTTTCGACAAACTGTTTGTACTTGCTGAATATAGTCCCTTTTACTACCCTATCGCCGCCGTATTTATAATCATTAAAAAGCGGGTGGCCGGCGTTCGACATATGTACGCGGATTTGGTGGGTGCGCCCCGTTTCCAAACGGCACTCAATGAGGCTCACATAATATAGCCGCTCCAAAACCTTAAAATGCGTGACGGCCCATTTTGCATGTTTTTCGCTGTCCAATACCGTCATTTTTGTGCGGAAGCGCGGATGGCGGCCAACCCAGTTTTTGATGGTCCCTTCGTCTTCTTCCGGTTCGCCCCACACGATGGCCTGGTAGCGGCGGTGGATGCTATGGTCCTGGAATTGTTTGGCGAGGCCAAAAATGGCTTGTTCCGTTTTGCCGACCAATATGAGGCCGGAGGTGTTTTTGTCAATCCGGTGGACGAGGCCCGGCCTGTTTTCGGGATTGCCGGGCATGACGGGCAGTTTTTTGTCCTGAAAATAAAAGGCCAGTGCATTGACCAAAGTACGTCGGTAATTGCCGATGCCGGGATGTACGACCATGCCCGCCGGCTTGTAAACGACCATCAAATGCTCGTCCTCGTAATGGATGTCCAACGGAATGTCATCGGGCACTATGCCGACCGACTCGTCGTATGCCTTGGGCATCATGAACTCGATGCGGTCGCCGGGGCGCACCTTGTAATTGGCCTTCACCCAATCGCTGCCGTTCACAAAAACCAGCCCGGCCTTGATGGCCGTCTGTACCCGGCTGCGGGTGATTTTATAGATGCGGTCGGTCAGGAATTTGTCGAGGCGCATGGCCCCTTGTTTGGGGTCGGCAACGAAGAGGTGCTTTTGCAAAAACTCCTCGTCGTTCATGATGTAAAGGGACTTCGCTCTCATTTTGGTCAGTGACTCATAGCGCTTTTTGATTGGCTGGCCTAAAATAAATGGCATAAACCAAGCAAAATTTAGAAGCACGTATTTGTTTAACGATTCGATTTTCGGCAATGCAGCAAATGGGTGGTTTTTACGATTATTATAGCCGTCAATACGCAAATTATTCGTGCGTCAGCGGCATTTTAAAAGCACACATTCGCAGCACAAGCCCAGTTTTCTTTTTTCAAAAAACGCAAAATACGGAAGAAATGGGCGTTCATGGGATTCGATGCTTTTATTTTTTAAAAGTAAGAAGGAGAAATCCTTTCTTTGCCCT
>DROJ01000026.1 GCA_011321935.1 Bacteroidota bacterium | reverse complement strand
TTCACGTTAGAAGTGCAGCCATGCAGCCTCCCTAACGTGAGCAGATCCGCCTAAAGGCGGATGACAAAGCAGCGGAGACGGGGGCTTAAGTGCTTGGAAATCAGATAAACATGTTTCTGCCTATCACGTCAAAATTAACACTACCGGAATTATCATAAATTTCATTTTTCCAGAACCGCCCTCGCCAAAGTCCCCTCCACCCCTTCTATTTTTAAGGGCAAACATATAAGCCTATAAGCTCCGGCACCGACATTCCTCAAATCTATATTTTCAATAATTACCACTTCATTGGAAAGCAAAATAACGTGCGTATCAATTGGGTCGTAATATAATTGAATGGACAAATAATCAATAGCAACGAGGTGGATGCCGTGGTCAACGACCCATTGCGCAGCGTCGGCGGTGAGGGCGCAATAGTCGAGATAAAACTCGTGTTTTGGTTGGTTCCAGCGTTTAGAATTATCGGTTTTAAAAAGGAGTTTTTCGGTGCCCGGCGGAATATTTAATTTGTCGAGATCGGCGGCGGATATTTTTTTCAGTCCCCGGCAATCAAGGACCACACAAGGGCCGATCAATTTTTCCAAAGGTATCTCTTCGGTGGTTTTTCCGTCTTTCACAAAATGCAGCGGCGCATCAATATGGGTGCCGGTGTGGCTGCCCATTTTCAGGAAAGTCACGTTGGCATCATCGCCATTGTTGATGCTCATTTTATGTTCGATGGAAACAGGTGCTTCGCCCGTCCAGACGGGAAGCTGCGGGGAGAGGGGAACGGAAATGTCAATTATTTTGGGCATATACCAATCTTTGATTTGGATTAAAAGAACCTCATATAGGATTGAACACAGATTAAACTGATTGAACTGATTTTCACAGATTTTTAAATATAATGCCCCGTTGTTATGAAGGAATCTGTGAAAATCAGTTCAATCAGTTTAATCTGTGTTCAATCCTATTTGGGTAGGCTATTGTATCAATTCCCTACCCCTGTATTTGTTTCGCCGTTTCATTAATATCCGAATAATCAATACGACGGTGGGCATCATCCTTTCCCTCGTTTTTCACCACAAAACCTTTTGGATAATAAAAGCGCTCGCGCACATGGTTGTCCATCAAATAGGATTGCTTATAGCCTTTATATGTGCCCCAAAACTGATTATAACGGAAAAGGAAAATATTGATAAATTCTTTTAAAAAAACCTTGTCGTGGAGTGCCTGTTTCCAATCATGTCTGCAGTTTTTATAAAGCAGTTGCAAAAAGGTAAGGAAATTAAAAGTTTCGTGTTTTTGGATCAACCGCAATGCGATGGCCTCCCGTCGGTAGCGGTTGAAAACATTGCTCCATTGCTCTTCGTGGACATGTATAATAGTGGCCTCGGCCTGATAGGCAATCTTATATCCTTTGGCCAATATTTTTTTTGCCCAGTCCAGGTCTTCCAGCCCCGTCAATGTCTCGTCATATGGTTGCTCTTCCCATAAACTTCGGCGCACCGCACAATTTGCATTGTTGCAAAAAGGGTGTTTTTGGTCAGGGTTGCTTTCATCGGGAAACCATTTTGCGAATATCTGGTGCTCGCTGTATTTATTGCGGTGGTCGCCGCGCTGCTTGCCATATACGAGGGCAATATTTTTATTCTCAAAAGGCTTGGCCATGAGTTCGAGCCAGTCATTGTACAATGGATAAACATGTGCGCTGGCAAAAAGCAATATATCCCCGGTAGCTGCTTCGCAACCAATATTCAAGGCATATCCAAATGAAAAATCCTGCGGGCGGATGGGCACGAGCTTGATGGGGTATTGCTTTGCAATATTCACCGTATTATCGGTAGAGCCGCTGTCCACGACGACTATTTCCAAGTCTTTGTGCGTCTGCTCCATAAGGCCCTGGAGCAGCCTGCCGATGTGCTTTTCTTCGTTGAAGCAGCGTATGATGACGGAGATTTTCATGTGTCTTATAATAAGCCTATTTAAATACCCTTTATTCCTTAATTAATTTTATGCTTCCAAAGCGAAGT
>DROJ01000025.1 GCA_011321935.1 Bacteroidota bacterium | reverse complement strand
TTCAAAAAACACAATCACTGAACTCTCCCGTTTCGAATTCACTCCTCCTCCGGCAATATCAAAGCAGGCAAACCCGCCGCCCCGTACATTTTATTAAAACCACCGATTTCGTGGTCAATTATTTTTGTCATTTCCAGTTCCAGCCCCTCCCAAGTTTTCAACAAATCTGCCAGCCGTTCTTTTTGCCCCTCGGTCGGTTTTGGGACGTGCGCATCAATGCCGCTTTTCAGGTTCAGCAATTCCGAACTCAGCATGTTCCGGAAATTGATCACATCCTGAAACGTTTCCTGTTTGGGCTGAATCAGTTGTTCCTCCCACGCAGTGATCGCCTTTTCGGCGGCCTTTCCTTTTTTCACCAGTTCTTCCTGCCCGTCCATTTTTTCCAATAAATCCAAACGTGCCTTTAATTGGCTTTTGATATTGCGCAAGCGGATGACCGAACGGTGGATTTCCTTTACCGCCGCCGCTATTTGTTCCAACATTTTTTGTTGTTCCAAATGCTCGTTTGGCGAAGCCGAAAGACGGGGGTCGGGCAGCACTTTGACGGAGGTTTCCACGGTCTCTTTTTCGGTCGAAAGGCGCAGCGTGTAAGTGCCCGGCGCCACCAAATGCCCGCGGTAGTCGCCCAGCACGAACACCCCTTCGATGCCCGGCATGGTCTCCGTGCGCAGGTCCCAATTGAAGCGGTTCAGGCCAGCTTTCGCAGGCAGCACCTGCGGGGGTGGAGGCCCGCCGGGGCGGCCTTTTGTTTCTTTATTTTTTTTATTGAAAAATGTCCGTATCGCCTGCCCCTGCCCGTCGAGTACTTCCAGTTTCAGGGACATCGAATCCGCCCAGCCACCGGGGAGATGATAGTCGAAAATGACGCCGTTGGGCGGGTTTTGGCCAGCCAATGGGGAGGGCTTCGGATTGGCATTTATGGTAAATTTATACGTGTCCTTCGGCTGGAAAATGTGGAAGGCACCTTTGTCCATTTCCGCTGCGCCCTGCTGCAGGGCACCGAGGTCGTCGAGTATCCAAAACGCCCGGCCAGAGGTGGCCACCACGAGGTCGTTGTCGGCGATGCACAGGTCGGTGATGGGGCAAACGGGCAGGTTGGACTGGAAGCGCGACCAGCCCCTGCCGCCGTTGAAACTGATGTAAAGGCCATGCTCTGTGCCTGCATAAAGCAGCCCTTCTTTGCGGGGGTCTTCCCGCACCACCCGCACAAAATTGTCCTTCGGGAGGCCGCTTGTCAGCAGCTTCCAGCTTTCGCCAAAATTGTCTGTTTTGTAAATATAAGGCCGCAGGTCACCAAATTTATAACGCGTCACGGCAACGTAAGCAGTGCCCAGTTCATGGCTCGAAGGCTCGATGGCATTCACCAGCGATTCGCCTGATTTATAGGGAGTTATGTCGTTCCAAGAAGCGCCACCGTCCATGGTCAGGTGCAGCAGTCCGTCGTCGCTGCCCACCCAGATAATGTCCGCCGAATGGGGCGAGGGGGCAATGTAGCTGATGGTGTTATAGACCTCGCCGCCCGCCGCCTCGTTGGTATATGGTTCGCCCCCGTCGCCGTGTTTGGAAGCATCGTTGCGGGTCAGGTCGGGGCTGATTTCTGTCCACGAATAGCCCCCCCCGAGGTTTCGGGACGGGTCGTCCGCTGTCCGCAAAACTTTTTGCGCGCCCTGATATAAGATGCCCGGGTTTTGGATTTGGGCGACCAGCGGGTTGTTCCAATTAAAGCGGTAGCGCATGTCCTTTGGCAGTGTGCCGAGGTTGAACTGCGGGTAGGCCATGATGTCTTTTACCGTCTTTGTTTTGTGGTCGTAAACATCGGTGAAGCCCTGGATCGAGTTGCCGTAAACCAGTTGCGGGTCATCGGGGTCGAAGGCCAAAAAAGCGCTCTCGCCACCTGCCACCGGATACCAGTCCCGCTCGCCGATGTAGCCTCCCATCGTGCGGCTCGCGATGCAAACGGTGGTGTTGTCCTGCTGCCCGCCATAGATGTGGTAAGGGAAGCGCCGGTCGGTGATGGCTCGGTAGAATTGAGCGGTCGGCTGGTTGTTTTCCGTGGTCCAGTTTTGCCCGCCGTTGAAAGTGATGCAGGCGCCGCCGTCGTTGGCCAAGACCATGTTTTTGGGGTTGCCGGGGTTGATCCAAAGGTAGTGCTGGTCGCCGTGGGGGTTCTGCACGGGCTGGAAAGTTTTGCCGCCGTCGGCAGATTTTAGCACCTGCGCATTGAGCACATAAACGAGGTCGGGGTTTACGGGGTCGGCAAATATTTTGATGTAGTACCAGGCACGCGTTACCGTAACCCGTTGGCTGTTAACCTGTTGCCAACTCTTGCCGCCGTCGTCGGAGCGGAACACGCCGCCTTTTTCGGCCTCAATATTTGCATAGACCCGCTGCGGATTCGCGGGGGAAACAGCGACCGCCACCTTGCCCATTTTTTCGGGCAGCCCCTTTTTCAGTTGCTCCCAATTCTGGCCACCGTCGGTTGATTTCCAGATGCCCGAACCTTCTCCCCCACTCCTTACCTTCCACGGGAGGCGCTGGTGGTCCCACATGGCGGCGTACAAAATGCGGGGGTTGGAGGGGTCCATGCTGAGGTCGGCTGCGCCGGTATTTTTATTGATGAACAAAATTTTCGACCACGTTTTTCCGCCATTTTTACTTTCGTAAATCCCCCTTTCGTCGCTGCCTTCCCACAGCGCGCCCTGAACGGCCACGTAAACATGGTCGGGATCGGCAGGGTGGACTTCTATTCTGGCAATGTGCCGCGAGTTGGGCAGGCCGATGTGTTTCCAAGTTTGTCCGGCATCGGTGCTTTTGTAAACGCCGTCGCCGTGGGAGGTCATCACCCCGCGCACCGCATGTTCGCCCATGCCGACATAGACCACGTTTTTGTCGCCCGGCGCAACGGCAATGGCCCCCACCGAACCGCTTTTGAAAAAGCCGTCGGAAATGTTTTTCCAAGTGATGCCCGCGTTTTCTGTTTTCCAGACGCCGCCGCCCGTGCTGCCAAAATAATAGGTCATCGGATCGCCGATTACACCCACCGCAGCATTGGAACGGCCGCCTCGGAAGGGGCCGATGTTGCGGAATTTGAGTGCGTCTAAATGGTCAAGCGAGCCACCGGAAAGGTCGGCAGGGTTTGTTTGTTGCGCAGCGATGTTTATGGAAATAAATAGGGCGGCGAGGAATAGGTAAATTGTTTTGTGCATCGTGGTTTTGATTTTTATAAAATAAAAAAGGAGGGGGAAGGTAGGTAGCTGGGGGTGATTTGGCAAATTTTGGGAGAGCGTCCTTTGGTGCAAGTCACCCCTTGAAGACGGCTTTGTCCTGCAGCCTATGCTTTGACATGTCAAGAGTAGATGTTCGAATCTGTTAGTTCAACTCCCTGCCTCAGGGGATTGCAGGGCTTTTATAAAATTTCGGTTTCGGCATTGCACCCGGTCAATGGTCTTTTCATGATTTATATTTGGCTGAAACAGGGGGCAAAAGGTTGATTTCAGCCAAATATAGAAATTATATCTGGCTGAAACAGGGGTTTTGAGGGCTGTTTCAGCCAAATATAGACATTACCATTTTTCAACAGTAGGCTAAAGCCCAACAAATAAACAGTTAAAATATTAGCCATTACTAAAACATTTTCCTATTTTTGGCTAAAATATTATCCAAAATGAACAAGTACAGCATTGCCAAACTCCCCTCCGATATACTGATGGAAACAGCCCGCAAACACCGGGATTTAAGAAAACAACGCAAACTTTCACAGGCACTCCTTGCCGAAAAATCGGGCGTTTCACTGGGCAGCCTCAAGCGCTTTGAGCAGACGGGCAAAATCTCTTTTGAATCGCTGCTGAAACTAGCGCACATCCTCGGGCGGCTTTCGGAATTTGAAGCTGTTTTTTCCCCGGTGGAGGATTTGACGGAAGTGGAAAAATTGTTCACTATTAAGTAACGGCCGATGAAAAATGTGATGAAGTTGATGGTATCTATCATTTTGGGAGGAAAGGAAATGGAAGTAGGTGAACTGGTGAGCAATGGCCGGAAAATCTATTTTCAGTACCACCCCGGTTTTATCGAAACGGGACTGCAGATTTCGCCTTTCAAGCTGCCCCTGTCATCTGGAATTTTGTCCGCAGATACGACCGTCTTCGATGGCCTTTTTGGGGTCTTCAACGACTCCCTGCCCGATGGCTGGGGGCGCTTGCTTTTGGATAGGGCATTGATTTCGAGGGGCATTCCTTTGGCCAAAATCAGTCCTTTGGACAGGCTGTCTTTTGTGGGGGAAAATGGTATGGGCGCATTGGTTTACCGCCCGGCGCAGGACTCGGGCATTGATTTCAAAAAACAAATGGAACTGAGTGCCATCGCCCGCGAAACCCAAAAAATATTGGAGGGCAAAAGCTCGGACATCATTGAAGAACTGCTGCAGTTGGGCGGTTCTTCGGGGGGGGCGCGCCCAAAGATTTTTGTGGGCTATCACCCCGAAAAAGACCATTTGATTTTTGGAAAAGAAAACCTACCGGAAGGCTATGAGCATTGGCTGATAAAATTCCCTGCCTCGAACGACCCTGCCGACGTTGCCCAAATCGAACATGCCTACCATAAAATGGCACTTGCCGCAGGTCTGAAAATGAGTGCTTGCCGATTGTTCAAAGGGGCTTCGGGCAGCCTGTTCTTTGGGACAAAACGCTTTGACCGGAACAATGCCGGACGGCTGCACCTCCACTCGGCTGCCGGGCTGATGCACGATGATTTCAGGTTGAGCAACATGGATTATGGCCACCTGATGGACGCTGCTTTCCGCCTCGAAAACCATGTCGGCGCATATGCAAAAGTGCTGCGCCTGGCGGCCTTCAATGTCTTTGCCCACAACCGCGACGACCACAGCAAAAACTTTTCTTTCCTCATGGACGCCAATGGAAAATGGCAAATGGCGCCTGCCTATGACCTGACCTTTTCTTTTTCTCCGCATGGGTTTCACAGCAGCACCGTGGCCGGGGAGGGGCAGTCGCCGGGCAACCGGCATTTGATGGAACTTGCGGATGTTTTTGGGGTGAAAAACGGGAAAGAAATAATCGGACAGGTGAGGGAGGCAGTGGGCAATTGGGCATTTTATGCGAAGGAATGTGGAGTGGGCAAGGCGTCAATGCGGGCTGTTGGGGAGGCTTTGGGAGGGGTGGAATGATGAAGGGCAGGCGGGTTTGCGGAATTTTATATTTTCTGAATAGCTGCCTCATCTTCTATTCCAACCGATTATGTTTATATTTGTTCAACAAAATGAAAACCATACATTTAGACCAACTGAAAGCCGGCTTGCCCGGCATCACAAAAGCAATCGGGGCTTATTTAGCAGAAGCAGCCGCTTATTGCCTTGATGCCCAGAGGCATAAACCGGGTGTAGTCTTAAAAGTGGAAGGAAGTTTCGAAGCAGAATTTTCTTTGCGCTGGACTGATGTTATAGATGACCGGACAAAGCAGGCTTGGGCAGATGAAAAAGAGGCTACCGAATACGCAGCAACGGCCATTGCCATTTTGCTGGTCCGGGAACTGACGGAATTTGAGCTTTCAAAAAGACTGCGGCAGGGCGACAGGGCTGATTATTTTTTAGCCAAAAAAAATGCTCCCTCGGCCCTTGCCCCAGAAGGGTTTTTAGAAGTTTCAGGTATATTTGAAGAAACCCCGGGAAATACAATCAACATGAGGTTGGGGATAAAAAAGGCAAATATTGACAAGATACAAGGCAGGGAAAAAACGGCAATCATCATTGTCGTTGCCTTGAACATCCCCAAAGCAAAAATAATTGTCCATGACTAATTTCGAAATAGCTGACAAAATCCACCTCGTTGCCATGGAACTGGCAGACCTGGCAGATATAGCCCGCAGCAGGAAGCAGGATGACCTGCACCTCCAGAATTTGGAACAGGCCTATATCCTCGAAAAAGAAGCTGCCCTGCGGCTGCAGTCAGAACCCGACGAAAACGAATGGAAGTTCCTTTTTCTCAAAAGTGCCGGATGGCTGGCCTATCAACTCGGCCGCTATGGGGAAGCCCTCGAACTTGCTGAAATTGGCCTTGCCGGAGAAACAGGAGGTCTGCCGCTGTACCGCCTCAAAGAACTGAAAGAAACCGTTGCCAAAAAAATGAAAGAAATACATGCCAAGCAGTCAGGAAACCATCTGTTCGGGATGCTGGCATCTGCCGACGTAGAACAGGAAAAAGTGACCATCAAAGAAAACGGCAACCGAAAACTTTACACCCTGAACGCTTCCCGGGACCTTATCCAAAAAACAGCCCGCCACTTGATAGGGGAATGGGTGGAGATTGACCTGACCACAAAAGATGACGGCGGCTTAGTGCTTAGGCAAATCAGACGGGCTGCTTGATTAGAGGGGAAGGTCTGACAAATACTCCCGCTTCATTTTTTTTCAAAATATCAGAATCGGATATGGTAGGTGGGGAGGAGGGTTTTTATTTTTCTGCAAAAATTCAGGCGGTTCGGGCTATAAAGAACCGTCAGGAAAAATAAGAATGATTTTCTTTACCCTCATGAGAAACATCACCAATTTCGATTTTGAAGGACACAACATCACATTTGAGTTCGCCGACGGCAACAACATGATTAATGCCAACCAAATGGCCAAACCATTCGGTAAGCGCATTGACAACTTTTTAAGGCTCAAGGAGACAAAACAATACATCGCCTTGCTTGAATATGAAATAAATTCCGATACCTCACATGTGAGGGAACGGGAAGCCATCAGGGTTGTTAAAGGCGGAAAGCCCGAACTGCAGGGCACCTGGATGGATGAAAAACTCGCCCTGAAATTTGCCGCTTGGTTAAGCCCCCGTTTTGAAATATGGGTCTATGACCGGATTCATGAACTCCTCACTACCGGCAAAACCGAACTTACCACAAGCCCTGCCCAAAGTGTCATCAAAAGCCTGCGCTTGATAGCCGACCAATTGGAAGCACATGAAAAAGGCATTTATGGACTGAAAGAAGATTTTGGTGAAATCAAAGAGCGGGTCAATGAACTGGAAGCCAAGATTATCAGCGTTGATGACAACTACTACACGATTGCAGGTTTCTGTAGCCTCACCAAAAAACCCTGCCCCCTGCACCTTGCCAAAAATTGGGGCAAACAAGCCACCGCCCTGAGCCGACAACGTGCCGTCCCAACCGGTACTGCGCACGACGAGCGTTTCGGCAAAGTCCGCACCTACCACATTGATATCCTCAAAGCGGTGATTAAGTGAAATGCCGGAAATGATTATCCCCATTTTTTCGAGGCTTCATTTGCAAAGGAGCATTCTTCTGCCGCACGTTCTTTGACTTTGGACGGCATCCTGATTTTAAACCCGGAATTGTAGCCCCCGCCGGATTGGGCGGTGCTTTTTATTTCGCTGGGCGTTAATTGTATTTTTTATTTTTTTGAAATATCAGAATTGGATATCGCAGTTGGGGAGGAGGGTTTTGGTTTTTGCTTGTTCGGGTTTGGGGATGAAGTGGTCACTCATTTTTAAATAGCTGTTTCATATTTGCAAAAATACCCGGAGTTTTCGAGGCGGCTATCCTGCCCGCCCACCGTCGCCTATCGGAACGATAAATATTTTTATCTGCATATCTTTAATGTGTTGTTTTTCAAAAAAAAATCTTTGGGGGCTATGCCCCCAAACCCCCAACTCCACTCCACTCCGCTCACTCCACTCGCCGTCGCTTGACGCTCCTTGCTCATTCCGCCCGCTCCGTTCCGTAGCCCCGACCCCGTAAAATTACTTCGTTTTTACGGGGATTGCTCAAGACCGGACGGATGAACCGTTATTGACTGCGGGCGAGGCGGATGCCCAAGTTGTCGTCGCGGTTGACAGGTCGCCAGTAGTAGCGGTCCGACACCCGGCAGTACTGCGCACGGCTGTACCAACCGCCGCCGCGGCTCACGCGGCTAGAGCCACTTTTAGCACCCTGCGGATTTACCTGCCATTTTAGGTCGTATCCACCACACCAATCCCAGCACCACTCCCACACGTTGCCGCTCATATCGTACAAGCCGAGGGCATTGGCATTTCTTGTGCCGGCCGGATGGGTTCGGCTGCCACTGTTTTCGCCGTACCAACCCACGCTGTCGAGGACATTGTTTCCGCTATATATAGTCCGCTCCCGGTACTTGCCGCCCTTTGCCGCGTATTCCCATTCGGCTTCGGTGGGCAGGCGGTAAGCCCGTTGGGCATTCGGGAGGGTGCTAACCGTCCACTTCAAATCATCATAATCATTAAAGTTTAGGGTATCCTTATTTTCTTTATCCACCATATAATAAGGATTTGCCCCCTTTTGACCGCTCACCCAATTCGCATACTCCACAGCCTGGTACCAACTGACATTCACCACCGGGTTGTTGCCCGGGTCGCTCCAATTGGATTCGAGGAAGTCATTGATGTCCAGTTCGGGTATGGCGGCGCAGTAGAGGGCAAACTGCCAGACGGTGGTTTCGTATTTTGCCATTTTAAAACTGCTGACTTCTTGTGGGTGCAAAGTTTCATCATCATCACAACCTTGATTGAGGGTGGTATCACAGCCCATGTTGAATGTGCCACCTTCTACCTCCACCATTTCCGGGTAATATTTTTTTTCAAAAAGGAAACTGAAATGCAGTGGGTCAATGGCTTTCATGGCATCCCGCAGCCGTTCCCGCGCAGCTGCCGGCCCACTGGGCAGGGAGCGCAGCATAGCTGGCACGGCGCTGTTTCCTACCAGCGTTGCCGCAGTATCGAGGATGCCGGTTGCCCGCTGCATCTTGCCGCTTTCGCCGTGCCAGAAGGCGGTTTCGAGCAGGGCTTTGGCCACTTCCTGTTTCAGGGCACCGATGCTGGCGGCAGCTTTTATTTTTTTCAGGGCATCCTCATAGCGGAGGTTGAGCACGTCCCGTTCGGCGTTGACGAGGATGAGGCGAACGACATCGGCATTCTTTTTTTCGAGCTTGGCGAGGGCTGCTTTGGCTTTGTCCCGTTCCTCGTCGGCGGTGGTTTTTGCCGCTTTCGCAAAACCTTCCTGCCGCTTGGCCTCGATAGCAGACTCTTCGGCATCTTTCGATTTTTGGTCTGCAATTTCTTTTTGTTTTTTTGCATCGGCAGCGGCTTTCTTGGCATCTATTGTTTTCTGGTCGGCCACTTCTTTTGACTTTATAGCTTCCTGCCGGTCAAGCTCCGCTTGTGTTTTAGCACTGTCGGCCACAAAGTATTGCCATGCTGCCACGGCCAATCCAATCACGGCAACAACAGTAAAAATTGTCGCCCTGCGCCGCCCACGCTCCGCCTGCTCCCGCAACCTCCGCTCCTCCTCCGCCTTCCGCCTCGCCTCTGCAAGCTGCCGTTCCTTTTCCAACTGTTCTGCCTTTGCCTCCTCCACCCGGCGCTGCTCCTTGGCTGCCAGCACCGGGGGTACCAGCCTATCATGCGCCAGTTCATAAGAATAGCCGCCCCGGAGGAAGGGTTCTGCCCGCAGCAGGCGGCTGTCCACGAGGCGTTCCAGCAGCGGGGTATCCACTTTGAACTGCCGTTTTATCTGTGCCTCGTGCAGGGAGAGGCGGATGTTTTCGCCCTCCAGCACCAGCCCCTCCTCTATCAGGCGGCGGGCAGACAATTGGGCATCCGCATCGCCGAGGGAGGCTATCTTTTCAAAATAATATTGCTCCACAATCTCCTCCAGGTTGCCGAGGTCATTGGCACCGAGGCGGGAGAGGCCGGCGCCTTCCACTTTTTTTTCTTCAAAATACTGGCAGAGCAACTGCAAGAGGATGCCCTCCACCCGCTGTTCGTCATCGGGGTCTTGCAGGAAGGCGAGCAGGGAAGCGAGGGCGGCAGGTGCCCACTCAAAAGGCGGCGTGCGGAAATCGCCCTCCGCCACAGCGGGCAGCAGGATGGCCCGTTTGGCATCATCGGGCTGCAATGCCCGCAGCTTGTACATGCTGCGCAGGATGTTGGGCAGGCGGTCGGCGAGTTGGTGCAGCAGGGCCATGCGGTCGGAGCGGATGGCAAAAACGATGCGGGCATCGAGGGCTTCTTCGAGGCGGTCTTCGTCGGTTTCGGAGAGTTCTGCGGCGGCATCGGCCATGCGGCGGAAACGGAGCGGGATGCCCGTGTGCAGCAGTTCCGAGAGTTCTTCTTTGAATGCCTGCACGGCCTCCTCCGGGTAGGTGAACAGTTCCTCGAACTGGTCAAAAATGAGCAGGGGACGGCCGCCCTTGTTGAGTTGGCGGGTCTTGGCGCAGTACCAGAGCGAGGCATCGCCGGGCAGCAACCGGTCGAGGAAAGTAGGGGCGGCATGGCCTTCCGAGATGGTCTTTTTGGCAATGCCGAGCGGGGTGTCCGATGTGCCTTCCGTCCATGCACCAAAGCGGACGGTGATGGGGGCGAACTCGCCCGTTTTGCGGCATTCGGGGATGATGCCCGCATTGATGAGGGAGCTTTTGCCGAGGCCGCTTTTGCCATATAAAACCACGAGCGGCTCGCGGCGCAACATGCGG
>DROJ01000024.1 GCA_011321935.1 Bacteroidota bacterium | reverse complement strand
TAAAAAGATGCCAAATAGGCTTTGCTCAGCAAAGGCTGGTTGCCGCAAATAGCGCCAATTTCAGACGAATTTAATTCGGTTAAATTAGCGCAATTCGCGGCTATCAGCACGAACGGAACATGAGCGCTTATTTTAGAATAAAGTCTAATGAAAGTCAATTTTCAGAGTATGTTCCATCCGCTGATTTTTATAAAAACCAAATTGCGGAAACCCGCAAAAAGCACGTCCGCAAAAGTATCATTTCTCCCCGCTCTTCCACGGGAAAGGAATCAACATCGGCACCTGCCTGCGGTACAAACGGTAGGCTTCGCCAAACTGCTGCTCCAGTTTTTGCTCCTCCAACAGGCTGCCGATGACCACATAAACCGTCGAAACCACAGCCACCGACAGGCTGGCATTATTTGGCAAAAGCAAAAACCCGCCCCAGATCACCAGCAAGGTGCCAAAGTAGAGCGGATGCCTCACCCGCCCGTTCAAACCACTGGTATTCAGGCTGATATGTTCCGGCGCTTTGCCGTGTTTCGATTGGTAGGTGCCCAAAAATTCGCTGGTGTCGTAACTTTCCATCGCCTTCAAGAGCCAATACAGGCCAGCCAAAACCAGCAGTACGCCCGGCAGTGCCAGCCAATCATTTTTTAATAAAACCTCTTTTTCGACCAAAAAATAAAAATATAAAATGGCCACCAAAAGCAAGCTGGCCACTGCATTAAAAAACAAGCGGTAATACCTTTCTTTGATAATGGAGGCCGTGAGGAATTTTTTTACCGAGTTGGCGGCCATGATGCTGTGCAGGGCAAAATAGGCCGCCAATGCCAATGAAAATGTGAGTATATCCATTTCACAAAAGTAGAAACAAAAAACAAGTCCGCAGCAATTGCTTTTCTTTGCCGGAAAATCCACGACATGCGCCAGCTCATAATTTTAGCTTCTTTTTTTATTTCGTCAAATTTGCTTTCGCAAACGCAGCGGTCAATCGGCATCCACCTCGGCATCCCGATCATCAATGAAAAACTGGCCGACGGCTTTGAGTACAGGCCCTTCCAATTGCTGTTTTATTACAACTTCACCAATTTGTTGAAAGGGAAAAAGAACGACCTTTTTGTCTATTTGGAGCCGCAGTTGGTGTGGGTCCATTTTTCACCAAAACGGAAAAAAGAATTTGAATTTGGGGCCAACCTCGGACTGGAATACCGCCTCAACCTCAGCGGCCAAACGGCCATCATTGCAGCCGTCGGTTCGGGTCCGCACTATATTTCCGCCGAAACGCCCAAGCAGGCAAAAGGCTTTATTTTTTCGGACAATTTCACCCTCGGCCTGCGCCAGGCACTGGGCAACAGCGGCACCGACCTGCACCTGCGCGCCCGCTTCCGGCACATCTCCAATGCCAATTTGAAAAAACCGAACAACGGGATTGATTCGTGGTTTTTGATCTTTGGGGCGACGAAAGAAATTGGAAACCACTAAAAAAAGCAAAAAAGTGGCTGCCGGAAGGTGTTCCGGCAGCCACTTTTTTTCTTCACCAAATATCATTGGTTTTTATCTTAAATATTTTTGTGCGAAGCCTTTTAATAAGCAATGAATCCGGACGGTTTGTGTGCTGCCGCACTCAACGAATAAGGTCTATTTTTTCAAAGAATCGTTGAGAACCTGAACGAGCATCTGGCTTATTTTTAGCTTATCTGCGATTTCTTCCACCCTGAAAAGGTCTGACCTCAGGCAGTGGATAATCTCATATTCTTTTTCCAACTGCTTTATGATCCCTACCACAAGAGATTTTGGTACTTCAAGCAAATCGGCAATGTCATCTACCCCAAAACCTTTTTTGTGCATGTTCCGGATGCCCGTAATGGCTCTTTTTAGGTCACCTCTTTCCATGCCCTTTTCAATGCCTTTTACCAAGCCCTCTTCCATTCCCTCTTGCTTGGCTTCTTCTATCAAATGTTCTTTTACTAATTCTACGATTCCCATTGGTTGCTTTTTTATGTTTTCGATTTTTTGCCTTTCACTTTCAAATTTATGAAAAAATTCCTTTTTGCGGAAGCGGACATAAAACTTTATGAATACCAGCAAGTTTCTCACCTGTTTTTTAGTGTAGCCCCTCTCCCGCATGTCTTTGTAAATCTTGATCTTCACCTGCAACAGCGACTCGTCTGTCCAATTGGCTTTCAGGCCAGTGAGCGCCGCCTTCATGACTATTGCCCACGGGTTTGGGTCGTTGTCAAAATCTTCTTCTGAATAATCTGCCAGCTTGAAAACAGGGAATTCATAAAGGAGTTTTGTGCCCATGCAGGTTTTTAAATAGTGGTCGGGACGCCAGCTTTTATTTGGGTCGGTCAATATGGCAAGGGCAGAAATGGGCTTCCCAAAGCGGTCGGTAGCCCGGTAATAGTAAATGAACATCCGTTCGGCAAAGTCATTGTCCTTATAGCCCTGCACTTCAATATGGATCAATATCCACTGCTCGGTGCCATCGAGCAGCCACACTTTGGCGAGTATGTCAACCCGGCGTTCGTTACCTTCCGATTCGGGAAAAAGTTCCTGCAGTTCTTTGTCGAGCATCACATAGCCGCGCTTCCAATCTATTTTATGATAATGTTCCGAAAAATAAAAAAGGATGGCTTGAGGGAAAAAGTCCTCAAAAATAGCTTTCCATAGTCTGTCTTTGGTGAGCATGGCGTCTGGTTTTTGTTTGGCCAAATATATGGAAAAAATTTAATCTCAAAAAATTTTCAAACCTCCACCTCCTTCCATTTCCCTTTTTTGAAAAGCCAGATAAAAATGACCGGCATCAAGGCTTCGGCAAAAGCCACCGCCCAGCTATGAAAGTTCCGGCCAAACCAAATCTTTTGATTTTTATCTATGTTTGTGTGCGAAGTATTACTTTTGGCAATCAATAACTTTTTTATATGAAAAACAAGATTACCAATCTTAGGATTTCTAATTTTAAATCCATCCGAGAGGCGGAGTTGGACTGCGCGCGGATTAATCTATTTGTGGGGAAGCCGAATGTAGGGAAGTCGAATGTGCTGGAGGCTTTGTCTATTTTAGGATCAAATTATAGCTTTACAGATAAGTTCCTTTCTGAATTTATTAGGTATGATAACTTTAGCCAAATATTCCATTTTCAAGATTTAAGCAACCCTATAATTGTTAATTCAAATATAGGAGCTGCGTTTATTGCCCATAATTATGAGCGTAATAATTTCAGTTTTTTTATCGGCCCTAATAATACAATAGAATCATTGCAAACCAAAATAATTTCCCCAAATAAATTTTACGAAAAATACAAAAATTCTGATACTCCAATTTTAATGTCAGGAACAATAGAGTTTACAGGTAAAATTGACAGAGATCAACATAGTGAATATAGTCCGATAAAAAAATATACTTTTAAGCCCAACAACAATATTGGTTATAGAAAAAAGTCATACCTCCTCCCACCAAATGGAAAAAATTTATATTCTGTAATGGAAACCAATAAAAGGTTGAGGGATGAAATTCCCGGTTTATTTAATGAATATAAATTGGAGTTTTTAATAGACCCCGAAAGGAGTTCGTTTGATTTAATTAAAAAAGAAAATGGGATATACAAAAAGATACCTTATTCATTGGTCGCCGACACTCTGCAGCGCATCATCTTCCACTACGCCGCTATATTTTCAAATAAAGATTCAATCATTCTTTTTGAAGAACCGGAAAGCCATTCTTTCCCGCCATATATCCGGGAACTTGCGCTTAAAATAATAGAATCAACTGACAACCAGTTTTTTATAACTACTCATAGTCCCTATTTATTCGATACTATTGTAGAAAATACAGCCCCGGAAGACTTGGCTATTTTTATTACTTATTTTGAAAACTATGAAACCAAATTCAAGAAATTAAACAGCGATGAAATTTCAAAAATATTGAATTACGGAATGGAAGTATTTTTTAACCTCAATCACTTTGTCAATGAGTAAGGGCATGCAAATTTTACCGGAATGTTATGGGGACACGGCTTTAATAGAAATGCTTGAATATAAAAACCCATACCACCTTTACAGTATATCAAGAGTATTAACAACACTTTCTGATAAAAGAAGAAAATCACAAACATTAATCGGAATAATTGATAACGACAAACGCAAACCCGAAATTTACAACGAATATATAAAGGAATTTGAAACAGAAAATATGATCCGTAAAAAACATCCTGACCGCAACCATTACCTTTTTATATTAAATCCAGCACTCGAAAAATTTTTGTTCGGCGCAGCCGAACAAGCAGATGTTGACCCTGCAAAATATGGGTTCAATAATATAGAACACCTCAAAAAAACCTGCAAAAATAAAAACGTCCAAAAGAACCAGAATTTTAAACAATTCGTAAACGCCATAAAACAAAAAAAGAAAAGTTCTTGTGTCAAAACTTTAAAAAACTGGCTCAACGAACTGCTCGGCGATGATTACTAAGGCAGATTAAAGTAATAAATTTGACATTTTGACGAGGTTATTTTTTTCTTCTGAGGAATTTAAAAAACCAGCACATAGTGGGGCTACGTAAAGGTTTTTTTAGGTTTCTCAGAGGGAAAAAGGCCTGTCCCGATTTCACATCGGGGAACACGTCAAAATGTTTAATTTATTGCTTTAATCTGCCTAAAACCATAAAACTTTAAATGGCCTTCCCGATACACCGCCAACTCGACGCAATGGACTGCGGCCCCACCTGTCTCCGCATGATAGCAGAGCATCATGGCCGCCGTTATACCTTGCAGCAACTCCGGAAGATGAGCTACCTCGACCGGGAAGGGGTGTCGCTGCGCGGCATCTCCGTGGCCGCCGAACAGATCGGGCTGCGGGTCATTCCCGTAAAAATACCTTTCGAGACCAACGACCCGGAAGGCGTCAGTTTCATGGACGCCCCTTTGCCGGCCATCGCCCACTGGGAACAGAACCACTTTGTGGTCGTTTTCCAAACCTCCAAAAAATATATCTGGGTGGCCGACCCCCGCGTCGGAAAGATCAAGATGACGCACCACAAATTCCAAAAACACTGGTGCAGCGACGCCGGGCAGGGAGTGGCCATGCTGCTCGAACCTACCCCCGAATTTTACGAGCAAGAAGGGGAAAAGAAGAACCGGCAGGGCTTCGGTTTTTTGCTGCAATACCTGCGCCCTTACCGCCGCCTCATCGGCCAATTGCTGCTCGGGCTGTTTGTTGCCGGCATCATCCAGTTCCTCTTCCCCTTCCTCACGCAGGCCATCGTTGACATTGGTATCGACAACGAAGATTTGAGTTTTATCTGGCTCATCCTTTTTGGCCAGTTGATGCTTTTTTTGGGCCAACTGGCCGTCAAGTTTTTGCAGAGCTGGATATTGCTGCATATCGGCACGCGGGTCAATGTCTCCCTCGTCAGCGATTTTTTGGTGAAACTGATGGAGCAGCCGATCAGCTTTTTTGATGCCAAAATGACGGGCGATCTTTTGCAGCGCATCTACGACCACCGGCGCATCGAGCAGTTCTTGACCAAGAGCATGCTGGACATCCTTTTTGCGGTTTTTACGCTGGTTATCTTTGGGGCAGTACTGGCCATTTATAGCTTAAAAATATTTCTCATATTTCTGGTTGCCAGTATTTTATACATTTTTTGGATTATTATTTTTCTTGAAAAAAGAAAAGAGGTGGACTACCTCCGCTTCCGTGCTTCGGCAGATAACCAAAGCTCGCTGATCGAACTGATTCAGGGCATGCAGGAGATCAAATTGCAGAACAGCGAACGCAAGCGCCGCTATGGTTGGGTGCATATCCAGGCCAAACTTTTCCGGGCAAATATCAAGTCCCTCGCCGTCACCCAATGGCAGGATTCGGGGGCGCAGTTCATCACGCAGATAAAGGATATTTTCATAACCGTCGTTGCCGCAGCGGCGGTCATCGAGGGAGAACTGAGCCTCGGTATGATGCTGGCCATCATGTTTATCCTGGGCCAATTAAATGTGCCTTTGCAGCAGATCGTCACCTTTTTCAGAGAGGCGCAGGACGCAAAAATCAGCTTGGAAAGACTGACCGAAATACATGCCGAAAAGAAAGAAGGAGAAGAAGAAACCAGCAGGGCGCAGCTCAATATCCTGCCCACAACTTTCGATGCGGCGCCGCTCATCATGGAGAACCTCTCCTTCCGCTACAACCCGCTTTCCGGCCTTGTTCTGAAAAACATCAACCTGACCATCCCTGCCGGAAAAGTGACCGCCATTGTCGGTACCAGCGGCAGTGGCAAGACCACTTTGGTAAAGCTGCTGCTCGGTTTTTACGAACCCACCGAAGGGGAAATCTGGGTCGGGAAAATAAAACTGAAAAACGCCGACCCGGCACATTGGCGCAGCCAATGCGGGGCCGTCATGCAGGATGGTTTTGTCTTCTCCGACACCATCGCCTCCAACATCGCAGAGAGCGAGGGCGAGTGGAACAAAATAGACAGAGAGCGCCTCCTCAAAGCTGTGCAAACCGCTCATATACAAGACTTTATAGAAAACATGCCGCTCGGCTACAACACCATGGTCGGGGCAAAAGGCAATGGCCTGAGCCAGGGGCAAAAGCAGCGGCTGCTCATCGCAAGGGCCGTTTACAAACAGCCCGAATTCCTCTTTTTTGACGAAGCCACCAACGCCCTCGACGCACATACCGAAAAGATCATCACCGGCAATCTGAGCGATTTTTTCAGGGGAAAAACAGTGGTCGTGGTCGCCCACCGGCTGAGCACGGTGAAAAATGCCGACCAAATTGTCGTCCTCGAAAAAGGGGAAATCATCGAGCGGGGTACGCACGCAGAACTGACCGCCAAAAAGGGAGCGTACTATACTTTGGTGAAGGAACAATTGGAACTCGGAGCTTGATTAATGATTAATGGGCGCCCGCACCCAATATTGAATCCAATCCTTAAATCAGGACCTTCATTAATCATTAAACACTAATTCATTAAACATTAAAAAAGTGGCCATCACCAATCCATCCGACATCCGCCTCAACCGCCAAGACGACTTGGAGGCCATCATCGGCAACCCGCCGGGATGGACCATGCGCTGGGGCATGACCGTCCTCTTTTTGGCAACCGCCATGTTGCTGACCATCGCCTGGTTTGTCAGCTACCCCGACATCGTGGAGGCAGGCACTGTTTTGACGACCGAAAAGCCGCCCATCCGATTGGTGGCGGGGGCGAGCGCAAGAATAATTGCCGTCCGCGCAAGAAACGGCGACCATGTTTTGAAAGACGAACTGCTCGGCATTTTGGAAAGCCCCGCCGAAGCAAATGACGTGCTGGCACTCGATGGTTTTGTCCAATCCCTGAGCAGGGAAGACCCCGCCGATTTCATTTCCCTCCGCCCACCGGAAAACCTGCAGCTCGGAAGCCTGCAGGCAGAATATGCCCGCTTTAAAATGAATTTCGAGGAACTGCAATATTTCATCAAACAGGACATCAATTTCCTGAAAATCAGCAATTTGCGAAAGCAGATAATAGAGATTGAAAACGTGAACAGCTCGCTCGCCAAGCAAATCCGCATTTTGGAAAAAGAGGTGCAGCTTTACCTCAAAAATGCACAGCGGGACAGTACCCTGCTTACGCAAAATGCCGCAAGCGAACTGGAGTACGAGCAGTCGCAGACCCGCTATTTTTTGAAAAAAAGGGAACTCGAAAACCTCCGCTCCCAACCCGCCAACAACCGCCTCGAAATCAAACAACTGCAGGCACAGATACTCGACCTCCGGCAACGGCAGTCCGACGCCCAAAACGAACACCTGCTGGCCATCAAAAGCGACATCCAAGCCCTTAAAGGAGAGATTGACAAATGGAAACAGACCTGGCTGCTCATCGCCCCGATTGATGGCAAAGTGGCCCTGACAAGTACCCTGGCCGAGCAGCAATTCCTGAAAGCAGGCCAAGAAGTAATGACCGTCATCCCGACCGAAAAGGCCGGAAATATCATTGCGAAAGCACTTTTGGCGGGCATGGGCTCGGGAAAGGTCAAGGACGGGATGGACGTACACATCCGCTTGGAAGGCTTCCCCTACCAAGAGTTCGGCGTGCTGAACGGAAAGGTGAAACGCATCGCCGAAGTGCCCGGCAAAAACGGCTATGAACTGGAAATCGAACTCACCGACGGCATGACCACAAGCTATGGAAAGGAGATTCCTTTCAGACAGGAAATGGCCGGCACAGCGAGGGTCATCACGGAAGAACGGAGTTTGTTGATGAGGATATTGGAAGACCTGCGGGCGGCGTTTGAGAAGTAGGAAGGATTGGGTATTGGGGTATTGCCTGCCTGCCGGCAGGCAGGGGTATTGGGGTATTGATTGGCGATGGGGCAGGGCTGTCGGGAAGAGTGCAATTCTTTTTGTTTTCAAATGTCATTGCCCCAAGTCTGGTGACGTACATTTTTATACTAAATGATAGGCGGCTGATCGTGAATTGTTTGTAAATTGCGGTTTAGCTATATTGCAGCCTGTTCGTATAGGATTACATTTTATGTCAGTCCATATATGGACATTGCTCAGGCGAGTTGTAGCATAAATGTATTTCGAAATTGTGAAACGTTGGACTTCGGTTAATTATTGATGTTTTGCATAGAACTGAGATAGGGATGGATAAGGGAATGTGTGTGTAAGTGTTGGAGATATAAGCGAGTTGTGCATCACCAAAAAAGAAAAAATCAAAAAGAAAAAAAGAAACGCCTTTGCCGGAGAACCGGGCCGACAACTTAATAAACCCGCCGCTGCTTCCGGCGGACGAAAAACAAGGCGAAAAGATAACAATGTGTATATTTTCAACGTCCCTATGGGGCCGCCGAAAATATACACTGAACCGTTATTGGCAAGCAAAAAAAAAATCATTGCGACATATTTTGTCGTTATTGAAGTGTAGTTTTGAAGAAAAATAAAAAGGAAGAAATATGAATAAATTACAAGCTTACTTTAAGTATTTTGATAAATATCATGGTGTTGAAGATTGGGATTGGTATAAGAGTTCCAAATATTGGATAAGCATATCACAAGATATTAAAATAGAAGTTTCTAAGACTGATTTTTCTAATGTAGAAGCTATAAAAGAATTGTTAGTAAATATCATTAATGACAAATCGAACTCTAAATTAAAAAGCATTAAAGATTTTTGCCAACGCT
>DROJ01000023.1 GCA_011321935.1 Bacteroidota bacterium | reverse complement strand
CCCTAATTTTTAAAACTACCTCCAACCAGACTGCCGACTAAAGGGGGGAATAAATTCCCCCTCTTTTGGAAGGCCACGGAGACCGCTCCCTAATTTTTAAAACTACCTCCAACCAGACTGCCGACTGCGGACTAAAAGACTGCGGACTGTATGACTGCCGACTAAAAAGGGGGAATAAATTCCCCCTCTTTTGGAAGGCCACGGAGACCGCTCCCTAATTTTTAAAACTACCTCTAACCAGACTGCCGACTGCGGACTAAAAGACTGCGGACTGAACCCTACCTCACCACGCTCACCGTCATCTTCGCATCGTAATCGCCCTGAATGACGGGCGACTGCCGGTTCATGGTATAGGCCCGCACGTTTTCGCTCACGAAGTCGAAGAGTTCCTGCACGTCAATGATTTTGTTGTTGTCCTTGTCGGCCTCGCCTTTCAGGCCACGGATGAGGAAATGGCTGAAAACTCCCTGTCGGAGGCCGCTGCTTTCCAGCGACGTTTCATCCGATTTGGAGGACATGATGAGCGCAGTGCCGGGGTCGGCAGTAGCGAGGGTTTTATAATAGTCCTCCAAAATATTGCGGGTTTCGCCGCTTTTCATCGCCAACAGGCTGCCCGAGTGACAGGCATCGGCGATGACCAATTTGTATTTGGCGTGGCTGTTCTGTAAAATTTCGTTGACCTCCTCGTGTTCCAGTTTGTTTTGATAGCCATCAAAATCAATGGGCAGGAAGGCGCCGCGCAGGCCGTGGCCAGAAAAATAAATCATCACCAGGTCGTTCTCGCCTGCCTTCTGGCAAGTGGAGGTAAGGGCATTGATGATCTTCTCTTTTGTCGCATCTTCATCAATCAGAATATTGATCTGATCGTCGGTCAGTGCGCCGCCTTCGGGGCTTTTGAGGAAGGCGTACATGCGGTAGGCATCGTCGTCGGTATATTTGAGTGCCTGCATGTGGTCGTAAGACGAAACACCGATGATGACCGCCCATACCTTTACCTCGTTGGCCTTACGGATGGCGATGTACTCGTCGGGGCTGAGGGCAGGGGAGGCCGGTTTTTCTTCCAGTTTTGGGTCTTTTTTGCCCATGTAGGAGCCGTCTTTCCAGAAGCCCCTGACCTCCGTCCCGTCGGTCAGATACAAGATGCCCTCGCCGTTGAAAGCACCGAGCGACCACTCGCCGTTATAGCGTTCGCCGTTGGCGTAATAGATGACGCCCTTACCATCGGGCATCCCGTTGGTGAAGGTGCCTTCGTACTTGGCAGCGCCCTCCTTATAGATGTAGATGCCAGTCCCGTTTTTGCAATCGCCGTCCACGCAGCCGACCCTTCCGTCTTCTATTTTCGGGTTGCCGATGTACTCGCCCCCGAGCCATTCACCCGTGCTGGTGGTTTCGTCGGAATAATAAAAAGTGCCTTTCCCGTTTTTCAGCCCGGCCTTGAACGAGCCCACATAACGGTCGCCGTTGGGGTAGGTCAAAGTGCCCTCGCCGTTTGGTTTTGAATCCAAAAACTGCCCTTCGTACTTGCTGCCGTCGGGGTAGGCAAACATGCCTTCGCCGTCTTCGCAATTGCCTTCGAGGCAGCCCGATTGAATGACCGGTTCAGGGTCGGGAAAGAGGTTTTCAATGACCAGCCCGTCCTCGTCGAGGGGCAGGCCCATTTTCCATTCGCCCTCCCATGTGCGGCCATCGGGCTGGGTCTTGACGCCGTGCCCCTGCGGGTAGCGGTGCGACCACTCGCCCCGGTAGGTGCTGCCGTCGCTGTAATAGCAGGTGCCGATGCCGTGTATCTCGCCGTCCTTGAACTGGCCGATGTACTTGGCGCCCGAGGCATAGAGATAGATGCCGGTGCCGTCTTTGCAATTGCCGGAAATGCACTGTGCTCCGAGGTTGTTGTTTTGGAAAATGAAAAAGCTGAAAAGAAGGAAAATGAATGCGGTACGTTGCTGCATGTTTATAATTGGTGTGTTTGAAAATGAAAATACGGAATGGGGTGTCTCTTTTTTCATTTTTGTAAAATTAGGATTTGATATAAAAGTTTAACGATAGAGACATTTATGAACGTTGCTAGTTTGGGAAAAGTTATTGGCCGGGGCAACTGTTTTTATCGAAAGTTTATGTTATCGGTAGCTTGCACAGCCCTTCAAGAAAAAGAAGCCGACAAGGTATCATTTTAATAAGGCAAGGTAAAGGCTTCGGTTTTTACCAACAACCTTCACTGTATTCCTGCCTGCCGGCAGGCAGGAATACAGTGAAGGTTGAATCTTTGACTTACCTTGCCTTATTAAAATGATACCCAACAAAACCAAAATTGGCCAGACAGATTGTTTTCCCTAAATTTGTCATAAAATAAAGTCAAATGACCCTAGCATTAAAAAAAGCAGAAGCACTGCTCGCAAAATTGTCAAGCAGCGAAAAAGCCCGGTTGCTCTATCGAATGTCAAAAGACCTCGGCGGGGTATTTCCCGGAGTAGAAAAAACACCCGGCGTGTGCGGCGGCAGCGCTTGCATCATCCGTACCCGCATACCTGTATGGACACTGGTTTCTTTTAAAAAACTGGGCATGACCGATGCTGCATTATTGGAAGCCTACCCAAGCCTCCGCCAGCAAGATTTGAACAATGCATGGGCTTATTATAAGGCCAATATAAAAGAAATCAACCGAGACCTGCTTGAAAACGAAGAAGCCTGACCATGGCCAATATTTATGTCAATGAAAATTTCCCGCTCCCCGTCGTGACGATGCTCCGCAACGAAGGCCATGACGTTCTCACTTCCCTTGATGCCGGAAACGCAAACAAACGGATTCCCGATGATAAAGTACTTGAATTCGCCATCAATAATAAGCGGATAATGCTGACCCTCAACCGCAGGGACTTTATCCACCTGCACAAAAAAGCAGCCCCTCAGCATTTTGGTATTATCGTTTGTACAGAAGATGCTGACTTTGAGGCGCTCGCAGGTCGCATCCTTAAAGTACTTTTGGAACATGGGGACGATGTGCAAAATATGCTTATCAGAATTTATAGGCCTGCATAACCCCGTTGTTGCAAGGTTTTTAAATGAAAATGAAAATGAAAATGAAAATAAAAAACCCCAGCGGATGAACTCCCTCCACAGGAGTTTTTCATTTTCATTTTCATTTTAATTTTCATTTAAAAACCTCCTCCATCTCCGTCACCTTCACCAGCGGCAGTTCCACAAAAAAAGTAGTGCCCCTGCCCTCTTTTGTTTCAAAATAAATATCGCCGTTGAAGCCCTGCACGATGCTGCGGCAGATGGCCAGGCCAAGCCCGGTGCCTGAATTTTTGGTGGAAAAATTGGGCGTAAAGACCTTCTTCTGGATTTCGGGCGGAATGCCCGAGCCATTGTCTTTTATGCGGATGACCGCTTTGCCGTCTTTTTCGTAAAGCGACAGGTTGATGATGCCCCTCACATCGTCGGGGACGGCTTGGATCGCATTTTTAAATAAATTATTGAGCACGCGGGTAAACTGGTTGCGGTCGGCAAACACCTCAAAGTCCTTGTCGGGCAGGTCGAGGGAGATGTCCATGTCGGTACGCTCGTTGGCAAAGAGGTGGTGGACAGAAGCCGCAAGGTCATTGAGCGAAAAAAGGGAATTTTCGGGCTGCGGCATTTTGGCAAAATTGGAAAACTCGTTCGCTATTTGCGCCAGCGAATCAATCTGCTCGATGAGGGTTTTGGAGACCCGTTTGAGGAGCGGCTCCGCATTTTCGGGGTTCGACTGGTAGGCATGCAAGAGGTATTGGATGCTCAGTTTCATCGGTGTGAGCGGGTTCTTTATTTCGTGGGCGATCTGCTTGGCCATTTCGCGCCAGGCGCTGTCCCGCTCCGACTGCGCCAAGAGGCGGGAGCTTTCTTCGATCTTTTCCACGGCTTGGTTATAGGCACTTACGAGGTCGCCGATCTCGTCCTTTCTTTGGTAAACCACCAATTGCTGGTTGCCCCCCAGCCTCATGCTGCTCAGACTCTCCCGAAGTTCGGAAAGCGGCTGGGTGATGGATTTGGCAATGACGATGGCCAAGCCCCCGGCAATGAGCAGGAGGAAGACATAAACGTTGAGCAGGGTGGACATAAAATCGGTCACATCGCTGCGCAGTTCGCGCTGTCTTGCGTAGTAAGGGATGCCCATGAATGCGAGTGTTTCACCGTCCACGTTTTTCAGTGGCAAATAGGCCGCCGTGTAGTGCAGGTTGCCGATGCTCTCCTCTTGGTTGCTGCGGTCGAAGCCGAGTTTGGTGAGTTCCTGAAAAGCATAGGCGCCCATTTTGGGGGCAACGAGGCCGCGCTTGAAAATGTCCTCTTCGGAGGAAGTGATGAGGTCGCCGTTGAGGTTATAGATGTTCACGTCGAGGCGGTGGACACCGGAGATGAGCTTTATCAAAAAAGACTCGCGGTTGCCATCTATGATCTTGAGGTCTTCCTGCTCGAAGGCGATGCTGCCCGAGCGACCCATCTTGTCCTCGATCTGTTGTGCCGCCTTGGCCTTTATCTCCTCCCGTTCTTGGTACTCGCGGTGCCAGGATTCTATCTCGTAGTTCACGTTGGCGAGGGCAGAGGTCACCTTGCGGTCGAGTCGGCCTTCATGGTAGTCGTTGGAAGACCGTTGAAAATACCAGACCGTTACGAAGCCGATCCCAAGGAAAGAAAAAAGGATCATGCTGATGACCCAAAACTGGAACTGGTTGCGCAGGGACGGCTTGGTAGTGCGCAAGAAATTGAGCGAGCCGGGCAGGGCATTGGTCAGGTAATTCATGACCACAAAAAACATGACGGCTATCGTCAACAGGGTAAACACATACGAAAAAAGGGACAGCGGCTTGATGTACCCGCCCGTGTCTTTTCCGATTTTGATAACAATGTCTGCGGGTGCATGGTAGAGCAGTTCCGAGCGGCGGCTTGTGTTTTTGGCAACAACCGTTTCACCGACCGGAGGCACCTCGTCTGTCAGTTGCTTGCCATATGCCTTGTTGCGCTCTTCTACCAGTCTGCCGTCTTGGTAGATGCCGTAATCGTAGTCGTCCAGTTCTTCCAGTTTTTTGTATTTATCTACCAACAACAGTTCGGTATAAACCTTTGAGGCCCGCGAAAACGAGCGCTTGAATTTCACAAAAACCAGCAGCGGCGGGTCGGTCGGCAGCGACAGGCGGTACATGTAGCCGGGGTCTCTCGATTTTTCGGTAGAAAAACGGAGCAGCTTTCCGCTGACCGGTTTGGCATTCTGGAACTGCGTTTCCATCTGCCCCAGCGTGGAGTCCTGGTCGCTCAGCATGATGCTGCCGTTGTTGCGGTTGAAGGCGTAAACCTCAAATTCGTAATTGTGCTGGAGGTATTTGTTTTCGTCGAGATGAACCGAAAAAATATCCTTTGCCTGCTCCCGGGTGATGCGTTTTTTGCCAAAATAGGCAAACAGCGAGTTCCATTGTTCGACCGCTGCTTGGTCATCGAACAGGTGAACCATCTTGGCCAGCCCATCAGCAGCGAGGGAATCCTCATAACTGGCCAGTGCGCGGGCATATTCAGCCCTGCGCTCGAAGTCCTTGTCGCCGTTGTATTTATAGAGCAGCATGGAAGTCAGTCCCGCATAAAGCATCAGCCAGCCGACCAGCCAGCCCAGCGTCATGTTGGGCACGTCCACAAAAAACTCGAACACGAAAAGGTACAAAGAAGCGGCCACCATAAAATGCCAGAGCGGCAAATGAAGGTCGCTGATCTGTACCACCGGCACGGTCAGCAACAAGGCCAGTGCCATGCCCGCCAGCCGCCAGTTTTTGCCCATGCCCACCTTGTGGATGGCCGTCATCATACGGTGGCTGAACAGGAACAGGGCCAGCAGCAACAGCACCACGCCGACCATTGCCAATACACTCTGAGAATTGAGGTTGAACACGTTTTCGAAATCGAAAACGATGGACGAGTCGAGCACGATGGACTTGAAAATACTGCTCACCATGAGGATGCCCAGGTTGATGGCAAAAAAGTTGAGAACGGTGAGCGCAAAGCGGATGCCCTTGTTGGGGTGCAAAAATTCTTTGACCAAAAACTCCCGGTTGAAGAAGACCATCATCCAGACCAGCAGGACGATGTTGATGAGCAGTTCGCCGAGCGAATCAACGCCCTCCAAAATGGGGTCGGTAAAGACGTGCGAAAAGGTCTGGAAGTCCTCGAAATGTTTGGTAAAGCCCAGTTCCACCGTCATCCAACGGATGCCCGCCACCGAGGCCAACATAAAGGCAGCGCCCACCCAGGGCTGGAATTTGCGCACCAACAAAACAGCCAGATCATTGACCAGCACCCCCAGCGCGATAAAGCCGAGGATGTAAATAAAAAACACCAACTGGAGCTGGTTTTTGTCCTTTGCCGGGCCGGTTGCATCCAGCCATGCCAGCTCTTTGCCCCCGAGGTTTCGGGGCAGGCCCTCCATTGTCTTGATGGGAAATGCAGTCGGTTCGGTACTTAAAAAAACGTCTTTCGGTATTTCAAAATCATCGGTCTCGAAGCGGTTGGGGAGAAACTCGCTCTCGCGGGCGTACTCCTTTTTTATGGGCAGCAGCGCCGTGGCAATCAGCCCTCCGGGCATGTCCCTTTTGATAAGTTCAAAATAGCCGTTCGGCAAACGTTGGAGGCGGTTGACCTCTCCGGGGGCCTGCAGTTCTTTTACTGCTTGGGAGTCCAGCGAAGCCTGGTTGTTGAGCCAAAAAACGAGCGAATCGTTTTGGTAAATGGAAACATTGAATTTTTTGGAAGTGAGTTTCAGCAGGCGGTTCAGGTCGGCTTCCTGCTGGGCAGAGGGCAAAAGGTCAATGCCCCGCAACTGCCTGTAAATGAAGCCCGTATCAGACAACAAGGAGTAAACTTCCGATTCTTTTTTTTGCAAGCTCCGCTCCACGCGGTTGACATAAGTGGCGAGATGGTCATCTTTGGAAATGCCAAAATCAAAGGCGGCACCGACTCCGAAAAAGACAACAATGGCGGCAATGGCGTAATAAATTCGCTTTTTCATGGTAATCAATTTGTCCTGAAATGTGCGTGAATTTTGTTTTCCAAAGCCAACGAGATGAGAAACTGGTCAGTGAGCAAAAAAGAAAGTATAAAAAGCCAGCAACTTTTCATCCTTCCTTCATCTTGAGAACTAAAGTACAAACTTATAAATAATTTGAATATCAAGCCTTTGGAAATTAAGGATTTTTTATATTTGTTTGGCAGGAGTCTCCGTGTCCGGTGTTTTTTTT
>DROJ01000022.1 GCA_011321935.1 Bacteroidota bacterium | reverse complement strand
TCTGCCCGCCCGCTGCTCCCGCAGCGGACTGGCTGTATTGTCGCGCCCTCCGGGCCCGGTCGGGCACGCGCATCGCTGCGCACGCCCCGCAGGCCGAATGCGGTCTCCTTCCATGTCGTCTCTTTCCTCGCAGTGTCAATGAACTCGCTATCAAAAAAGTGCTTCACATAATCATTATATGCAGGCAAAATTTTGAAATATTTTTACCACCTATTACTAAGGTGAAATAAATTCAAATCTCTATTTTTCAAAACGGAGCGCAAAGGTAGGTTAAATAAATTCGTTTAACAGAATTTTATGTATTTTTTTTTATGATAAAAAGAAATACATTTTGTTTTTACCTTTCAATGCATCGCTTTTCAAAACAAACTTTCGCTTGAGTTGCCTCTTTAGGCTTACCCTTTTTTCCTAAGCGGGCGCAAATGTAGATGCGTGTTTTCCATTTTCCAAAATCTTTGTCATTTTTTTTAAAAAAAAATAAATAGACCGTTTAGCTGTAAAAAACAAAGCCATAATTTTTGATTTGGCAGCACAACAGTTTTGAAAAAACTACTTTTGCCGTTCTTTTATAACACACAAAAAAATCCTTCATGGCTAGTACTATCAAGAAACATAATTTTAGCGCAGGCCCTGCGATACTTCCCCAAAGTGTACTCAAGGAAGCATCCCAAGCTGTCAAGAATTTTAATGGCATCGGACTTTCTATTTTGGAAATTTCCCACAGAAGCCCTGAATTTGATGCGGTAATCAAAGAAGCGGAGTCCCTGGTCAGAGAAATTGCGGGCATTGACGATAGTTATGCCGTATTGTTTTTGACGGGTGGCGCCAGCTCTCAATTTTACATGACCCCTATGAACCTTTTGGGCGAAGACGAAACAGCCGCTTATATTGATACTGGAACATGGTCTTCCAAAGCGATCAAAGAAGCCAAGAACTTTGGGGACATAGACATCATTGCATCAAGCAAGGACCGGAACTATTCTTATATCCCAAAAAGATTTAAGAAGCCCCAAGATGCGGCTTACCTGCACATCACTAGCAACAACACTATCTCGGGAACGCAATTCCATAAATTTCCAGACGTGGGCGCCCCTTTGATCTGTGACATGTCTTCAGATATATTCAGCAGGCCAATAGATGTCAGTAAGTTTGGGATGATCTATGCGGGTGCGCAAAAGAACCTCGGCCCTTCAGGTGTCACATTGGTTATATTAAAGAAAGAACTGGTGGGCAGGTCGGGCAGGGTGTTGCCAACTATGTTGAATTACCAGACGCATATTGACAAAGGCTCAATGTTCAACACACCTCCGACCTATCCTATTTATGTGCTGATGTTGACTTTGAGGTGGATCAAAGGGAAAGGAGGGCTGGAAGCCATCGAAAAAATGAACAAATCAAAAGCAAGGCTACTTTACAAAGAGATAGACTCCAACCCTTGTTTTACCGGGACGGTGGATAAAAAAGACCGCTCGTTGATGAACGTGTGCTTCCTCCCAACGAAGGACGAATACGCTGCCCCTTTTCTCGACATGTGTACAAAAGCAGGAATCAGCGGCGTGAAAGGCCACCGTTCGGTAGGCGGGTTCAGGGCTTCTATTTATAATGCGATGCCGAGGAGGAGTGTAAAAGTATTGGTGGACCTGATGCAGGAATTTGCAGCGAAGCATGGCTGACTTCCAGCTTCCTGTTTTTAATAAAAACAAAAAGGGTTTGCAGCGTTGGTGCAGCAAGCCCTTTTTTATTTGCGAAAGCGTAAAATCATTTTGCCTTTTGTTCGATATAAAACCGCAGGTCTTCGAGCATCTGCTTGCTCATTTTTTCTTTGGTGTAGTGCGGCATGTATGCCTTTTTCCACGGGACGGGCGGCGTGCCGTACCTGACGACCTGATAAATAGAATAGCGGCCGTAACCTCTGAGATGTTTGTTCAGAAATTTAAAAGACAGGCTGCTTTTGTCGAGGTTAAAAAAGGAATACCGTTTTCCTTCGTGGCAGTGGAGGCAACTCAGCTCATAGATCAGCTTTCCTGTCTCCATGTCGGCTTTGGTGGAAAACCCCTTTTTCCGGTCAGCGGGCGGATCAATGAACGTGGCAGGGAAACCCTGCCGGTATTTTGATTTTATCAATTGAACTGCGCCATCCTTCTTCCCTCCGCCTTCAAGGGCTTTGTTTATTTTATTTAAATCAGCGTCTGTCAAATTCAAGTCGCCCATTTTCAGGCCAATGGTCCATAAATAGGACAGCACCGATTCCAGTTCCCAATCTTCAAGCAGGCGCCCCTGCGAACATTCGGTTGCGCAGAGCTGTATCGCCTCGCGGAGGTTGTACCGGGCGGGTTCTACGAGGTCTCCGTATTTCTTTTTGTAGTCTCCGTTGTAAAAGCTGCGGCGGTCCACGATGCCGTACAGGGCAGAGCCTTGCAGAAAGGGAAGCCCTTTTTCATTTACATATTTGAGGCGGGCAAGCGGGTCGTCCTTGCTGAGATCCGGCTCGTCGCGTTCTATGTTATGGCAGGAGGTGCAGACAAAATGCTTGCTGACCCGTTCGCTTTTACCGCCGTGGGGGCTTTTTGCCCTACCATATAGTACGATCTCCCGCCCGTTTTCAACAGAAACATTTTTCACGTCCGTTCTGGGCAGGTGCGGGGCAGGTTGGTCGCCCAATTTTTTTAGCACTCCGGCAACGGGCATGTCGCCGGCCACTACCTGCTCCTCCTTCTCCAGGGTCAAGTTGGAAAAAAGGAAAATGCAGGCAAGGGCCATTATCGAGAAAATAATTTTTTTCATCAGAAATTGCATTTTGAAACCCCTCAGAGGTTGAAAATCCTTGAAATCGTAAAACCGATGCGGAACTGCCCATCGCCCCAATTGCTCAAGGTGTAAGGAATATAATCGGTCGGCATCAGCCCCGTGGCGTTGGTAAAGTTCAACTGGAACACATGGCCCCCGGTGTCAAATTCAAAGCCGATGCCCACGGGCGCATAGTGCTTTGGCGCATTTTGGGCTTCGTTGATGAAGGGCAATGCGAAGTCTCCGATGAGCCCCAGGGTGCGCGTTATCTGCAGGCGGGCGGCGAGGCCGACATGGACGATGTTGTTTTCTTCGCCAGTGGGCACAACGTTGCGGTGGGTGATGCCCCCAGAGGCCTGCAAAGAAAGTTTTTCCGAAAATTTCCTCGCTATCAATACCGAGCCGTGGTGTACCATCCGGTGCGGAAACTGCTCGAAATAGGTCAAGCTGGAGGGGTCTTCTGACTTCTTGGCGGTAGAAATGGAAGTCATCCCGACGATGGCCAATGTCACAGGGCTTCCGTCGGCAGACTGGGCGATGGCTTTGTATTTTAGCGAAGCGTTCAACAATTGCCGCAGGCGCCCTGCCCCTTTGCTGCGGCCAAAACCGACCGTCAGGTCATCCCTGATCCCGTACTCGGCGCCAAAGGAAACATCCATCGCGTTTTCGAGCCCATAAAAGGTTTCCCAGCCGCCTGCCGTGCCAGCAAGGTCGCTGAAACGGTGGGCAATCCGCGCATCCAGCTTGTGTTTTGGGAGCGTTTCCACGGAATGGGTATTGATGATCCAGCGGTCTTTGAAGGTTTGAAAAACTTTGTCTTGCGCAAACAGGCAATGGGCTGCCATTACGGCAACAAGCAGTAAATATGTTTTTTTCATGAATCTGGTTTTCAAAATTTCGATTGGTGAGGATTGCATAGGTCAAGTCCAGGCAGCTATCAATTTCTATAAATCTTCTGGATGCCCTGCGTTCAGCCAACATTCTATTATTTGCAGCTCTGCTTCGGTCAGGTCATCTTTTTTTGACTGGGTATAAACGGAGGCATTGGGCGGCATGCCCAAGCCAACATCGTCTTTTTGAACCAATACCCGGTTGCGGAACGAAGTGCTTTCCAAAACAGGAAGGATGCCACTGTAACTGCTGTAATTACCGGGGCCGATTCCTCCCGAGCCATCATGGCAGCCGCTGTACGCACAGCTTTCGTCAATGATGGCCTTTACATTGGTGTTGTAGGAAGCCATGATACTGTCGCAGAACCCCGGCTTGTCGGGCGGCGGCAACACGTCATTGGTGCAGCTCGACAAACAAAGGCTCAATAAAAAAAAGGCCATTGAAAGAGCAATTCCAAATGCCATTTTTTTCATCTGGTTATGTTTTTTCATTAAATAATAGTTATTGCCAAATGTGTTTGGCAGGTCAGAAAAATCCGGTTTATGACAAGGCTGTTGAATTGGTAAACGAAGGCGGGACAGAACATGTTTCTCCCAAAGGCGCTATAAGTCAGGTGTATGCCAAGCCGGCCTTTTTTAGTGTCCAGCAACAAAGGTCACACCTTTCAATAATCTTCGCCAAACTTTCGTCCGCAAAATTTGTATTAGGAAGCAGGTTCTTTATTACCTGCCCCCTTAGTAACGATCTAATAACAACTTCCCGTTTTATGCTGATTCTTTTGCTCTTATTTTTTCCTTTAAAATCAGTCATAGTATCAACAATACTCCTTCTTTTAAAGAAAATCTAAGACCAAAATAATTCAGCCTAAAACGGGAAGTTATTATTAGATCGTTACTTAATTTTTATTGCAAAAAAAAATAGCTTTGCAACGTCGAACAAACAAATAACTTTTGGCCGTTCGCTGTGGGCCGTCCTATTTGAACGCCAACAGCCAACAGCTTTTCAAAAAAGAAAATATGTATCCCGCAGAATTAACTGCGCCCATGGCGCAAGAACTCGAAAATATCGGCTTCAAAAGCCTTAAAACAGTGGCCGATGTTGACGCCGCTTTGGACGCCACAGAAGGCACTACCCTATTGGTGGTCAACTCCGTGTGCGGCTGTGCCGCTGCCAATGCCCGCCCGGGGGCCTACTATTCATTGCAGGGCGATAAAAAGCCCGACAACCTGGCCACTGTCTTTGCGGGGGTTGACCGCGAGGCCACTGAAAAAGCGAGGGAATACCTGCTGCCCTACCCTCCTTCTTCGCCCTCTATCGCCCTTTTCAAAGATGGCCGCTTGGTCCACTTTCTGGAACGCCACCACATTGAAGGCCGCAGCGCAGATGTAATTGCTGCCAACCTGAAAATGGCTTACGAGAGGTATTGCTAGAGTATTGAATGATTAGATGGCCGGATGGTTAAATGGTTACAAAAACCATTGAACCATTCAGCCATTTAACCATTTAACCATTGTATTAATTGGTAAATACCAAAACCCATCAATACCGCTCCGATAAATTTATTGACCCACTTGGTCACTTGCTCTGATTTGCTCAATATTTTTGCCCCTAAATAAGCATAGGCAACCAACAGCCCGAATGCTCCCGTCATCGCACCCAGCGAGAATATAGCGACACAGGCATCGCTCCTTTCCAACAGGTCGTTGGCCGTCAACAATGTTCCGTAAAATATCCAATAAGGGAAGACCACTAAATTGAGGGAGCTTATAAACATGCCTTTAAAAAATTCGTTGCGCCGGCTGCTACCGGATTTATCTTTTATTTTTTTGGACTTTGCTTTCGCAAAAAAGAAAAAATAGATGCCCGCTATAAAAAAAACAATTAAGGCTATTATTTGAAATATTTCTCCGAGCCTTGTCCCCTTCTCGAACAGCCACGTAAATTTCAAGGATATAAATACTTGAAAAAATTCAACAATGGCAGCACCGATGCCCATCCATACCCCAGAACGGACGCCCTTCTGAATAGCCGTGTGCGCCACTGCCATATTTATCATGCCAAAAGGGAGCGAGCCGATAAAACTGAGCAGCATGGCAATTAAAAAGTAGAGTATCATTTTGAATTTATTTATTCATTAAAATCAAGCGATCTCATATATCCCAAATACGTTTTCAACCGGGCTGCCACTTCGCCAAGCCCCATCCCTTTTTCGCCTTTTATTTTTTGCACTTTATATATTTCGTAAATTATTTTCCAGTGAGCGTATATATCTTTGTATTTTTTAAAAAAAGGATAAGCCGGGTCGTATATATGGGCAGGCTCTGCACCGATGCCGTTGTATTCCATAATTTTAAATCCGCCCCCGTTTTTCAGGTCTTCAATTGACTTGCATTTCATGTCAAAGCGGCCGTAATAAACATCTTTCATTTGCATGGCGACCCCGTCAAATACTTTGTTTAATTGCCCGTCGATATATTTATTTCCATTTAAAAACCGGGTGCCGCGACAGTGGTTGCCGATGGGTTCTAATTCCACCTTTTTTCCTTTTTCCGGAACTGTTTTCAATATTTTGGGGAATTGTTTTTTAAAACGGGCAACCTGCAATTTTGCCCGTGGGTATGCTTCCATCAATTGCAGCACCGTTGATTTCCCGTCTCCGATTATTTTTAAAGTTTCTTTGATGCAAACAGATGTCACTTTTCCTTCTTTTGCACCCGGAAAGCGGTGGTGCATCACTGCCAACTCCACTGGCAAATCAATATATTCCTGAATTAAAAAATCTATTTTATTGGAATTAAAATAAGCCAATAATCCTTTTTTGTTTTTTATTTTTGAAACCAGCATCCCGCGCTCCCCAATATCCGGTTTTGCGATCACGGGATAAGACAAACCGGCTGTTTTTATTTTTTCAAAAAGCATTTTTTCCGTTATTTCTTTTTTTATAAAAACAGTAACCGGGAGATGGCTTTTGGGTATCCGTTTTAAAATACCGTGTTTTGATTCGCCCCACATGCCGCCCGTTTCGATGGCAGGGTTGACGGCGCTGAAAAAAAATAATTTTCGCGCACGTATGGCAAACCACAGCCAAAATACAATTACGGGTATATTGACAATATACAACGGCCAATATTCCCAATTGGTCATTTTAATAAAAAAGATGGATTTATTTATTTTTGAAAACAATAGTGCGGTGATTAGTGATTAGTAAAGTAGTGATTAGTGATTAGTGATTAGTGGTTAGTAGGGCTAAGCATTGATTGTCAGTCGTATTTCAATCAGATTATTTATGTTTCGTTGCAATAGTAGGTTTGTTTAATCTGCCTTAATCAATTTCACTTCGTCCCCTATTTTAATATTCCCCCCTTTTAATATTTTAGCAGTAATGCCGCCGTGGCCGCGCATCGCATTATATCCGCCCGGGCCAAAATTTTCTTCCATGCGGGTACACGGGTGGCAAAGCCCGGTCATCTGTAATTCCACTTCTCCGACCCTGAATTTCATATCTTTTAAGGCCAATAAATTAATTCCCGACACCACAATGTTACGGCGGGTAAGGCTGGGTTCTATTTCTTTTTTTAAAATAGAAGCAATCGTATCGAGATGTTCTTTTTGGATGAGGGTGACTTGACGTTTGCCGGACCGGCCGCTATAATGATCGCCGGCCAAACCTTCTTTTTCAGAAGCCATCAATTCTTCCACTTCTTTTACTGCATCCCTTTTTTTTGGCCGAATACTCATCCATTCTACTTTGCCAACTTGGGGAATGGTCTGCATCAGTTTTTTTAAATTGCTCATTTAGGATAGGTGTATTGGTATATCGGTTTATTGGTGTATCGGGCGGATGGGGCAAAAATAGGTGGTTCAGCAATATTTGTTAAGTTCCAGATTATTAACGCTGATAATGCGGTCGAGGCGGATTTCTTGGCCGTTGGACAAAAGTAAAAACTCCTCTCCGTTGCGGGTGTATATATCGCGGATGATGGCCATTACCGTCGCCGCTGTACCATTGTTTTGATATATAATTGGGCATTCTGTTTTGCGGATAGCGAGCAGGGTGAGTTCGTCGTAGTAGTCGCAGGAGATGGGTCGGTAAGGTTTGTTTTTCATGGTAAAATATAAAGGCGGGAGGAAGGTTACAGCCCATACTCCTCGATCTTCCTATAAAGCGTCGCCACGCCGATGCCCAACAATTCTGCTGCCCGCGTTTTATTGCCTTTGGTATAAGCCATCACCTTGCGGATGTGCGCCTTTTCCATGGCCGATATTTTCAGGGAATCGGCGGGGCTGGAGGAGTCGCTGAGCAGGAAGTCGAATGGCAGGGAGTCGGTGGTCAGTGCGCCGTCGGAGGCGAGGATGACGGCACGCTCGATGACGTTTTTGAGTTCGCGGACATTGCCTTTCCAGTTGTGGTTGATGAGGGCTTTGCGGAAGCCGTCTTCCATGCGGAGGTTCTGCCGGTTCATTTTGGTGGCGTACATTTTTATGAAATAATCGGCCATCAGGGGGATGTCTTCCTGCCGCTCGCGCAGTGCGGGCAGGCGTATTTTAAAAACAGAAAGGCGGTAAAAGAGGTCGAGGCGGAAATTGCCTTTTTCGCATTCTTCCTGCAGGTTGCGGTTGGTGGCGGCGATGATGCGGACATTGACCTTGGTCTCTTTGGTCTCGCCTACTTTGAGGAAGCAGCCCGTTTCGATGACCCGCAAAAGCTTGGCCTGCAGGGCCATGTCCATCTCGCCCATTTCATCCAAAAAAATAGTGCCCTCGTTGGCTTCCTGGAAGAGGCCGATCTTGTCCCTTGTGGCCCCCGTGAACGAACCTGCCTTGTGGCCGAACATTTCGCTTTCCAACAAATCCTTGCCCAATGCGCTGCAATTGATAGCGACAAAGGGCTTTTCTTTCCGGCTGCTTTCGTAATGGATGGCCTGCGAAAAAACTTCTTTGCCCGTTCCCGTTTCGCCCGTCAGTAGCACGGTGGTATCGGTAGCGGCCACTTTTTTGGCCATGTCCATGGCATGCTGCATGGGTTTGGAACGACCGATTATTTTATTAAAATTAAAGCGCTCGCCCACCTGCTCCTCCAGTTCCTTGACCCGGAAGCGGAGCTGCGCTTTGTCAACGGCCTTGCTGAGCAGGGGGATGATCTTGTTGTTGTCGTCGCCTTTGGTGATGTAGTCGAAGGCACCGCTTTTGATGGCGGTCACGCTGTCGGGTATGCTGCCAAATGCGGTGAGGAGGATGACCTCGCTGAGGGGGCTGACCTTTTTGATCTCGGCGACCATTTCCACGCCGTTGGCATCGGGCAGTTTTACGTCGCAAATGACGGCATGGATTTTTTCTCTGCCCAAAATCTTTAAACCTCTCCGGCCGGTCTCGGCCTGCAATACGCCGTAACCTTCCAGCTTGACAATGCGCCCGAGCAGCTTGCGGATGTCGTCTTCGTCGTCTATTATGAGGATGTTTGCTTTCACTTTTTAGCGATCAGTGATTAGTGGATTAGTGATCAGTGGTTAGGAGGTCAAAAGGGAAAGGTAGGATTTGTTTTGAAATACCTTTTATTGGTCGAACAGGAAATTCGGAGCCAATGTTGACTTGCCGAGCAGTGTTTTTTTGCAACTGCTAAGCAGGAGGCCTTGAGGCGATGCCTTTGCGTGGGGTTTGCGGGGGAAAGGCGTTGCCTCAAGGCAGATATATTGAGGCAACGCCTTTCCCCCCGCAAACCCCACGCAAAGGCATCGCCTCAATATATCTGCCGAGCAGTTTCTAAAAAAAACACAGCGGCGGAAACTCAATCCCGCCGCTGTATTTTACCAAAAAAAAAAAAACAGGCCGCTATTTTATCAGGTCAATATAGCCCTTCAGCAGTTCCGGCGCTTCCACCGTCCCCGCGACCCGTTGCTCGAACACCTTGCAGGTATAAAAATAGGTGCCTGCGGGCAGTTCGTCGCCGTTCAGGTTTTTGCCCTGCCAATTGATATTGGGGTCGTTGGTTTCGTAAACGAGCTGCCCCCAGCGGTTGAAGATGCTGATTTCGATCCTTTCGATAAAGCAGAAAGGGAAGGGGATGTAGGCATCGTTGCTGCCGTCGCCATTGGGGGTGAAGGCGTTGGGCAGGTCAAAGTTCGGGCAATTGTCCACGCAGACGATGTTGCTGAAATTGCTTTCGTTGGCAAAGGTGTCCAAAGCGGTGACGGCATAGCAGCCTGCGATGCCCCGGTCGGGCGCATGGGAAAAAACGGTAGTGCCAGAGTCGTCTATCATTGCGATCAAGGCCAAGTCCTCCCCTTCGATAGCTCCGAAATAAATATTGTAGCTCACCACGTCGTCGGTCTCTTCGCAAAGCTCCATGGGGTTGATCCAATCGAGGTAGTTTTCCAGTACTTCGTCTTCTTGGCAGGTGCGGTTTTCGTCGCAGATATTGGTGACGGCAAGTTCCGGCGGGCAGGGCGGCACGTTGTCAACGGGCACGGCGCAGGCCTCTTGCGAGAGGTTGATGAGCGGTTCGGGTATGCCGTCAATGCCGTAAGAACCGTAAGCCTTCACGTAATAACAATACTCCCTGCCGTTGATGAGGCCGGTATCAGAGAAAAAGGGTTCGGTGACATTCCCGATGGAGTCCCATTCCATGATGGCGTTGTTCCAACGGAACACGGTGTACCCGGTGTTCACCCAGGGTACTTCAAAACTCCAACTGAGGTTGTTGCGGTTGTCGGTGGGTTCTATTTCCAAAAAAACAGAAGATGCGCTGGGGGCGGAGCCGATCGGTTCGGTTTCGTTGTTCACAAAAAAGGCGATTTCGTATGCGTAAGGGCTGCCTTTTGTATCGAGTGCCGGCACCTGATCGGTGTACTGATTTTGCGTAAGCGAAGTATAATCAGGTGCGGTGAAAGTGGCGATGGTCTCAAAGCTGCCCCCGGCGAAGCCCTGCGTGCGGCGGAGTTCATAGACATAGGGGCCGGGGTTGAGGAGGGTGTCGAGGTCTTCGGCCACGGGCTTGATCCACCGGATGTCTATTTCGCCGTTCGAGGTGGCCGTTTGGTTGATGCTGACGTTGGTGATGAGGGGCACGTCCCTGCTCAACTGTACGCAGACTTTGTCGGAGGCAAGGCTTTCGACCACGTTGTAAGGCCTGCCGGTGGCTGTACGTTTAGCGAAGCGGCCCAAAATGCGGTAGCAATAGGTCTTGCCCCTTTCCACGTTTTCATCAATATATTGGTAGCGGCCGTTCACTTCGTCGAGGGTATAGGCGAGGAAGGAGTAACCGGAGCCGTCCAAGCCCGGTTCGCATTCGTCGGGGTCGAAGTTGCCGTTGCCTATTTTGCGCCAAACGGCAAAGCTCAAGAAAAAGTCATCGGCGGCGTCTTCGCATTTGTAAGGTTTTTCCCAACTGACGGTGATGCGCTCGGAACTCGGCTCTGCCTGCACGTCGAGGGGCGGCGGGCCGACCACTTTTATGCGCACTGTTTTTGAGGCTGCCAAGCCAGAGGTGGCGTCGAGGATGTCGTCCAAAAAGAAATCGTCAGTGGCCTTGAACACCACAGAGTAATGCAGGTCGGAAATATGTTCGCAGGCCGTTTGCCAGCGGAAGGTCTTGACGACCGGCTGGTTTTCATAATCGGCCGAGGGGCTGCCATCGGGCCTCCAAGTCTGGTAATCACTGGCGGGGCTGATGTCCAAAAGAAAAGGTGCGCCCTGTGCGGAGAGCTTGATTTTGTCCCCTATATCGGGGTCGGTAGCGATCACTTGAAATTCAACGGTATCGCCAGCGATGACGCATATTTCGTCGGGGGCTTCTATTTGGGGGGCATGGTTGTCGTCGCAGTCAAAAACGAGGATCTGCATGTCGCGCACGGTGGTATCAATGGGCATCCCGTTCCTCCACGAGACAATGATCATGGCCACATTGTACTCACCGCGCTGATGGGGCGCGTTCCATGTGAGCTCGCCCGTCAAGGGGTTTACATCAATGCAACAGCCGTTGGGGGCGTTGACCAAAGGTGGAAAAGTATAATTTGGCACGGGCGTGTTCACATCTTGCATGGGTACGATGAGCTGGTAAGAAAGGCTGTCGCCATCCCTGTCGTAAGCACCGGGGTTGTGGGTAAAAACTTCGCCGATACAGGCAAAATCAACCGGATCATTTTTCAGGACAGGGGAGTTGTTGCAGCCCTGGTTTTGGCCGTCGAAGAGGGTGTAGCCCGTTTGCACATGAAACTGCACATTATCTGAGCCTGGGGGGTTTACGTTGACGATGCCGCCGTTGCGGTTGGGGTCGGTCATGGAAATGATATAGTGGCCCGGGCCGGGGTAATTATGCTCAAAGGTGTAAATATTGTACTTTATATCGTTGCCCTGCACCTCGCCGTTGCCATTGCCGTTGGTCCTTCCGACGAGGTCGCACTCGCCGTCGCCCCAACAAATGGTCACCGAGTCGCGGTCGGCAGTGACACTGCTGGCCTTGGTCCATGTTTCCACGGTTGCTTTTACGCGGTTGCTGGTACAGTCGCCCAACTGCTCGACGGTGATGTTGCCTGCCCGGTTGTGGGTCGCAAATGAACTGGTTGCAAAAAAGGCGAGGAAAAAAGAAGCGAGAACAAAGCGTACAATATTTTTCATAATCAGTAATTATATCAAATGCTTAGTCGAAGGATTTACATTTACCAAAATTTTAGGAAGCCTTCATTTTTCTGTGTCTCACGCAAAGGTGCCAAGTCGCAAAGAGTTGGTTTTCAATACTTAGCGGCTTTGCGTGAGACACACTCTATTGAACAGTCCCAATTTTTAAAGTTTTTGGTGAACCTCCCCCACACTGGGAAATTTGTTCCAAAATAAAACAAAAAACACGAGAACGAAAGTCGGCCAGATGCACCTTCTTGTATTTCTCCGAAATAGAACGGCTGGGCAGGCCGCTTAGTTTGTATGCTGCAGCACTTTAGGTTTTGGGCAGCCCCTTCTGCGCACTCAACAGGCCATAGTGCCACAGCCCTTTCTGCAGGGCATCGTATTGGCAAAGAGTGCCCATGACATTGGCGACCTGCAGGTCTGAAACGAGGCCTGTTTTGTTGAGCAGTTTGGCGGCCCACAGCCACCTGTGGCAATGGTCGCGGATGTTTCGGAGGGAGCGCTGCGTATGCTCGGTAATATCTTGGGAAGCAAAATTTTGGAAGCCAGCGGCATTCGCATGTTGGCGGTGTTCTTCCGGTGTGTCGAGGTCGGGGATGGCCCAGGCACGCAGCCAGTTTTGCAGCAAAAGCTCGTCCGCTTCGCAAAATGGGCGCTCCAAACGGAGGTACTCCGTCATCACCAAACGGCCGCCCGGCCGCAGCAGGCGATAGGCTTCTTTGTAAAAATCCAATTTCCGCTCTGCGTGGCAAACACTTTCCAGCGCCCACACAACATCGAAGGCCCCGTCGTCAAAAGGCGCTTTCGTGTAATCCGCTTTCAGGAAAACGGCCCGGTGCCCCAGCCCGCGTTTTGCCGCATTGAAGGAAGCATCCCTGACCTGAGCTTCCACGGGGGTGATCCCGACGACCGAGCAGCCCCTGTTTTCTGCCAGCCAAATGCCCGAGCCCCCGACGCCGCAGCCTGCATCCAACACGCTGCACCCGGCACCGATGCCGATCAGGTCGGCCATTACCCGGTTCATATTGGCCACTGCGGCTTCGTGGTGGGTTGCCGTTTCATCATAATATCCAAAATGCAAAGCATGGGTGTTGCGCACGCCCCACACCCAACGGTAGTCCCAACGGGTGCCTTCGTAATAGGACTCGACATCGAGTACCTTCTTTTTGGGCAATGTGCCTTTTTTCATGGTTTTCACTTTTTACATTTATTGAAAAGAAGGTCTGTTCGACAATATTAGGGTGGCTCAATTTTCCAGATTTCTAAAATCTGGAAAATTTGTGCTTGCCCAAAATAAAGGAATTAAATTTTCCAAATTTTTGTAATTTGGAAAATTGGCCGCTACCCTAATATTGTCGAACAGTACCGAAAAGAAACATGAACAAAACGGAAAGATATGAATGCCCAACAATCGGTGAACGAAACAGTACCGGCAAAAAACCATTTAAACCGTTCAACGATTTATTTTTTGGGCGATAGCCTTTTTTAACTGATATGTTTTCAACGCAAGGCCGCAAAGAGCGCAAGGCAACGCAATGAAAAACTAACTGACCATTGCGTTGCCTTGCGCTCTTTGCGGCCTTGCGTTGAAAACATATCAGTCAAAAATTTCCCACTACCCCGGATGAATGCTTTTTTTTAGTATCATCGCACAGCAATTGGGCTACCAATAACTAAAACCAGAAATATGGCACATCCTACCGACAATCTCACCAAGCGGTATTACTCCATCGGAGAAGTGGCAAACATGTTCGATGTCTCCAAGTCGCTCGTCCGTTTTTGGGAGCAGGAATTCGACTACCTCCGGCCCTATAAATCGAGCAAAGGCGAACGCCGCTTTACACAGGACAACATCCGGCAATTCGAAAACATTTACGTGCTCGTAAAAGAAAAAGGCTTTACCCTCGCCGGCGCCAAGCGCATGCTCAAAGAACAAAAAGACATGCTCCAGCAAAAAAAGAACGCACTGCAAACCTTACAGCGGCTGAGGGGTTTTCTGGAGGATTTGAAATACCAGGTTTGAATGGATGGATGGTTCAGTATAAATGGTTTAAATGCCTGCCCCGATTGCTCGGGGGCTAAATGGTTATACGGCCGTGGAAAAACCATTTAACCATTCAAACCATTTAATAATAATGAAACACATATCCAATCCTGATCTTCCTATTATTTTAAAAAACTGGCCGGGCAACCCTGTCAGCAGCAGCGGGCGTTTTTTCCACCCGCAATACCGTTTTGAACTGACCTGGGCAGATATTATAAAATGGAAAAGCAGGCCCAACCCATATGCCCGGGCAAAAAGAAAAGAAACCTGGCGGGCCACTATTATTAAAGACGATACTTTTTTAAAAAATAAAAAAGACGGACATATATGGCTCGGCCATGCTTCTTTTTTTTTCAGAATAAATGGGCGGAACATATTGGTTGACCCT
>DROJ01000021.1 GCA_011321935.1 Bacteroidota bacterium | reverse complement strand
TATACTGCACCACTTTAGGTTTTGTGCATCGAGCGCAGGTTCTCCCCTTCTGGGGCTGGGGGCTGGCGGGGGCAAATGCACAAAACCTAAAGTGGTGCAGTATATATCAATATTGTTCGTTAGGTATATGATCAGAATTTATGGGAAAACCTTCATACTCTTCCAAAAGAGGGGGAATTAATTCCCCCTCTTTTGGAAGGGCAGGAAGGTTTGGTTACATATCGGTTAATTTATTTTTCAAAATAAAAAGGGTTGCGGTTTAATACCACAACCCTTTTCCAATTTTTTAATTGATTCCAAGAAACAGTAAATCACTCCTTTTTAATTATTTTAATCAAGCTCCCCTGTTTCACTTTGTCTTTCAATTCCATCCCGTTCAGGATCGCCAACTCTTCGAGGCGGTCGGAGGGCATATTGTAAGACCGCAGTGCATCGGAAAGGGAGGCCGTGCGTTTCACCTCTTTTATTTTTATCCTTTCGGGCAGGCGGTTGATCTTGCCGGGGTCGTTGAGGGATTTGAATTTTTTGAAAGTAGAGGTGAAATAGTTTTTATAGGCATTAAAATCGGGCGTTCCTGCGAGGCCGGAAAATTTGTAAATATTGCCGTTGTACTGGATGAGGTACATGACGAGGCGCACCTTTTCGTTGAGGTCGGCAGTGGTTTCCATGGCCCGGTTGCCGTTTACCGATAGTTCCCGGCTGGAAATCACTTGCAAATTATCGGCCTGAACGGCGGCCCTGTTTGCTTCCTGCAAAGTCTTTTCGCCCGCCAATGTCATGACGATCAACGCTTTTCCATCTTTGGGGGCCATCTGCACTTGCGAAGGCGAGTTCATCACTTGCCAGCCGTTTGGTACAGGAAACTGGAACTTCAGTTCGGGGTGATAGAAAGTGCCATTTTCGACATAGCCCTGCTTGGGGTCTTCGCCGTAAATGATGCCGTCTATCATGCGCAGGTAGGAGTTGCGGTTTACTTTTAGATTGGTCGCCCCTTTCTTTTCCTGCTCTTTTGTGGCCAATTGATGCACCCTGTTGTACCGGTCTCCCGGGTCGGGGTGGGTGGACAACATGGTCGGCACACTGACCCCCGCCTTGACCTGGATGCGCTCGATGGTATGGAAAAAATTGGCCATCTGATGGGCATCGTAACCAATGGCGGTGGAGTACTGCACGCCCAGTTTGTCGGACTGGCTCTCGTTGCCCCTGCTGAACTTGAGGAACATCAACTGCATGCCGGCCGAAGCAAGGTCGGAGTACTGCCTAAATTCTTTCGAGGCGACCATGCCGACCATGAAACCCAATTGCGCCAGCACCTGAGTACTGTACTGCTTGGCCGAGTGCCGCGCTGTGACGTGGCCGATCTCGTGCCCCAGCACCCCCGCAAATTCGGCTTCGTTGTTGAAATGCGCCATGATGCCGCGGGTGAAATAGACGTAGCCGCCCGGCACGGCAAAGGCATTGACCACGGGGGAATCAACGATGCGGAACTTGTAGTCCAAACCGGGGCGGTGGCTGATACGTCCCATTTTTTTGCCTTTTAAATTGATGAAATCCTGCAGTTTTTGGTCGTCGTAAATGCCCATTTGGCTGACCACCTGCGGGTCGTAAGAGGCGCCCATCGCCATTTCTTGCTTCTCGGACATGAGCATGAATTCCTTTTTGCCCGTTACCGGGTTTCTTGCGCATGAAACAAGGAGGAAGGAATAGACCACCAGCAGTGTGGCAATTTTTCGGAAGAAAGTGAGATTTTTCATATCGTAAGTTTTGTTTTATAGACGCACAAAGGGGGAATAAGGCACAAGGGGCTGAATGGCTGAATAGTTGAATGGTTGAATGGTTTTTCCCGCATGACGAGTACACGGCATGCGGGAAAAACCATTTAGTGCAGTGATTCGTAATTAGTTGATTAGTGATTAGTTCGCCAAACCCTTGACAATGTGGTATTTACAAAAAAAATAAATAGTCCGCTAATTACGAATCGAACCATTAGCCATTCAACCATTTAATCACCCCGCGAACCTTCTTTTGCGGATAAAATTATAAATAAAGCCAAAAAGGGCCAGGAAGAGGATGGGCAGCACGATGTTTATGAGTTGCCAAAAGGTCTGTTCCTGTTCGGCTTTGGTGGTGTCCATGAGGCGGAGTTTGATCTCTTTGCTGCGCGCTTCGATGATGCCGGAGTCGTCGTTGAGGTATTCCACGGCATTGAGCAGGAAGTCCTTGTTGTCAAAGGTGTGGTGCTCAAAACGGTTGCGGCCCAGCGGCAGGGTTTCGCCCGTGGCGGGGTTGTAAAGGTTGCGGGCAATGTCGCCATCGGAAACCACGAGCATGCGGGTAGGCTCGCTGACGGGCTTGAACTCTTGCCCGATCTGGGCGAGCATGTTGTGCATCCCCTGGCTCACTTTATTTTCAAAAAAAGAAGGAAACCGGCCTTCCAGCAGCAATGCCACGGGGATGTGTGGCTTGTTGAACTTGGCGGGGTCGGGCTCGTACCTGAGTATTTCAAAATTGAGGCGGGTGATGTTGGGCTGGATGCGGCTATGCTCGGAAGAGGTCAGCAAAATGGTTTTTTTGACCTCCGTTTTTGTTTTGATGGTATCAATGGAACTCGGAAAAAACAGGTTGATGCCGTCGAGGCTTTTTACGATGACATGGTCGGTAGTGGGCACGATGACGGGGTGGTAAAACCAAGTGAAAAGCTCCTGCGTGCCCGTCGGGTCAATGACCATCGGGATATGGGAAGCCTGGAGGTCGAGCACCAGGTCGGGGTTGAGGCGGAAGCCGTATTTAAAAAACAGGCCGTCGAGGTCGAGGTCGTAATCGCGGGGGATATAGTTGGCCGAAGTGCGCAGGCTGTCGAGGCCCACGTTGAGGCGGTCAATGAGCCAGAGTATTTTCCCGCCGCCCATCACATATTGGTCGAGGAGAAATTTGTCCCGGTCTTTGAACGGGCCGCGGGGCTTGGCCACGATCAATACTTTCACCTCCGGCGGCACCTGCGTCGCACTGTCCAGGTTAAATGTGCCGACCTCGTAATAAGGGCGCAATGCCTTCACCAGTTCTTTCCGCTCATAGCCGTTCAGTTCGCCGTGCCCGACAGTGAACGCGATGACCTCCTTTGCGCCGGTCTGCAATTTGTGCAGCGCATTGGCAAAGGCATATTCCAATTGGCTGATGGAATAGTTGAGGCGTTGGTCGGGGTTGCCGTTGCCGGCCTCTTCGTCCAAAAAATCAACGACGGCAGAGCGGCCTTTGTAGCTCAGCTTGGCGTATGGGTAAATGAGCATTTCCGATTTGCCCTCCTTGTCCTTCACCCGCAGGTTGGTGGGCACGATGCCGTCTTTTTTCAATTTTTCGCGGCGCAGGTTCACGTTTTCGGCAGTGCCCCGGTTGGGGTCGGTAAAAACATAGTCCACGAAGCCGCCCGATTCGGAGCGGAAGTCGTCGAGCAGTTCTTTTACCGAACGCTGCAGCCGCTTGAAACCTGCCGGGAAATTGCCCTCCAAGAGTACCTCCACATATACCACGTCATCCACCTCGTTCAGCATTTTTTTGGTCGGCTCCGCCAATGTGAACCGCTTGTCTTCGGTGAGGTCTATATGTGTAAAAAAGGCGTTCCCCAATATGTTGAGGAATATGGTGATGCCTATTACGAGGCCGAGCTGGAAGTAGGATTGATTTCTTTTTTTGCTCAATTTAATTTGTTGTTTTTGATAAGTAATAATTGATGCCGAAAACCAATTGCCGGGCTGTATGATTTGAAGTTGAGTAACGGCCAATAACCGCCCTGCTCAAGCTGTAATAATAATCACCGCGCAACCAAAGGTTATTGCCAACTTTATATTCAAAGCCTATTTTGGGACCATAGTTGAGCGCAATGGATTTTAGTCCGTATTCGCCATATTCTTCTTCATCAATAGTTTTTTTGCCATTGTTTTCAATTCCTTTTTTGACATTAAAGTACGCATAATTTAATAAGAGGATTTGCATTCCAGCCTTTACTGCCATTTTTTTTATTTCAATTCGAGCGAAAACGGGAAGGGCTACATATAGTTCCTGTTTTTTATATTCGCTGTATATTTTGACTCCAGAATAACTATTGCCCGGCAATATCCTAATATTGAAAAAAGGCTCGTACAGCCTCTCCTCTTTCCAGATAAACCGGGCAATATTGATTTCGGTTCCAAGAGTTATTTTTTTGCTTATCATTTTTTGAAAAACAAACCCAGCATTATATGAAACTCCAGGCGCAGTCTCTCCATAATTTTCGGAAACATAACTCGTTCCAACACTGCCCGTCACACCAATATCAATACCTTGCGCTGGCATCTGATAGAAGCCAAAACAAGTAAGTAATAGAAGTAAATAAATTGTTTGTTTCATTGTTGGAATAATTATACTGCGGGCGCTCAGTGATTTTCATTTATGCCGCTTCAGCCAAATATATTTTATTTAATTTGGAAATAGTAAGTTCCATTATCTCCCTCAGCTCTATTCCCATATTATTAGGCGGAGTTCCCGACAAGCCAAAAGCAGCCATCCTCTCTGCTTCCCTATATCGCTCGGCATGATATGCCAGCCAGGCTGCACTGCGGAAGAATATCGAACGGGTGGGTTCTAATGAAAAATCATTTGCAAGCAACAATGCAGCCTTCGCTTCCAAATCATATGCTTCCGAAAAAAGCTTTTTTGCTTTTTCAGGTTCATTTCTTTTTTGCGCCCTAAATGCAAAGTGGGCTATGTCCATGGCTTTGCTATGAACGGTACCAGATTGTTCCAATATTTTTTCAGCCTTCATAGTTCAATAATTCATGAAGCCGTGACAAGGTTCGACTCTTTAATTTTCAAAGATATAGTTTCCTGAACTTCGCGCAGTTCGTCCAAAATCATTTTGGGCGGGTTGCCCGAGAGGCCGAAAGCGGCCATGCGCTCTGCTTCGCGGTATTTGCCTGCCTTGACCGCCAACCACGCAGCACTCCTGAACAGCACAGACCTGCTAGGCTCTATTTCCGTTTTATCTTTCAATATCATTGCGGCTTTTTTTTCAAAATCAAAGGACTTTTTATATATCTCCTTTAATTTATCTTATTGGCCTTTTTTTTCTGCCAAAAAAGCGTTGTCACTCAAAAGCATGGCCTGCTCGTGATATTCGTTGCATTTATTAATTTTTTCTTTTTCGCTCATATTTCGTAAAAATAAAAAAACCCTACCACTTCCTCCTTTCCAAAGAAGTCACTGTCATGGCCACAAAAACACCGATAAAAGAAATAAAATATACCAGGTCCCGCGTATCTATCACTCCCCGGCTGATAGAGCTATAATGGTAATCAATGCCGACCATCTGCACTATATCGTCCACCCTTCCGACAAATATGGGCAGCTTGCTGATAAAGAAAAAACCCCAATAAAATATAAAGCATAAAAAGGTGGCCAATATAAAACCGACAATCTGATTGTTGGTCAGGGAGGAGGCGAATATACCGATGGAAACAAAAGTGCCCGCCAAAAATATAAGCCCCAAATAAGAGCCCATAATTGCCCCGCTGTCCAGGTTCCCTTTTGGGCTGCCCAATTGGTAAACGGTATAATAATACAGCAGCGTGGGCAACAGTGCAAAAACAACGAGGGCGAGGCTGGCAAAAAATTTACCCAAAACTATTTGCAGGTCGGTGACCGGGCGGGTGGCCAATAATTCGATGGTGCCCGTTTGGTTTTCCTCCGCAAACGAGCGCATGGTAATGGCGGGAATTAAAAAAACAAATACCATCGGCGCGATGTCGAACAATTGGTCGAGGGTGGCGAAATTATAGTTCAGCAGGCTCGTGTCGGGAAACACGAACATGACCAAGCCCAATATCCCCAAAAAAACCCCGACCACAATATAGCCGATCAGGGAACTGAAAAAGGTGTTTATTTCTTTTAAAAAAATTGTCAGCATTTAATTGGTTGTTAATTGTTGGTTGTTAATTGTTCAACGAGCGGTACATGTATTTTAATTTTCATTTGATTTAATATGCACCTCGTGTCGGTCAACATATATGAGCAAGAGGCGGAACAGCTTTTCGTCCACTTCTTCCCTCGGCGTGCGTTTGATGGTTTCCACCAAATGGCAGTCTTCCTGGATCCAAGCGAGCAGGTTGTCGGTATTAAAATCTATTATTTCGCCTGTTTCAAAATGCAGCATTTTTTCGACTATTACTTTTTCTTCCCGCTCTACTTCGCCCGTCAAAAAAGGATAGCCGGTGAGCGGGTTATATGCCGCGACTGTTATTTTTTTTGGTCGGTAATATGGGTAGGTAAAATAGCATATTTTCCCCCTTAATTTTAAAGCGGCAAAAGTGGGCAAGGGTTTGTCAACTTCTTTTTTGGGCAATTGGATATACGGGACGCCCCCGATGCTGACTGCATATACTTGCCCCATGTCCACCTCTTTATTTGTTTTTTTATAAATTACATTTTCCACCTGGGTCAGCGAGGTTTGCGGATTGGTAAAATAATTTAATTCTATTTCATTTATTGGAAAAGCGGGCTGGTTTTTTTGCAGTTCCCCCAACGACAAATAGAGGCCGTCATTAAACCGGAAATTTTTGGTGACAACCGCATTTTCTTGCGCAAGCAAAAATAAAGGGCCGATAAAGAACAATATGAAAATATATTTTTTCATGTTTAAAATGATTTAAAATCTCTCAGATGCCATCCTCCCCCCCAACCCCCTTTGGAGGGGGTTGGGGGGAGGATGGCGTGGCTATTTGAATTTAGTAAAAACATAGCATTCATTTTGTCAATTTCTGGAAAACATCTTCCACCGTGAACATTTCTTTTTTCATTTCCAACAAGACCAATTTATTATCAACTGCAAAACGGAAAATATCACCGCGTATATCTTTGTCCGCATCCGTTATTATCTGCCAATGGTTTTTGCCCAGGTCCACCACCCGTTTCACATGCCTTATTTTTTTTAATTGGCTTATATTTAATGGCTGCGAAAATTCGGCAGTCACGATGCTTTCCCCGCTGATCCGGTTTTGCAGTTTTTCGATGGGGTCGTTGGCCACTATTTTACCTTTGTTGATGATGAGCACCCGGTCGCATAGTGCCTGCACCTCCTGCATGATATGGGTCGAAAATATAACCGTTTTTTCTTTTCCCAATTGTTTTATCAGCCCCCTTATTTCAGCCAATTGGTTGGGGTCGAGTCCGGTGGTGGGTTCATCGAGGATGAGGACTTCGGGGTCGTGTATCATGGCCTGTGCGAGGCCCACCCGCTGCCGGTAGCCTTTTGACAGGGCGCCGATCAACTTGTGCTGCTCGGTGCCAAGCCCCGTCATTTCGATCATTTTGGCCACCTGCTTTGTCCTGTTTTTTACTTTGTGCAGGCGGGCAGCAAAACCGAGGTATTCCTTTACGTACATGTCCTTGTAAAGCGGGTTGTGCTCGGGCAGGTAACCGATCTTTTCGCGCACGGCCATTGCTTCGGTTTCCACGTCGTGGCCGCATACTTCGGCCTTGCCTTCGGTCTGCGGGATGAAGCAGGTCAGGATTTTCATGGTGGTGGTCTTGCCTGCCCCGTTGGGGCCGAGGAAGCCTAAGACTTCCCCTTTTTTTGCCGTAAAAGAAACGCGGTTGACCGCTTTTTGCGTGCCATATTTTTTGCTTAGATTTTCTACGCTGACTGACATTCTTCCGAATTATTTTTTTGATACAAAAACCGGCCAACAATGGGCAGGAAGGCGCTTGGCAAAGTTACCCATTTTTGCACGTTTGCAGGCAAACGGAAAAGCAGCGGGCATTTATTGCCTGAAATGTGTCACCCGGATTGCTTTCATTTTTCAGTTGGCTTTGGCCGCGGATTGCGGCAAATTGGATATTTCCCTGATTTTATTTTCATCAATAAAATATTGCTTGTCTTCTCGGTTGTATTCCGAACAAGCCTCGAAACTACTGGCAATGAGCAGGTTTTAAATTTTATTTTAAACAATATTTATTTTATATTTTAATTGTCCCCAAAAAACAAATTTGGGCGAAGCCCGAAAAGGCAACATTTATGAGGCCCGCCCCGTAAAAAGGACAGCACTTGGCGTTCTAACAAGGCGCCGGGCTTTCATTTGAAAACGTTCGAGAAGTCACGGGGATACGGGATTGATCAGGCTGTGGTTAAGATTGGTCCCCGTGTTTTTTTCATTTTCGACTCCAACATCCTGAACACAAACCTGTCCGCTCCTTGTTTCCCATTCTTCCTGACAGGAGCGGATTGTTTCTTTTTTAGGAAATAAATAAACACAAGTCTTTTTAAGGTCAACAGATAAAAGCACTTGCCGGGCAGGTGCTTTTTCATTTGTAAAAAGTAACTGCTTATCACCCCATTAAGATTATTGAATTCACTAAGCCCCGACTTCCCGCCTACCGGCAGGCAGGCAGTCGGGGGTGGACAAAGAACGAATCCGGGTTTTAACCCAAAATTTATGTATATATTTTGGGTTAAAACCCGATAATGTTTTGTGCTTGCCCCCCG
>DROJ01000020.1 GCA_011321935.1 Bacteroidota bacterium | reverse complement strand
ATGTAATTTCATCCTTTGGTGGAAGTAGCATAATTTATCTTTTTGGTGAAAGACATATCTATGCTTTCTTCCCCTTTTTTCAATGAAATCTCTTTACTTTTTTTCTAACAAGGTGTTGATGTATAGTAGTATGAATGCGAATAACGGGTCAAAAAAAAACTACTGATTTTCAGGACGTTACGTTTACTTCCCGAAGTGAATTCGGGATAAAGTTTAGTAAACGTGGAGCCTAAACCATTGAAAATCAATGCTCGCAAAATTTAACCCGTTATTCGCATTACTACTATTCAACTATTAAATCCGAAATTTGTGCAGGCGAATGCCTCTCCTTTAATTTTAATACACCTGGCTATGTTTTTCAAAAACCTTTTTTTCCTCCTCTCTTCCCTGCTTTTATTTTCCATAAATATAGCAGCCCAAGAAACGAGCATCAATGTGAGCGGCACCGTACTCGATGCGAGCTGCGGTGAGACCCTGATCGGTGCGACCGTTTACGCCGACGCTGCGCAAAGCGGCACCACCACCAACGAGTACGGTTTTTATTCCCTCTCCATTCCGCGGGGCGACGACTCCTTGGCCATTGAGTTCAGCTACGTCGGTTTCCAGTCCGTCCGCCGGAAAATTTTACCGAAAGAAAATGTGAAGCTGGATATAGAACTGGGCACAGGGCTACAATTGCAGGAAGTGGTCGTAAAGGCCAACTCGTACAAAGAGCAGCTCCGTTCCACGGAAATGAGCGTGGAAGAACTCTCCACCAAGGAGGTAAAAGTGCTGCCCGCCTTCATGGGCGAAACGGACATCCTGAAAACCATCCAACTGAAACCGGGCATCCCGAGCGGCTCGGAAGGGGTGACGGGGCTGTTCGTGCGCGGCGGCAGCAACGACCAAAACCTGATCGTGCTCGACGAGGCCGTTGTTTACAATGCCAACCACTTGTTCGGTTTTTTCAGCACCTTCAATACGGATGCGATAAAAGATCTAAAACTGTACAAAGGCGGCTTTCCGGCGCAATATGGCGGGCGGCTTTCCTCGGTCATTGACGTGCGGATGAAGGAAGGCAACAACCGAAAATTTTCGGGCACGGGCGGCCTCGGCCTCATCACTTCGCGCCTCACTTTGGAAGGGCCGATACAAAAGGAAAAATCCTCTTTTATCGTTTCGGGGCGGCGTACCTACGTTGATATTTTTACGAAGCAAATAAACAAACGGAACGAGGACAACCCCGATTACAACCCCATCCCCGATTATTATTTTTATGACCTCAACACTAAAACGAATTTTACTTTGGGCGAAAAAGACCGCCTGTTTTTGAGCGGCTATTTCGGGAGGGACGTGTTCGGTTTCGACGGCGATTTTTTTGACTTCGATTTCTTTTGGGGAAATGCCACTGGGACGGCGCGCTGGAACCACGTTTTTTCGCCAAAACTTTTTTCAAACACCACTTTCACTTACTCCGATTACGAGTACAATATCAAAACAAAAGTAGAGGGCTTCTCTTTTGAGATCGGCTCGGACGTGCGCGATGCCAACCTGAAAACCGATTTTTATTTTGCCCTCAACAACGAGCATACCCTGCGTTTTGGCGGCAATGTGACGGGGCATAAATTTGGCGTGGCGCGCCTCAAAGCAGGCAGCGACGACGGGGAGGTCAACTTTTCGAGCGGCGACGATTTTACGGGAACTTCGTTCGGCAACTATGTTTCCGACGAAATGAGCCTCGGCCTGAACTGGAAAATAAACACAGGGCTGCGCCTCTCCGGCTTCGCCAACGACGGCAATTATGACTTCGGAATAGAGCCGCGCATCGCCGCGGTTTATAATGCAAGCCCCAACCTCTCCTTGAAAGGCAGCTATGCCCGCATGTACCAATACCTGCACCTCATCGCAACCGACGGCATCGCCCTGCCCACCGATATCTGGTACCCGACCACCAAGCAGATCAAGCCGCAGCGGTCGGACCAAGTGGCCCTCGGTTTTGAACTTTTGCTGAACGACAAATGGCTGCTCACCAACGAATATTATTATAAATGGCTGCACCGCAAAGTGGCTTTCGTGGACGGGGCGCAGCTTTTTGCCAATCAAAATATCGAAGGTGAATTTGCCATCGGCGAGGGCAACGGCTATGGTATGGAACTGGGCATCGAGAAGCAGGAAGGGAAGCTGCGGGGTTGGTTTGGCTATACTTTGTCACTTGCCCGCCTGAAAAATTTTAAAGAAGTAAACGACCTGCGGAACTTTAGCACCAAGACGCCTTTCTCGCCCCGCTTCGACCGCCGCCACGACCTTTCACTGGTGATGATGTACGAACTGAACAGGCGGCTGACGATCTCTGGAACTGCCGTTTACGGGAGCGGTGACCTCGCATGGCTGGCGCAGGGGAGGTTTACTTTTCAGGATGTGGGCGGGGCAGAATTTACGTCGGTCACGCCGATATTTGGGAAGCGAAACAATATCCGTTTGCCTTATTTTTTCCGCTCTGACCTGGGCCTCGTTTATAAGTTTTTTCCAAAATGGGGGGAGAGCGACCTCACCTTCAGCGTCTTTAACCTGACCAACCGGAGGAACGCTTTTTTCATCTTTCTGGAAGCGGAATTCGAGGAAGGCGAGAACAGCCAGGGCGACCTCGTTCAGGTACCGGTGAGGATCGCTGCGAAACAGGTTTCGTTGTTTCCGATATTGGGGTCGGTCACTTGGAATTTTAAATTTTAGTGCCCTGCAAAACGGAAGTTAACAAAAGTTGTAAGTTTGTGTGGACCGTTTCACAAATGCACCAGCAAAATGGCAAAAAAAAGAATACTTAAAGGGGACTCTAATTTTAAGCGCTTAGTAGCCAACAATGGATATTTTGTGGACAAGACCCTGTTGGTAAAAGAATTTTTTGACAACGGGGACATGGTATTGCTCATGCCCCGCCCCCGCCGCTTTGGCAAAACCCTCAACCTTTCCATGGTCGAGCATTTTTTCGACATCAATAAAAAAGAGAGCGCTGAGCTTTTTTCGGAATATAAAATAAGTGCAGAAAAAGAATTTTGCGAGCAGCACCAAAATAGATATCCGGTAATCAATATTTCTTTGAAAAGCATCCGGGCTGAAAATTGGGAAGGTTGTATCGAAAATATAAAAACGGAAATATCTGACTTATATATAGAGCATGATTATTTATTGGAATCCAAAAACTTAAGGGAAAGCGAAAAACGGAAATTTGAGAAAATAATTGACGAAACCGCAAAGGACAAAGATTATTATTATAGCCTAAAACATTTGAGCAGGTATCTGAAAAACCATTTCGGGCAACCCGTCATCATTCTGGTTGACGAATACGACACGCCCATTATTGACGGATATACAAAAAAATATTACAGCCAGATAATAACCTTTATGCAGGTGTTTATGGGGACGGCCTTTAAAGGGAACGACAATTTGAAAAAAGGATTGATAACGGGCATATTGCGCATCGCCCGCGAAAGCATATTTTCAGAAATGAACAACGTCGGCGTTTATACTATTACCAGCCTGTTTTTTTCTGATAAATTCGGTTTTACGGAGCAGGAAACAAAAGATGCTTTGCAATGCTTTGACCTGTCTGACAAATTCAAATCTGTGCAGCAATGGTACAATGGTTATCAGTTTGGAAATACAAAACATATATACAACCCCTGGTCAATCGTTAATTATTTGTCGCGCCACGAGGAGGGTTTTAAACCTTATTGGATAAATACGGGCACCGACTCCCTGATAAAAGAACGGATATTGAACCCGGGCGATACTGAGAATTATGACACCCTGCAAAAACTTATTTCGGGCCAGACCATAGAAAAGGTACTCGACGAAAATTTTGTTTTTTCTGATTTTGATACTGACAAGGAATTGCTGTGGACATTATTGACCTTTAGCGGTTACCTGACCCAAACAAAAAATATCGGTGCAGACAGTTATGAACTGAAAATACCCAATTATGAAATAACAAAAGTTTTCAAAGACATTGTTGTCAAATGGCTGAACATAAACATAAAAGTAAAAAGGGAACTCTTGGTTTCGGCCACTCAACATTTGGTGAACAACCGGATACCTGAATTTGAAAAAGGGTTCAAAAAAATAATGGGCGATACATTCAGCTATTTTGACACCGCAGGGGGCAACGCAGAAAATGTTTACCAAGCATATGTATTGGGAATGCTTGCCATTATAGGCGATGATTATATCATCAAGTCCAACCGGGAAAGCGGCGAAGGCCGGTACGATATTTTGCTCATTCCTTACGACAAAAACCGGTACGGGATTGTCATTGAAATAAAACAGATAAAAAGGGACAAAAAGGAAACGGATGGTAATTTTTATAACAAAATAAACGGACAGATATCAGAAGCATTAAATCAAATAGAACGGAATAAATATTACAAAGAACTGCTCACACATAAAATAAAAAATATTATCAAATTGCCCATCGTATTTGCTGGCAAAGAACCTTTCGTGATGCAGTTGCCGGAAAACAAACTGGAAACGTTTTAATATTTAATGAAACAAAAACAGACGACAACCAACAAAAACTAAAATAAATTATGCCTATCGTAAAACAATGCCCACTGCACATTGCAGTTTTTTTTATGAACAATGCTATATCAATTTTAATTGCTTTACCGATTTTCCGAAAGCAATTAAAGTTCAATTTTTTTTTATTTTCAAAATAAAAAAATTATGAATAAGCCATTATATTTCTGCGCATTTATTTTCACCGCTTTCCTGTTTTCCTGCGGTGGCCTCGAAAAAGAAATAGACCTCGAACTGCCGGCCTATGAAAGCCAGGTAGTGGTGGAATGCTATCTGCAGCCCGGCCTGCCGTATGCGCTCGCATTGACCAAAAGCGCTGCTTATTTTGATCCTTTCCCGACCGATAGTTTTGATTTTTTGGAAAGTATATTGGAAGACAGCGCAGAAGTAACCATCATGCACGAAGGCGAAACGATCAAGCTCGAAAACCAATTATATTTCGATCAGGAAGCGCAGCGTTTATATAATTATTTCAGCCCTGATATTGTCCCCGAAGATTTTGAAAACAATTTTACTTTGTCCATTGTCACCAAAGACGGGAGGGAGGTCAGGGCCTTTACGCGCATACTTCCCGTGGTGCCGATAGACAGCGTGGTAGTTGAGTTCAACCCAGAAGTAGATACCCTCGCCCGTGTGCTGGCCTATGTTTATGAAGACCCCACGGAGGATGATTATTACCGCCGTATGTTGCATGTCGGTTCGCTCGATACAGTGCCCGATCTTGATTTTACACTAAACGACGATTTTGTGGACGACGATATTTTGGTATTTGGAACGGGCTTCGATTTTATGGTCGGCGATACAATTATCAACAGTATCTTCCACATTGACCGGGCATATTTTGATTTTCTGGAAAGCATCACATTTGCAATTGATGCAAATGGGAATCCATTTGGTCAGCCTGCGGCTATTAATTCTAATTTGGAGGGAGATGCCATCGGGATATTTACGGGGCTGAGCTATGACCGGGTGGAAACGATCATTGAAAAATAAAAAGGAGCTTTATTATTTTAGGGAGTTTGTAATAAATAACCTACCCATTCTGGCTCGTTCTTTTTCCCTCTAAGAGCACTTGAAAAAGTGAACCGTAGCCCCACTATGCTTAATTTTTCAAGCACTCTTACAAGAAAAAATAACTTCGCCATAACGGGATAGGTTATTTATTACAAACTCCCTTAAAAACAAAAAGCCCCGCATTTTCATGCGGGGCTTTTTGTTTTGGGAATAATTTTTTAGTGTTTTATGCGCGTACTAATTTTTTATCATACTCTCCCGTCCCCAATTGGTTGAGCAAAGTAAAATGGCTTTTTAATGCCCCGAAAAAAGTTTTGTGCTCATAATATGGCACATTAAATTCTTGGGCAGTTTTCTTTACTATGCCGGCAATGTTCCGATAATGGACGTGGCATATATTTGGGAACAAATGGTGTTCTATCTGATAATTCAAGCCACCGATAAGCCAAGAAAAAACCCTGCTCCCGTTGGCAAAGTTGGCCGTTGTTTTCATTTGGTGGATGGCCCAGTGGTTTTCTACACAACCGCTTTCATTGGGCACATAAAAATCGGTGTCTTCGATTACATGGGCCGACTGAAAAATACAGGCCAGCACCAGTCCACAGATAACGTGCATCAGTACAAACCCCGCAAAAATCTGCCACCAGGGCAAGTCCATAACAATTATCGGCAAGGCAAGAGTCAGCGCCCAATACCAGGTCTTGTTGAATATAATGTGAGCCAGGGCTTTGTTGAATGTCACGCCTTGGCTCTCCAATAAATCTTTTTTCTTATACCTCACCAATTGCTGAAAATCTTTGACCGTAATCCAGTAAAGGGACAATATGCCATATAAAAGCGGGGCATAAAAAATCTGGAATTTGAAAAAGGGTTTCCTTTTTTGGTTTGGCGAAAAACGCATCACCCCCTTGTCAATGTCCTCGTCGTAGCCATCTATATTGGTGAAGGAATGGTGCAGCACGTTGTGCTGGATTTTCCAGTTCATATGGTAGCCGCCCACAAAATTGATGATGTAGCCCAGCGCTTCGTTTACTTTTTGATTGCTGGAATAAGACCCGTGGTTTGCGTCGTGCATGACGGCCAGCCCGATGCCCGACATGCCCAGCCCCATCAAGACCCACATAAAAATAACTGGCCACAATGACGAAACGACTCCGGTAAGCATCAAAATCAAAGGAACAAAATACAGGCAGACCATAAATGCCGTTTTGACCTTCATGTTCAGGTCGCCATATTTCGACAGGTTGTTGTCTTGAAAATACTGGTTGACCCGGCCTCTCAACTCTTTATAAAACGCTGGACGGTCTTGCTTATTAAACTTTACTGTTGGTGTACTCATTAGCTACTTTCTGTTATAGAAGGTGCGAAGGTAACCAAAAAGGCGGGAAAGCCCGGTTTTAGGGGAGTGATTCAGGGTAAACTGATATTTCTCATTACAATTGGAGAGTGCGGTACCTGCTATTCTATTTTCAAAATGGGTAGTGGCAGGCCGTCAACCCCCGGGGTTTTGGGGCAGGCTGTTTGCCCTTGACCGTCAACCGAAGAAAGGCTATTCCAGCACCCCTTCCCTTTTCTTTTTGTAATAATTCACCCCGGCGCCATATACCCAGCCGACGGTTCCCCGCATCGTTTTTACTTTTACATACGGCTCGTCGGCCACTTCTTTTCCGAGGTTGATGACATAGGTAGTGTCGGTCACCTCGTCCAAAAAATAGACCTGGGAAAACAAGGGCAGTTCGCCGAGGACTTCGCTGCCGAGGCCCGCTTCCGACCGCAATTTTAATTTATCAATGGTAATATAAAGTTTGTTGTAAATGGGCGCAGGCGGCTTGGCAGCAGCCGGGGTCGCTTTTTTTGTTTTTGTAGAATCGGCTTTTGCTTTTGCGGCAGCGGCAGCCAGTTCTGCTTTCTTTTTGCGGAGCGCCTCCTCTAGCGTGTTTTCGGAAACCGTCTTTTTAGAAGCCAGTTTTTGGGCATTGGCAAGGCTGTCCTCTGCGGCCTCTATTTTGGCTTCCTCTTGTAGCTGTGCTTTTTTTTCATTGCACCTCGTGCTGGTCCACATGAGGAACAAGGTTAAAATAACTCCAGCAATAATGATTTCGATTTTTGAAAGCAAACCTTTCATGTTGAGGGATTTAAGTGAAAAAAACAATTTTCTGCCTTTTGGCAGGAAATTAAAAAGTGGGGCAATGCCTGCCAGTTTTCAAAACGCATTATCTTTACGGCAAGAACTATGTCAAAGCCGAGAAGAGGCCGAGAACCAGCAACGAGAAAACTGCACAACCCACAAAAATAATGAAAGACCTCCTTTATAAAGTAGCGCTGACCAAAATTCCCCTCGTCGGCGCAGTGACTGCCAAGAACCTGGTGAGCTACTGCGGCGGGGCAAAAGAAGTATTTGAAGCAAGGCACAAGCAGTTGAAAAAAATCCCCGGCATTGGCGACCAGACCGCTGCGAGCATTGTCAACCAGGCCGTTTTGGAGGAAGCCGGGCGGGAGTTGGAATTTATCGAAAAAGAAGGCATCGTCCCCTTGTTCTACCTCGACAAAAACTACCCCCAACGCCTCCGCCATTGCAGCGATGCGCCCGTCATGCTCTTTTATAAAGGCAGCGCCAATCTTAATTTCCACCGCACCATCGGCATTGTCGGCACCCGCAAACCCACCCCGCAGGGCATTTCTATCTGTGAAAAACTGGTAGCCGAACTCGCTCCTTTCGGCCCCCTTGTCATCAGTGGGCTGGCCTATGGCATTGACATAGCCGCCCACCGGAAGAGCCTGAAAAATGGCCTCGAAACCGTTGCCGTCCTGGGGCACGGGCTGAAACGCATCTACCCCGCACAGCACCGCAAAACAGCTTTTGAAATGATCGGGCAAGGTGGCCTGCTCACTGAATTTGCCAGCAATGTAGTGCCGGCCAGGGAAAATTTCCCCATGCGCAACCGCATCGTTGCCGGCCTTTGCGACGCAGTGGTAGTTGTGGAAACGGCAAAAAGGGGCGGCTCTATTATTACTGCCAGATTGGCGAGCGGGTACAGCAGGGATGTCTTTGCTTTTCCGGGAAGGGTCAAGGACAAACTTTCGCAGGGCTGCCATTATTTGATAAAAAGCAGCTTGGCCCAATTGGTGGAAGGGGCGGCAGACATCTGCAAAGTGCTGGGCTGGGATGAATCAAAAGGCGGGGACAAAAAGGATGCCCGGCAGCAGGAACTTTTCTACGCACTGACGGAGGAGGAAAAAACGCTGGTGGATACCATCCAAAAAGCAGAAGAAATCGGGGTGGACGAACTGAGCTTCCAGTTGAAAACCAGCAACAGCGAACTCGCTGCCCTGTTGCTCAACCTCGAATTCCAGGGCATTGTCCGCTCATTGCCGGGGAAAAGGTATGTGCTGACCTGAGCGACAACTTGTTGACCATCGGCCAAACTCATGCATACCGATTTAAAATGACTTAAAATGGATTTGATACCTTTGGCCATTCGTTTTGCAGACCTTTGCAATTCACAAAAAAAATTGTTTGACCTAAAATAAAACATGAAAAAACTTCTCCTGTTTGCACTCTTGGTTTCGCTGTGGTCTTGCGACCCAAAACAAGGCCCGGCAAAGCAAGGCACAGACATTGTGCTGCCTTCTGATACCGTCAGTTTTACCGCTCCCAAAAACATTATTTTTATGGTTGGCGACGGCATGGGGCTTACGGAGATCACTGCCGGCATGTACATCAACGGCAACAAACTGAACCTCGAAGAATTCAAGTGCATCGGCCTGCACAAGTCCTATTCCAGCGACAACCTAGTGACCGATTCGGCCGCTGGCGCGACGGCCTTTGCCTGCGGCAAAAAATCCTACAACGGTGCCATCTCCGTAAACGACGAGGGCAAGCCCATGCCGACCATCATGGAAGAAGCTAAAGAACAGGGCATGTCCACGGGGATAGTTGTCACCTGTTCCATTGTCCATGCCACGCCTGCCTGTTTTTATGCACACCAAAAATCGAGGGCCTATAAAGAGCAGATCGCTGCCGACCTGCTCGAACAAGACGTGGATTTTTTTGTGGGCGGGGGCAAAAAATATTTCGCCCGGCGCGATGCGGATGAAAGAAATCTTATTGACGAGCTAAAAAGGAAAGGATACGTCATTTCCGATTTTTTTGAAAAAGATTTCAACGATGTTTCTATTAATTTCAAACGGAAATTCGGCTATTTCACCGCCAACGAAGAACCCATTCCTGCCTCTCAGGGCCGCGATTATTTTGTGCAGGCCTGCAAAACGGCCACCGAATACCTCTCTGCCCATGATAGCGCCGACAAAGGTTTCTTCCTGATGATCGAAGGTTCGCAAATAGACTGGGGCGGCCATGCCAACAACTCCGATTACATCATTTCGGAAATGATCGAATTTGACGAGGCCATCGGCAAGGTGATGGATTTTGCAAAAAAAGACGGCGAGACACTGGTCATCGTCACTGCCGACCACGAGACGGGCGGCTACGCCATCAACCCCGGCTCGAAAATGGACAGCATCATCCCCGCTTTTACCACTCCAAAACATACCGCAACCCTCATCCCTGTTTTTGCTTGGGGGCCAGGGGCAGAGCTGTTCCGGGGCATTTATGAAAACACGGCCATTTACCATAAAATGAAAAAGGCGCTGGGCCTGGGGCCGGAAGAAGCGCAGACGGGGGCGGGAAAAGGAGTTGGGGCGGGGGGCAGTTGATCTGTTTTACGAACTTTTTTTTCTTTTTTTTGAACAAATAATTTTCAAAATACCTCCCAGCCGCTAAAAGCCAATTATACTGCCCATATTTTTTGTCAGTCCAATTCTTGATTTTATGTTTGTTTTTGAGTGATTGCTTCGCATCCCCTATTAAACTATTGAATTCACTAACCCCCGACTTCAGTCGGGGGGGGCAAAGCACAAATCTGGGTTTTAACCCCAAATTTATGTGCATGTTTTGGGTCAAAACCCGATATAATTTTGTGCATATCCCCCCGACTGAAGTCGGGGGTTAACGAATTCAATAATCTTGAACAGGGCGGAAGTAGTTACGCTTTTGAAATAAAAAAATAAGCACCTTTCCCGCAAGAGAAATACTAGCAAAATGGACCGTACACAAAAACTGGTTACAACCGCACTCCTTTTTTTTAGCTTGCCCCTGTTCACCACTGCCCAAAGCGACGCCCATTATTGGACCAACCAATTCGGGGCAAAAGGCCTGCTGCTCAATGGCGCCGTCATTGCCTCGACCGAGGACGAATCGGCCATTTTTTACAACCCGGGGGCGATGGGCAACGGGGAGGAGTTTGGCTTGTCGCTTTCTTTTTTCACCCCCACCTTTGCCGTGCTGCGCACAAAAGATTATTTGGGTGCGGGCAGTATTGTCAGGGACAAAAACCTCGGCTTTGCCTCCGGTTACGGGGCCATCGGGTTCAAGCCTTTTAAAAGCGAAAAACTGCGGGCGTCCATCGCTTCTTTTTCCCGTTACCGCTCCGACCTGCGCCTGCGTGCCCGCGAAGTAGGCAATGTCGAGAACCAATCAGAGATGCTGTTTTTGGGCGACCTTGAATTTCAGCGCAGCCTATCTGAGCGTTGGTGGGGCTTTGGCTTAGCTTACCGCGTCAATGAAAACCTTTCGGTCGGGGCTACTCAATTCATCACCTTCCATTCTGAAAACACCTCCCTTACCATCCAAAAGGAAATCGTCCACAAAGACAATCCATACGAGCTGTTGCTAGGATGGCGCTCAAAATTCAAATACTCCTTTTCGACAAGAGGCGGCCTATTGACCAAATTTGGGCTTTCTGCCAAATTGGGGAACATGAAAATCGGCCTTGTCGCGACCACTCCCACTTATTACAATTACTCCGGCAGTGCAGGTTATGACCTGGCCGACCTGAAATCTTATGGCCGCGACAGTACCGTGCTGCTTTCTAACTTGACCGACGCAGAAGTGAAAAAATTTAAGTCGCCGTGGTCGGTCGGTCTGGGCCTTGATTTTACCATCAAAAAAACAAGGGTCTCTTTTTCGACCGAATATTTTAGAAAAATACCGCGTTATGCCATCATCGAAGACACCGACGATCCTTTTGACGGGCTGGCCAACGGCGGGCGGGAACAGACAACGGTTGTGCAAACAGAAAACCAAACAGTACTCAACGTGGCCCTCGGGCTGCAGACCCGGCGCAGTGAAAAGTCAACTATTATTTTGGGGTTCCGCACCGATTTTAACCAGCGCATTATCGGGCAAGATTTACAAACGCTCAATTTTTTGAGCACAACGCCCAGCGTGTTCCATTTTTCTTTTGGCGGCCTGTTTACTTTCAAAAACAGCCAGTTCTCGATGGGGGCAGATTATGCTTTTGGCCGCAAAAAAACAGATGGGAGGCTTGTTGACCTGTCGAATATCACGCCCGAAAACCTGTTCGAGTTCAGTGGTGAAGGCTCGGTCAAATCAAGGTACCAGTCGGTCGTTTTTATTTTTACTTATGACTTTATATTAAAATCATGGAAAGAGAGGAAAAGGAAAAATGGAGGGAAGGGGGCCGGAGGTGATTGAAGCCAAACGGCCTTTTCAGCACTCGTCAGAAATTAAAGGTGATTTTATCCGAGCCTTTATTATTTCAATGTTTCCGAAACAGGCTCCAGAAAAAAGGTTCTCTTGTTTTAGCGGGTCACTTCAAGGGCCCCGTAATACCTCCGGGATTCCTGCTGCCGGCACGTCCGCACGGGCAGGCAGGTATCAGAGAAGCAGAAAAAACAAAACCCTCCTTATGTATCTTTGTTACCCGTTTGTATAATTCCAAATATACTGATTTGACAAATAGACCGGAGGGGCGGGAATAAATCCGCAACTCCAGTTTCATTTTTTATTTATTTAATATGAATACCAGCGACCTGTTGCAAAGGGCTTTGAACCTAGAACCCCTTACTCCCGAAGAGGGAGTGTTCCTTTTTGAAAACGCTGCCACTGCCGAACTGATGTATGTTGGCAACAGCTTGCGGCAGCACCATGTGCCCAACGACGTGGTCACTTGGATCATTGACCGCAATTCGAATACGACCAACGTCTGCATTGCCAATTGCAAGTTCTGCAATTTTTTTCGCAGGCCGGGGCATGGCGAAAGCTACGTCACCAGTATCGAAGAATACAAACAAAAAATAGAAGAAACTTTTGCGTTTGGGGGGGAGCAATTGCTCTTGCAGGGCGGCCACCACCCTGGCCTCGGGCTAGGGTATTATTGCAATTTATTTAGCGAACTGAAATCGCTTTACCCTAATTTAAAACTCCATGCCCTCGGCCCGCCGGAAATTGCGCACGTTGCCAAATTGGAAAAAGCATCCCACCATGAAGTGCTGTCTGCTTTGAAAAAGGCAGGCCTCGACAGCCTCCCCGGTGCAGGCGCGGAGATACTCGATGACCGCGTGCGCCGCCTCATCTCTGCCGGGAAATGCGGCGCAAAAGAATGGCTCGACATTATGCACGAAGCCCATAAAGTAGGACTGACGACTTCTGCCACCATGATGTTCGGGCACATCGAAACGAACCTCGAACGGATGCAGCATTTGGTGAAAATAAGAGAGGTGCAGGCCAAAAAACCAGCTTCCGCAAAAGGCTTCCTTGCTTTTATCCCCTGGCCCTTCCAAGACGAGGATACCATTTTGAAAAAACTAAAACGCGCCCGTAACACCTGCACGGGAGATGAGTATATCCGCATGATCGCCATGAGCCGTATCATGCTGCCCAATGTGACCAATATACAGGCCAGTTGGCTGACCGTGGGCAAACAGGTGGCACAGCTTTGCCTCCACGCCGGCGCCAATGATTTTGGAAGCATCATGATCGAAGAAAACGTGGTGTCGGCCGCAGGGGCAAGGTTTCGTTTTACGGCAGATGGCATTCAGGAGGCCATCCGCGATGCAGGTTTCAGGCCGCAATTAAGGAACCAGGAATACGAGTACCGGGAATTGCCAAAAGGGATGAAACAGCAAGAATTGGTAGGGGGGGGAATGGTTGTGGACTGAGCAGAACGACAGGGGAACCTTGCTGCGTATCCGCTCAAAACCACACGGCGCAGGCACGTTCCGACAACCGAGGATAAATATCCTCGGTTGTCGGAACGTGCCTGCGCCGTGTGGTTTTGAGCGGATACCACTTTTTTATCCTGCGTGAAGTATATTAGCCTGATATGATTATATTTTGGCACTGCCCATTCTCCTCGCCTGGCCATATAGGGCCGTAAAAATGGCGCTATTGTTGAACATAAATAAGCGACTCCCCTGATTGTTCAAGTATGGTTTTTCCTTTTTAAATAAAAATAAAATGCCCGCCGGGAAATACCGTAAATAAGGATTCAAAAACTATGAAGTTTAATGCCCTGTTTTTTTTTCTTGCCGTTTCAACCTGCGTTCAAGCCCAATATACTTACATCTCCGACCGCCGCTTTTTTGAACCTGCCGACCTTATCGGTTATAAATTCCTGCCCGGTGCGATGGAAATCCCGAACGAAGCAGAGCGCGACCTCGAACCCGGCGAATATTCTTTTGGCGTGACTGCCAACAACCTTTATATAAAAGGGGAAGGCATCTCAGGCGTATATAATATCAATAATATGCAGCCGCAGGATTATGGGATCAAAATATTTTTGATGAACGCAAGGGACGCCCGCTTGCAAGGCCATTTAAAAGTGATCCAAAATAAATGGGGCATGGTTGAGTCGCTTATATTTAAGCGCTCAAAAAATGACCGGGAAATTATTTTTTATCAAGTGCCTGCGACGAGGGAATTGAAAAGCAAAGAAAAATCCTATTTCACCGACCGGGGAGAATTGGCCATCGCACATACCGACTCAATTTGGGGGACGACCATCCGGCCTTTTCTGGTCATGCACCGAAATGAAAATCTGCAGCAACGCTTGCATATGTCCGACAGCACATATGTCACTTTTATTGAAGAAATAAATATCGAAAAAAAAGAAGTAAAAAAGAAAAAGAAATCCCGCCTGGCGGAAGGTAAAAAAAATAAAAAGTCCAGAAAAAATGAAAAAGCAGAAATGGATAATGTAGATATTGAATTGGCAACATCGGAAGAGGAGGAAGAAAAAATAGAAAGCGATACAATGGCCACCGAAGCGCCAAAAATAAAAATAAAAATCACCAAAGAATACTTTGTCGTCCTCCACTCATATATTACCAACAGGGATGGTGGGCAAGAATATAAAATACAAAAATACCCGGTCAAAAAAATAAATGTACGGGAAGACGAAACGGCCAATTTACAGGAGGAGCGTTTTCAATGGGAATTTATCAACGATAAAAAAGAAAATATATACCTCTATTTAAATGGCGACAAAACAGTGAGCAGGATGGAAATAGGCGCGGATAATTATTTGATGCGGGGCTTTTGAAGAAGAAGTAAAAAATAAAAATTGGGCAAAGCGAAATCCCGTATTTTAATCGGGATTTCGCTTTGCCCAATTTTTATTTTTTCTTCAAAAAGAAAAACCAATAGACGCCTGAATGGAAAAATTGCGATCCTTATCGTCCCTTTTTATAAACTTGCCATTTTCCAATTTCGCCAACGATACATCTGCATTTGTTTTGGTAATGTCGGTCAGGCCATAATTCACGCGGCCGGAGACAAACAGCCCTTTATTTAAATATACGGAAATACCGCCCACTGCGCCGAGTTCAAATGTTTTATACAGCCTTCCCGGATCTTTTTCAAACTCATAATATACGCCCACCGAATTGGGTACCTCGACCGTTTCGTTGCCGATGGAAATGGTTTTTACGGGGTTGCGGAAAATCTGTTTATTAATATTGTCGGTATTATAATTCCCGTCAATTTCATAATCAATGGCGTCGAAACCGATACCGTTGGATGTTTGCCCATCCGTATATTTCAGGTTTCCGAAAACATTGGAAGCGACCATGAACCCCGCACTGACCCCTCCATATACCTCCAGCCATTCGAGCGGCTTCACATAGCCTGTTATCGGAAATTCAAAATAGGAAGAGGTCAAGTTCAAGTTCAGTTCGCGGGTGCCAGTGGTCAGTATTTCCTTATCGGTTGTGGTGGTGAAAGTATAATAAGAAGGGCCTTTAAAAGTGCGGCGCCCACCTTTTTGGGTGTAAATAAATTCTGCCCGCGCACCCATCAGGTCAGTGGCTTTCCACGTAAAAATGGCGCCGACATGGAAACCGGTATTACTGGTGAAACTTTCCAGTTCTGTACCGTTTGCGTCTGTTTCACTGTCGGAAATCAGGGTGTTAAAACTCAGCCCGGCCCTGAAGCCGTAGCCGAATTCTTGGGCCATCAAAGCAGTGCCGAATATGGTGAATAGCAGTCCGAAAAAATATTTTGCCATTTTGATCTGAAGTTTTTAGCGATAAAAAAAGAGGCCGCAAGTTAGGCCGTTTTTATGCAATAAAGGTAGGTGCATGGGGCCTAATGGTTGGTATTGTCATCTCGAAAAATTATTCATTTAAAAATACGATTGCGGAACGGCGAATATGTTCCTCGGTATTTAAATAGGCAAGAGGAAAATATTTTTGAGCAATTTAATATTTACCCCCTTACCTTTGCATGCCTCTAAACAAACCAGTCGTTTACACATAAATTTTTTTAAAAAATGAGAGTTGCAGTAGTTGGTGCCACCGGGCTGGTCGGCACCGTTATGTTGGAAGTTTTGGCAGAAAGGGAATTCCCCGTTTCCGAGTTGCTGCCCGTAGCTTCCGAGCGTTCGGTCGGCAAAGAAGTCCTTTTTAAGGGGCGGCCTTATCAAGTGGTCGGCCTGCAAACGGCAGTCGGTGCGCGGCCCGATGTGGCCATCTTTTCGGCAGGCGGCAGTGTGTCGAAAGAATGGGCGCCGAAGTTTGCCGCAGTCGGCACCACCGTTATAGACAACTCCTCCGCATGGCGCATGGATGCCACTAAAAAACTGGTGGTGCCAGAAGTGAACGCCGGTGTTTTGGAAGAGCAGGACAAGATCATCGCCAACCCAAATTGTTCGACCATCCAGATGGTGGCTGCCCTGTGGCCGCTGCACCAAAGGTTCAAAATAAAAAGGCTGGTCATCAGCACTTATCAGTCCATCACGGGCACCGGCGTAAAGGCCGTCAACCAATTTCACCGCGAGCGGAACGGGGAAAATTTAAGTGCAGAAGAAATGGCCTACCACTACCCCATCAATGAAAACTGCATCCCCCATTGCGACGTGTTTTTGGAAAACGGCTACACCCGCGAGGAGATGAAACTGGTGCATGAAACCCGCAAAATTTTTGGGGACGGCTCTCTGGGCATCACTGCCACGGCAGTGCGCGTGCCCGTTGACGGCGGCCACTCCGAGGCGGTCAATATCGAGTTCGGGAAGCCATTTGAAATTGATGAAATCAGGGAAATTTTGCGCGGAGCGCCGGGCATCACAGTGCAAGACGATATTTCAAAAAACGGATACCCCATGCCGCTGATGGCCAAGCACAAGGACGATGTTTTTGTGGGCCGCATCCGCCGAGATGATAGCATTGAGAACGGGCTGAACCTTTGGATCGTTGCCGATAACTTGAGGAAAGGAGCAGCTACCAATGCGGTGCAGATTGCTGAGTTTTTAGCGGAGCGGAACTGGATCGGGGAGAAGGTGCTGGTTTGATTGATTTCAAATTCAAATGCAAAAACAAATTCAAATGCAAATGCAAAGAGCCTGTTCTTTGCTTTTGAATTTGAATTTGTTTTTGCATTTGAATTTGCATTTGCATTTGCATTTGCATTTGTTTTTGCATTTGCATTTAGCCTACCTAACATTAGGTACTCCCTCCCCCAAAATTTAGCTAAAATGACAGAAATCATCGGATAAGCGAAAATAAGGCGCTACATTTGGCTGTCTGAATTAAATCTAAATAAGGATAAGCGGTTTCAGGCGTCTATTTCACAACATAAACAGCAGCAATGGAAAGCCCTATCTCGAAGTTAAAAAAAGGAATGAAAGGTAAGATCGCCCGTTTTACCGACGAAATGATGGCCGGCAAATTGATGTGCATGGGCGTACTGCCGGGCAGCTTGGTCAAGGTCATCCGCAAGGCACCTTTCCACGGAGGTTTTTACCTCAAAATAGATGGCTATAATATGGTGCTGCGCGAGCAGGAAGCGGCCAATATAGTATTGACGATGGAAGGAAAAAAGTAGCCGGGCAACAATGACAATAGCACTGGTAGGCAACCCAAACAGCGGCAAATCTTCCCTCTTCAACCAACTCACCGGCCTGCGCCAAAAGACAGGCAATTTCCCCGGCGTCACTGTCGAAAAAAAATCTGGCAAGCTGAAACTGCCCGGCGGCAAAACGGTCAAGATCATTGACCTGCCCGGCGCATACAGCCTCTACCCGACCTCTCAGGACGAGCGCATCGTCCTCAATGTACTCACCAACCCGAAGGATGAAAATTACCCCGACGCCATTGTATATGTGGCCGATATCACCAACCTGGAAAAACATTTATTGCTGCTCACGCAAATAAGGGACTTGGGCATCCCCTGCCTTTTGGCGCTCAATATGTCGGACATTGCCGAGAAGCAAAACATGAAGGTCAATGAGCAAAAGCTCGCTGGTTTTTTAAAAATGCCAGTGATCTCGGTCAGCGGCCGGACGGGGAGCAAGGTGGCTGTTTTAAAAGAAAAAATGGGGGAATTGTTGGGCAGCCCATCCGTTCATAAAAAGCCGTTTTACCCATTTAACGAAGTAGAAAAAAAGACGGGCGGGCGCATCCAAGCTGCGCTGAAAATAGAAAACCCCTACCGCGCAAAACTCATTGCCCACCATTATAACAAGCTGCCTTTTTTGTCGGAAAACGAGAAAAAGGAGATAGCCAACATTTGCGAAGCAGAAAAATTTCAAAACCTGCGCCTGCAGATATCGGAGACCATGCAGCGCTTTGAAACCTTCGTGCCGGCCCTGCGCTCTGCCATCCAACAAAAGGGCAGCGGCCCCGTTTTTACCGACCGCATAGATGCCGTGCTGACGCACAAAACCTTTGCCCCGCTGATCTTTTTTGTCATCATGTTTTTTGTTTTTCAGGCCATTTATGCCTGGGCCACCTACCCCATGGAACTGATAGACGGGGGCTTTGCCATGCTCGGCGAATGGGTGCGGCAGACCTTGCCCGCAGGCTGGTTCACTGATTTGCTGACGGACGGGGTGCTTGCCGGGCTGGGGGGCATTTTGATTTTTATCCCACAAATTGCCATCCTGTTTTTGCTCATCGGCATATTGGAAGAGGTGGGCTATATGTCGAGGGCGGTTTACATTTTCGATAAATTGATGCAGCAATTTGGCCTCAACGGGCGGAGCGTGGTGGCGCTGGTTTCGGGGGGGGCTTGTGCCATCCCTGCGATCATGTCCACCCGTACCATCGGCAACTGGAAAGAGCGGCTCATTACCATCATGGTGACGCCGCTGATAAGCTGCTCGGCGCGCATTCCGGTCTATGCCATTTTGATCGGCCTCGTCGTTCCCGACGGTACGGTGATGGGTATTTTCAATTTGCAGGGGCTTGCTTTTATGGGGCTGTATTTGTTGGGCATCGTCGCTGCGCTGCTTTCCGCTTTTGTTTTTAAAAAAATATTGAAATCGGATGAAAAATCATTTTTGATGATGAAAATGCCGACTTACCGCTGGCCTGTGTGGCGCAACGTTTGGCAAAACATTTATCAAAAAGTAATGGCCTTTGTGGTGGAGGCGGGAAGGGTCATCATGGTTATCAGCGTGGTGCTCTGGGTGCTGGCAAGCTATGGCCCTGCCACGGCGATGGAGGAGGCAGAACGCAGCGCGCTGGCCACTGCAAAAGCCCAGTCATTGAACGAAGCCGAAACTGCCGACCTGATGGCAGCAAGAAAAATAGAAGCCTCTTTCGCCGGCCACCTCGGCAAAGCAATGGAACCCGCTATCAAACCGCTGGGCTTCGATTGGAAAATAGGCATTGCGCTGCTCACCTCTTTTGCGGCGCGGGAAGTGTTTGTCGGCACCATGGCGACCATTTACAGCATCGGCAGCACCGATGAAGAAACTTCCGTCCGCGACAAACTGGCCGCTGCCCGAAACCCCGAAACAGGGGCAAAGGTCTATTCTGCGGCCACGGCCATGTCGCTGCTCATTTTTTATGTTTTTGCCATGCAGTGCATGAGTACGGTTGCGGTGGTAAGACGGGAAACAGGAAGCTGGAAATGGCCCGCAATACAGTTCTTTTATATGGGGCTGCTCGCCTATTTGGGCAGTTTGCTCACCTATCAATTAATGTCTTGAAAAGAGGGTTTTATTTGCAGGCAATGAAATTAATCGCAAGTTCTTGCCGTTTTTTTTGACAATTTTCTAAAAAACAGCAAGATATTGCAGATACTTTGCAAGCAAGTCTTCGCCTGAAGGGCATTCTTTTATCTTTGCGCCGGAACAGGAAATTCCTGAGAATACAGAAATAAATACCTACGTCTATGACTTATAACAGCATTCTGGAAACCATCGGGCATACGCCATTGATTCGGCTGAACAAAATCACGGAAGGGCTTGCCCCCACCGTTTATGTGAAGGTCGAGGGCTTCAACCCGGGGCAATCAGCAAAAGACCGCATCGCACTCCACATGATCGAGGAGGCCGAAAAAAGCGGCAGGCTCAAACCCGGCGCCACTATCATAGAGGCAACCAGCGGCAACACTGGTTTCAGTTTGGCCATGATTGCGGCAATAAAAGGCTACAAATGTATCCTTACCGTAACCAGTAAAATTTCAAAAGAGAAAAAAGACTCCCTCGAAGCGATGGGGGCACAGGTCATTGTGTGCCCAAAAGAAGCAAAGGCGGACGACCCGCGCTCTTACTACAGGACGGCAGAGCGCAAAGCAAGGGAAATCAAAAACTCGCTTTACGTCAACCAGAATTTCAATACCCAAAATGCAAGGGCGCACTACCTGTCAACCGGCCCTGAAATATGGGAGCAGACCAAAGGGAAAGTAAGCTGCCTGATCGCTAGCGCGGGTACGGGGGGCACGCTGTCAGGCACTGCGCAGTACCTGAAAGAGAAGAACCCGAAGGTCAAAATAATCGGGGTAGATGCTTATGGTTCTGCTTTGAAAAAATACCACGAAACGGGCGAATACGATGAGCGGGAAATTTATTCCTACCTTATAGAAGGCACCGGAAAAAACATTATCCCCGCCAACTGCACTTTTGAACTGATTGATAAATTTGTAAAAATAACGGACAAAGACGCTGCCCTTCGGGCAAGGGAACTGGCTTTGAAGGAAGGTATCTTGGCCGGCTATTCAAGTGGTGCGGGCATCCAGGCGCTATTGCAAATGCAGGGCGAACTCACCAAAGACGATGTGGTGGTCATCATTCTTCCCGACCACGGAAGCAAGTACCTCGGCAAAGTATTCAATGATAAATGGATGCGCGAGCAAGGTTTTCTCGACGATGTATATGCCGAAGAAACAGAACCCGTTCCGATGCCTTCTGCGCCAGTAATCGAATATTGATTTCATTTAAATATCAAAAATAAAATGCCTTCGCCAAATTAATGGCGAGGGCATTTTTATTTTTTGAAAATTAGCTGAATGCTGCCCAAACCTCCACCGAAGCACAATAATGAGCCTTATATTTTTTTACCTGAAATTTTATTCAAGTACTTGAAAAACAATATTTTACAATATTTATTTTAACCAATATCACAGTGCAGGCTTGACAAGGCTGTTATTTACCTGTAAATTGCAGCGCATTTCGAAAAAAGCGTATCTACCAAAAACCTATCTTCTTTTGAGAATCCATCCTTAGAACTTATCCAACAAGCGAAGACACAGCTTTCTTTCATTATTATTAGACATAACGATGAGGGAATTACTTCTTTAATTTTAAACAAAGAGGAAAAGCATGTTAAAACTCGCATCTAATGCCGGAAGTGTTTCTATGGTAGAGCCTTTCGTGAAAAAAATGGTGAGTCGCTATAACCTAAGCCCAGACAGGCAATGCGACATTCTCGTCAGCCTTACCGAAGCAGTCACCAATGCCATTGTCCACGGCAACTGCAAAGAGGCAAACAAAACAGTCAAAGTCAGGATGAAACAGGAAAAGGGGATGTTGGCCTTGCGCGTATCCGACGAAGGCGGTGGCTTCGATTTTACCAACCTGCCCGACCCGACCTTGCCAGAAAATATTTGTAAATGCGGAGGCCGCGGCGTCTATCTGATGCGCCAATTGGCTGATAATATCCGTTTTTACAACAATGGCAGCACCGTAGAAATGCGGTTCAAACTCTGATTTATCGAAACAAACGACCTACCTGATAAAATGTCGTTTCAACAATTCCCTCCCCTGAAAGGAGAAAACCCTGGGGTTTATTTTACCTCGGAAGATGTGGATTTTAAATTGGAAAAAGAGGAAGCAACCGGGGAATGGTTGAAAAAAACAATTGAGCAAGAGGGCAAACAGCTCCTCTTGCTCAATTTCATTTTCTGCTCCGACAAATACCTCCACCGCCTCAATGTCGAATACCTCCAGCACGACACCTTCACCGATGTCATTACTTTTCCTTACGCTGAACTGCCCGTTGTGGAAGGCGATATTTTTATCAGCATAGAAAGGGTGAAAGAAAATGCCGAAAAATTCAAAGTCCCTTTTTTAAAAGAACTGCAGCGGGTGATGGTGCATGGTGTGCTGCACCTTTGCGGCTAT
>DROJ01000019.1 GCA_011321935.1 Bacteroidota bacterium | reverse complement strand
ATTGAGTTTATACCTGAAATTTTTAAAGATTTTATATTCGGCAAATAATGTGAATTGGAATTGATTGGTAAAAAACTCGTCCGTTGATTCGCGGATATTCCACAAAGGGCTGGTGGTGGTTTCTTCCCCTGTCGGGAAACGTATCAGTTCGCCGTTTTCATCGCGCACGCGGGCGAGGGGGGGCAGGGTTATGAAATTGAGCGAGCCCGAACGGAAGTCCCTTTTGTCGGTGGTCAGGTATATATTGGTCCCGAACGAAAATTTATCATTTACCCGGTGGTCCAAATTGACCCTCGCAGTGCCGCGCTTATAAGCCGAACCGGGGATAATCCCTTTTTGGTCGAAATAACTGAAGCTGGCGTAAATGGAAGAATTTTCGGTGCCGGCACTCAGCGAAAGAGAATGGTTTTGCTTGCTTGCATTGTTTATTACCTCGTCTTCCCAATCCACGAATTTTCCACTTTCCAGCACCTCCAACTGCAAGGGGGTAAAGACAAAATCATCGGGTTGGTATTCGTCGTTGTTTTCCGAACGGTATGCCTCCCGCCTCAGTTGCGCCCATTCTTCGCCATTGTAGAGGTCAAAATTCCTGACCAATTGCTGCTCGCTTCTATACCCGTGGTAAGAGATTTTCAACTTTTTGGATTGCCCCCTTTTGGTGCTTATCAGTATCACCCCGTTTGATGCCCTCGCCCCGTAAATGGCCTGGGCGGAAGCATCTTTCAGCACCTCGATTGACTTTACATCTTCGATATTGATGCTGTTGATATCAGCGGTTGGCACCCCGTCCAAAATGAACAAAGGGTCGTTGCCGCCCTGAAAAGAATTTTTCCCCCGTATCAAAATTTTAGAGCCGCCGCCGGGGCTTGGGTCGTCCAAAGTCACCTGTACGCCTGCCGATTTGCCGCGCAGCATTTCCGCGACATTGGTGGTGGGTACGACTTTGGCGTCCTCCACTTCGATAGTGGCTACCGACCCTGTGACATCGCTTTTTTTCTGCGTTCCATAGCCGACCACAACGACCTGTTCCAACAGTTCAGGTGCTTCTTGCAGCACCACGTCAATGACAGGCTGCTTGGCATACCTGATTTTTTGCGAAGCGAAACCAGTAAAAGAAAAAACGATGACGGTGTTTTCATCGCCCGTGAATGTGAGTTCGTATTTCCCGTCGAGGTCGGAGTTGGTACCGATAGTGGTACCTTCCACGACGATAGTGGCAAAGGGAAGGGTCACGCCGTTGGCATCGGTGATGGTGCCGGTGACGGTGTTTTGTCCAAACAAAAAACTCTGGACAAAGAGCATCATACAAATGGGTAAGAGTTTGTTCTGCATATTTTATTGTTTGCCAAAGGCCGGGTCGGTTTGAAATATAATTTTGCGCCTTTCTTCTTTTGCGAAATATTTACTTCGGTAAAATTAGTTTGGCAAAAACCATCCAAAAAAGAAACACCTACTTGAAAAACCCTACATGAAAAGTTGCACTTCGATTTTTATACGACACAACTGATTTTCAACTACGTTTTTTATTCGATTTGACTACGACAATCCAATAATACCTTTTACTTTAGCCGATGTCATCCAAAATGGGATATGAAGGTCCATCAATTCATAACTGCTTGTTTTTTAATTGTTTTTGCTGGGCGGGCTGCCGCCCAAAGCACGAATATTGGCATTCCCTTCATTAAAAATTTTACGAAAAAAACTTACAGCGGGGGTACTCAAAATTGGGGCGTGGTACAGGATGCGCGCGGCGTGGTTTACTTTGCCAACAACGAGGGCATGTTGCAGTTCGACGGCAAGGAATGGCGCTGCTACCCACTGCCCAACAAGACCATTGTGCGCTCCCTTGCCATTGACAAATCGGGCATTATTTACGCAGGCGGGCAGAACGAATTTGGGTATTTCCAGCCGGGGGAAAAAGGCGATTGGGCCTTCCATTCCCTGCGCCCGGCCATTCCCGAAGCGCAGCGGAATTTTGCCGATGTGTGGAACATTGCCATCAACGGGGAAGGCGTTTTTTTTAGGACGAGGGGCAAACTCTACCGCTATCACGAGGGCAAAATGTCGGTCATCGGCCACCCCGAGCCCATCACTTTTTTAGGCTTGCTGGGCAAACGGGTGGTGGTGCAGGACGGCAAGACCGGGCTTTGGTATTTTGAAAACGGCCGCCTGCACCCCATCGAAGGCACCAAGCAGCTTACCCACAGCCCCATGGTTGCCCTTTTGCCGACGGCAGAAAAAGAGTGGCTCATCGTTACGCTGCAAAGCGGGCTGTTCAAGTTTGACGGGCAGCAAACCAGGCGATGGGCGCCCGCTGATATTTCTTTTATCAAATCGGCCAAGCCCTATTCCGCTGCCGTTTTCCCGGACGGGCGCATTGCCATCGGCACTACTTTCGAGGGGCTGCTCATTGTCCACCCGGACGGGCGGACCTGGCAGCACCTGCACAAAGAAAACGGCCTGCTGACCAACAATGTCCTCAGCATGTTGGCCGACAAAGACCACCACCTTTGGCTCGGCCTCGACAACGGCATCAGCTACGTGCTGACCGACGCTCCTTTTTCCCGTTTTTCGCCCGACGGGAAGGCGCAGGGAGCAGGCTACGATGTGCAGGTTTTTGATGATAAAATTTATTTTGCGACCAGCAACGGCCTTTTTTTCACGGAGTGGAAAAACTATTATTCCCCTTTTGAAAACAACCGGTTCAAAGAGGTGCCCAACGCAAAGGGGCAGGCATGGGGCTTGGATGTTGTGGACAATGAACTACTGTTGGCACATCACAGCGGCAGCTATTTAGTGCAGGGCAGCAAAGCCGAAAGGAACAACTATCCGAACTGGGGCTACTGGCTTTTTAAAAAAATGGAAAACCGGCCCGGCCTCTTGGTGGCCGGAACTTACAACGGCCTGTCGGTTTACGACAAAAAAGGGGGGCACTGGCAGTTCAGGAACAAGCTGGAGGGCTTTGCTGAATCGAGCCGCTTTGTGGAGCAGGACGGGGCGGGCAACTTTTGGGTGGCACACCCCTACAAAGGTATTTATAAAATAAGGCCGGACGCAGACTACCGCTCCTGCGGAGCAAAAAAATACGGCCTCGCCGACGGTTTGGCCTCTGACCTCAAAAACCATGTTTTCAAAATAAACGAGGACCTGATTTTTTGTTCCGAAACGGGCATTTTTACTTATGATGCCGAAACCGACCGTTTCAAACCTTATGATGAATACAACAAATTATTTGGAGAAAAAACGGGCGTGAAAAGGCTTTTTGAGACGCCCGAAGGGGACATCTGGTACGTGACCGAAAACGAACTCGGCCTGCTCGATGTGCAGGACAAAAGCATTTTGAAAAAAGTAATAAAAGAGCCGCTGCCCTATCAGATCAGGGAGCAGATGGTGGGCGGCTTCGAGCTGGTCTGCCCTGCCGATGCGCACAATGTTTTTATTGGCACCGAAAATGGGTTCATTCATTTTGACCCAAAAAGAAAGGCCTCCGGCAATCAATCCTTTCAGCTAATCCTAAATGAATTTTCCTGCACTTCCAATGGCGACTCGCTGATTTCGAGGGGCTTGTTTTTTGAAAATGGACGGGTATCGGCGCAGCAGCCGGCCGGCCAAATACCGACCCTGCCCAACCGGATGAACGCTTTCCATTTTGGTTTTTCGGCCACCGATTTTACAGAACCGGGGGCATTGAAATTCAAGTATTATCTGGAAGGGCTGGAAGATGGCTGGCCGGACTGGAGCGTAAAACCGGAAAAGGAATACACCAATTTATTGCCGGGCAGTTACGCCTTTCACGTAAAAGCCCTCAACCTCGCCGGGGCAGAAACGGAGGAACTGAGCTTCCGTTTTGAAATACTCCAGCCCTGGTATTGGACGACCGCTGCCAAAGCCATTTACGCCCTTGTTGCACTGGCATTTGCCGCAGGCGGCATCTTGTTTTTCAGGAGCAAATATTATAAACAAAAAGAAAAAGTGGTGCAGTCGGAAAAGGAAATCGGCCGCCTGAAAAACGAAAGGCTGGAACTGGAACTGGCCCACAAAAACAGGGAACTGGTCAGCACCACGGTACATCTCCAACATAAAAACGAAACCTTGCGGAAAATAAAAACCGCCCTCGAAAAAATAAAAAAGGAAAGCCGTGATCCCGGTTTTTCGCAGACCATCGGCAAAGTGATCAAAATGATGGAAATGGAGGAAAATTCCGAAAGCGGATGGGAGCAGTTCACTTCCCATTTCAATGAAATCCACCCCGGCTTTTTTGACAGGTTGCGGGAGCAATTTCCTGAACTGTCCCACAAAGACCTGAAACTGTGCGCCTATCTGCGCATGAACCTTAGCACCAAAGAAGTGGCCATTTTGATGAACAATACGGTGAGGGGGGTGGAAGGTGGGCGCTACCGCTTGCGCAAGAAATTTGGACTGGACAACAAGGCGAATTTGACGGAGTTTATTTTGAGGTATTGAGGGAGTTTTCAAAAACAAGTTACCTTTCCGCTTTCAGTAAACGGTTCAGCACATAAAGGAGTTTTTCCCGAGGGTTCGGGACACGCCCGCAAAGTCACGCAAAGGTTTCGCAAAGTCTCGCAAAGCGAGGCGAGTACACGTCTAACTTTGCGAGACTTTGCGAAACCTTTGCGTGACTTTGCGGGCGTGTCCCGAACCCTCGGGGAAAACTCCTTTATGTGCTGAACCGTTTACGTTTTCATTTTTATTTCATAAAATATATGCTGCAATTATTTCCCAAAAATATATTTCTTATTTCTTTCCTTTTTTTGTCGTTCCCTATATTCGCAAAAAAGCATTTTACGTGGACGCCCGCCATGATAGAAGCCTATAAACAAGT
>DROJ01000018.1 GCA_011321935.1 Bacteroidota bacterium | reverse complement strand
TGTTTTTTAGATTTTTTGACACTACAAAAATAAGCCTCTTTTTTTATTCTTCCGCCTAAATTGGCATCTTCTCTACCATCATATTATGGTTTTTAAGTTTTATCATGTAGAGTAGTAGTATATACTGAACCATAATAGGTTTTGTGCATTTGCCCCCACCAGCCCCCAGCCCCAGAAGGGGAGAACCTGCGCTCAATGCACAAAACCTATTATGGTTCAGTATAAATAAAATTGCGGGGCATTGGAATTGCCCCGCAAATTTATTTAAAAATACAGCACTTGTCCCGCCCCCCCCCTGGAAGGTTGGCAATTTTCCAATTTCCATTTTCACTCATTTTTCAATATCTCCGCCGGGTTGATCCGCACGGCGTCCCACACCTTGATACCGACCGTTGCGAAAGCGATAATAAAAATAGTGATCGAGGATACCACCAAGGTATTGGTGGTCACACCGACGTTGACGCGGAAGATCATGTCCATCAACTGCTTGGTCGAGTACCAGCCAGCGTAACAGCCGATAATTGCCGCCACTATGAATATCCAGAAATAGCCTTTGTTTATCAGGTACATGATATGCCGGGGGCTTGCGCCGACCACTTTTCGCACCGCTATTTCTTTCATTTTTTTCATCACCGTTTGCGATACGAGGGCAAACAGCCCGATGGAGGTAAGCAGGACGGAAATGATGGCAAACCAAAAGAATATCTGCGCTACATTGTCGGTCGTCCGTTGTGCATCGGCAGTCATTTCATCTTGGAAATGGCCGTCGAAAGGTTTGAAAGGGTACATCTTTTCCCAAGTCGCCTTGGCTTGGTCCATCACAGAATTGAGTTTTCCCGGCGCTACCTTCAGTACCACCAAACGCTGTTTTTCCGGTTCGGTCAAGTGCATGGCAATGGGCTCCAGTTCGCTGTAAAGGCTGTTCACATAAAAATCTTTCAGCAGCCCGACCACATTGAAGTGCAGGGTGTCCATGTTTATGCGCTTGCCGACCGTCCCTGCGGGATCCCAGCCATAGAGGGCCGCAAATTGCTCGTTGACCAGCACGGAACTTTCGTAGTCCGTTCCCATTTCCGGGTCAAATGGCCGCCCGTCAATGACTTTGAGGGACATCGTTTCCAAATAATTTTCGCCTACCTCCATAAATATGGCTTCTTTTTTTTCGCCCTCGGCCTCCATTCCCCTCCGCCAATAAGAATAGCCCATGTGGTGTATCGAACCGGCGCTGCTTACCACATCGGGCAGCTTGGCCACGGCATCGCGATAGGCATGGAAATCCTTTTTATCCCTGACGTTCACAAAGAGGACATTGTCTTTTTCAAAACCATAATCAAAGGTTTTTTGAAATTCGGAATTTCTGGAAAAAGCCACGCCCGAGATCACCGTCATCAATGAAATGACGACCTGCAGGCCCAGCAGGACACGGGAAAAAAGATTGGAACCGCCAAATTTTATCCCCCCCCTGAAAATACTGGTGGGGTTGAAGCGGCTGAGGTAAAAAGCGGGATAGGCCCCTGCGAGCAGAGTGGTCAGCAAGACCATCGCCCCCATGAACAGCATCAATTGGTGGTCGTGGAAATAATCCGTTTTCAGGTCGAGGTAGGTCCACATCCGGTTGTAATAGGGCAGCCAATATTCGTTGACCATGACGGCCACAAAGACCCCCAAAAAAACGATAAAGCCATATTCGAGCAGCATCTGGAAAATCAATTGGCGCTGTGTGCCGCCCATGACTTTGCGCACGCCCATTTCTTTCAACCGGCGGTTGGAACGGGCCACGGTGGTATTGGCAAAATTGAGGCAACAGACCAAAAATATCAGGATGGCCAATACCACCGGGCCGTTGGTCGCCGAGTCGGGCGGGCGCTGCAACAGGGCATTGTTCCACAGGTCGTTGTCGTGGTCGGCCACTTTTGACAATGGCTCCAAGACAAAACCGGTGACCTTCCAATCTTCGCGCGCCGCGTTTTGCGGGCCGATGTATTTTTTGAATTCCCTGGCAAGCCGGGGCGCATCTTCCGGGTTTTTTAATTTTAAAAAAACTACATCCAAGAGGTAGTGCCAATTGTCGTCCTTGACCTGTTCGCCCTTGCGGTCGTAGAGGTTGTTTATATGGGTCAAAAACCCAAACCGGATGGACGAATTGAGAGGGTTCTCTTTTATGACGCCTTTTATGGTAAGCCTCATCTGTTGCGGCGTGCCCGAATAAAATTCCATCGTCTTGCCGATCACTTCCCCATAATCCCCCTTGCTTGCGCCAAAATATTTTTCCGCTTTGGCGTCCGTTATCACCACCCCGTTTTTATCGGAAATATCGTTGCTCCCGATTATCATCGGAAAATCGAACAGCTCAAAAAAGCTCTGGTCCACAAAGTTCACCCGCTCAAAAGACGGCTCGTTGCCTTCTCCTTTTACCGCTATTGACATGCGCTCCATCCGCAGCACTTCTTCCACGCTCGCAAAGTCTTCTTTGGCCGACAGCGCCACGGGCATGGGGCAGATGCCGCGCAGCACATCGCTGCCCTCGCGGTATATGTCCACCCGGAATATATTGTCCCGGTCTTTGTGCATCTGGTCGTAGCTGTGCGAAAAACGGTAATTCTGGAATGCCCACACCATGGTGGCCATGCCGATACCGATGCCCAGTATATTGACCAGTGTGTATTGTTTGTTCCTCCAAAGGTTGCGGAAAGTGACGGTCAGATAGTTTCTTAACATTGTCAGGTGGTTTTTATATTAAGCAATTGTTGGCAAAAGGTGGTTTTTGTATTTGCCTCGTTTTTGCATTGGTATAGTGGTTCGATTCGTAATTAGCGGACTATTTATTTTTTGGTAAATGCCACATTATCAAGGTATTGGCGAACTATACTGAACCTTTTTAGGTTTTGTGCATTTGCCCTCGCCAGCCCCCAGCCCCAGAAGGGGAGAACCTGCGCTCGATGCACAAAACCTAAAGTGGTTCAGTATATACTGAACCTTTTTAGGTTTTGTGCATTTGCCCTCGCCAGCCCCCAGCCCCAGAAGGGGAGAACCTGCGCTCGATGCACAAAACCTAAAGTGGTTCAGTATAATCACTAATCAACTAATCACGAATCACTGCAATAGGTACATTGTTTATTGCATGGCGCCTAAATGGCAACTGTTCGGCAATGGCAATCGAAGATCGTTGTTTTTATATTGCCCCGCATTTTTTTTTGGCCGCCAATGCGCTATCGAACAGCAGTGCCGCTCCAAGCCCTGTACCACCAACCTAAACTGCTGGTTATCTGTGCTTTAACAGATAAATGTTCTGCCGATAATGTCCATCCACGAACGCCCGTGTACGGAAACGGACGGATATGGAAAAATATCAGATTGGACTTAGGTGCAATCTGCTTAAAGA
>DROJ01000017.1 GCA_011321935.1 Bacteroidota bacterium | reverse complement strand
GAACGGCTCTTCGTTGTGGTTTGATTTAAAAAAAGGATTTACGATATTGTCGGGACTGGTGTCAAAGAAGCGTTCGGTGTTGTGGTTTGATTTAAAAAAAGGATTTACGATATTTTATTAGTGATAGTAGGCGCCTCATTGGTGTTGTGGTTTGATTTAAAAAAAGGATTTACGATATTCTTTTGGTGGCCTTAATTCGCTGATTATCAGTTGTGGTTTGATTTAAAAAAAGGATTTACGATATTCCCTGACTTGACAAATTCGAGGGCTGCTAAGTTGTGGTTTGATTTAAAAAAAGGATTTACGATATTATTGGTGCGACATTATAAAGTATAGCCATGGTTGTGGTTTGATTTAAAAAAAGGATTTACGATATTTGCCAAGGTTCATTAATCTCGTGGTAATAGTTGTGGTTTGATTTAAAAAAAGGATTTACGATATTCGGCTTTTGTCGGCGTTCAAAGTTGGGATCGTTGTGGTTTGATTTAAAAAAAGGATTTACGATATTGACTTGAAAACGCTGTACAACGGTGTGATTGTTGTGGTTTGATTTAAAAAAAGGATTTACGATATTTTTCGATTTCCAGAACGCAACCGCAAAATTGTTGTGGTTTGATTTAAAAAAAGGATTTACGATATTATATACTTGAATTATATGTAGCAGCTCCAGGTTGTGGTTTGATTTAAAAAAAGGATTTACGATATTAAGAAAGCACGGTCACAAAGAGATTAAGTAGTTGTGGTTTGATTTAAAAAAAGGATTTACGATATTATACTAAGATTTTTGATTTCATGATGATGGTTGTGGTTTGATTTAAAAAAAGGATTTACGATATTCCGCTATCGCTTTCAATCAGTTCATTGTAAGTTGTGGTTTGATTTAAAAAAAGGATTTACGATATTCATACTATTACTACTAATCGTAGATAAGTCGTTGTGGTTTGATTTAAAAAAAGGATTTACGATATTGGGATATGATGGACACACATCTTGCTTGATGTTGTGGTTTGATTTAAAAAAAGGATTTACGATATTAATACTAACGTTACTACTACTGATGTTACTGTTGTGGTTTGATTTAAAAAAAGGATTTACGATATTCTCCTATAAGAGCAGCGCAAGCAAAAAAGGGTTGTGGTTTGATTTAAAAAAAGGATTTACGATATTCTTGAATCGCTGGGCGTGATCGTAACGATGTTGTGGTTTGATTTAAAAAAAGGATTTACGATATTGAATCGGCACGGGGGGCATTGCACCCCCCGGTTGTGGTTTGATTTAAAAAAAGGATTTACGATATTATGCCTGTACTAATTCCCTCATAACAATTAGTTGTGGTTTGATTTAAAAAAAGGATTTACGATATTTCGAGAAGAAAGTATAGACCCCCGATACGGGTTGTGGTTTGATTTAAAAAAAGGATTTACGATATTTGCGTGGTATGGTTTTGCACTGGCCGTGGAGTTGTGGTTTGATTTAAAAAAAGGATTTACGATATTTGGCAGCTTACGCATAGGGAAGCGATCATAGTTGTGGTTTGATTTAAAAAAAGGATTTACGATATTAAGACAACAAACGTAAACACGGAGAGGGTAGTTGTGGTTTGATTTAAAAAAAGGATTTACGATATTGTATGTTGTTGGAACTCCTTGAAAGACAAGGGTTTACTTCAATATTACGATAGGAAAAATGGACTTCAAAACAGTCCTTGCGCCGTGCAAGGACTGTTTTTTTATTTCTAATCCGGACTCTGGGCATGAAACATATTCCTAAATTCCAAGGATTTGCGCAAAGACTTTTCAAGTTTTCATTCCGATAAATATCGGGAGGAAAGCCTAAAGCAGCCCTGCCTTGCAAGACCATTCATTTTAAAACAGTTCCAATTGGGGCGGCGGGTCTTGTTTGGGCTTTGTGCTTGACTTGCCCCAAAAATTTTCGATGTCGCCAAACTGTTTGTCGGTCACTTTCAGGACGCTGACAAAGCCCCGGTCGGGCAGGAATGTCCTGATGCGCCTCAGGTGTACGGCCGCATTTTCCCTGCTCGGGCAGTGGCGGATGTAAATGGAGTACTGCATCATCGAAAAGCCGTCTTTCAGCAGTTTCTTGCGGAAGGAGGAGGCAGCTTTTCTTTCTTTTTTGGTATTGGTCGGAAGGTCGAAAAGTACAAATAGCCACATAATGTGATAAGCGTTTAAACGGGTTTGCATGATGTTATACGGTTGACGGTTGACGGTTGACGGTGAACGGTTGACAGCCTGTCCCGAAATTTCGGGAGTTGACGGATCAATGTGCCAATATTTCTGGATAAATGATTTTGCGTTTGGTGCCTTCGAAGCATTGCACGAGGCTGCTCGCTGTCTTGTTGAGTGCGATCATCAGTGGGCTGAACTGTCCGGGCATCTTCGTATCAATGGCAAAGATGCGCAACAGCGAAGCCTTGTCCTCGGTGCTCAGGTCTTCGTTGGGCAGGCCGTTGGTGAGCATGCGCATGACGAGTTCATCAACAAACGGGCGGTAAGGCTCCATGATGTCGTCGGCGAGGGCAAAGGCGTTGTAACGGTTGTGGTGGTGGATGCCGAGGGTGCAGAGCAGCCCGGTGCCGGCGAGCGCCCTTGCCGTTGCGGCACGGAGCAGGGCATAGCCATAATTGAGCAGGTTGTTGGGCGGTGGCCCGAAGCGCTCCCTTTTAAATGGGCCGATTAATGGGGCAAAGACCTTTTTCCAATAATGCCGGGCAGCCTGCCCTTCCCGGTTGGTGGGGTCACCGCTTTTTACTTCCCGGGCAAAGCGGAGCAGCGGTTGTTCGCCCCCGCCAAATTTCTGCAAGACCTTGGCCTGGTTGCCGATCTTGGCTTCGACGGTCTGTTTCCAAAGCTGCTTTTTGAGCGGCTCGCTCGCTTCCAACTGGATGCGGAAACGCTCGTTCTGCGTGTAATGGGCGTCGAGCGACAGGAGCATGGAAGCGGGCAGGTGCTTTTCGTTGCAATATATGACGGCGACATTATTGGCCGCCAATTTTTGCATGGCCGTATAGCTGACGGTAATTTGTGGATGGTCGAGCACGAGGTAGCCGAGGTCTTCGATGGGCTGGCTGGTCTCCGATTTTTTATCTCTATTGGAGATGACCAACTGCTCGTTGCGGGTACTGAGATAGTACGGGTTGGAAAAAAGGAGGGTTCTTTTAATCATCTGGGGGAACGATTTTTTAAGTGGTTAAATACTGGTTTTGAGGATTTTATGAAGATGAAATATCAAAAATCGTTCCGAGGGGGATGGGTTTAGAAAGGGGGCATTTTTAAAATGCCCCCTTTATTTATTGCCGATGATTATTTTTCAATGAAAATAATATTGCCCGAATTTGTCATTCGGAAATCTATTCCTTGAACCAAAATATTTAAATTTCCCACACCGAGGCTCAATTGTTCGGCAGGGTTGCCGAAATCCATTTTGCTGCTTTGGGTTATTTCTTTTGCTGCTTTGGCAACTTGGTGGTGGCGCAGCATGACCCTGGGGCGGCCATCGAAACCCACAATTTTATAGAGCCTTTTTACAAGTTCTTTTTGGCTCAATTGATGGACTTCTTTGGGCCGGTTTTTATAAAGCAAAACCATTGTCCCTTTTTTTAATTCAGCTTTGAGCGGCATCCCTTTCATTGATTCGGGCACTAATCCGTATTTTTTCCGGTGGCCTTTATTGCTTTCCTTAAAATACCAACCTGCGTCCATCATATTTACCAATTCATATTTCCGCTGGCGTTTGCCTTTTTTGTTGATTTGTTCATAGATGGCGAGAACGTAGTTTTCGTCGTTCTGCACATAAACATTTTGTTTATGCTCATGCTTTGACAAATCACGTTGTAACCGGAGATGGATGGGGTTGGAAAGGTAGCCACGGCCTGCTTTTGCATATACCCGCACTTTTTTTATTTCAATACCTTTTTCCTTGTTCATCCATACTTTCTTGAATTTATTATCGGCATTGTCATTTGGGGTAATGGCAAGACTTCCGTCTTCAATGGCCGCTTTTATTTTTGCTTTTACCTTTTCGTCAACGATATTGTCAACTTCCGATTTTTTAAGGTTTATCAATTGGCGGCGGATGACGTAAAAAACCTGTTCATTTCCTTTATCGTCTTTTTGTAAAACCATGTTATTGTTTTCGTCAAATTGTACTTTCCCGTTTTCATCCCTGACCGCTCGTTTGATTGCCCCAAAAACAGTATCAAGGTGAAGTGAGCCGCGGACAGTGTCGCCTTGCAAATAAATCGGTTTTCCTGTTTTTATATTTTTTACGATTTTATTCCTTTTTCTCCATTTCTTTTTCACCTGCTTCCGTACCTGATCGGGTGTATGGTGGTATATAAGTACCTCCTTTTCGATGGTCTGCACATCTTCTGAAAAGGTGGGCCAGGGTTTGCTCGCTGTCATAATATTCCTTGCCTCATATCTCAATTCCATTTCTTCTTTGCCCCATGCTTTTGCCATTATATTATATTTATCTTTGGTCATGCAAGCGATTGTAATGGCATCCACGCAATGGTGGATATGGTTGGAGCGGTCTTTCTTTTCATAATAATCCTGCAGCCCCCATGCCTTGCGGAATTCTGCTACCATATCGCCTTTTACGGATTCTACTCTTTTAAAAACAGTCTTCATATAACTTCTCGCATATTTGGTGATAATGCCCGTGTCCACCAATTGACTGTTTTTAAATCCGTCCGAAACTTCCGTCATAATGAAGCGGTCGTATTTGCCTTTCCAATAATCCCGCTCCATTGTGAGATATTGGTACTCTTGTATTATTTTATCCTTGTTTTCTTTTATTACCGCTTTGCGGGCGGACGACCTTAATCTTTTAATGCGGGGTTCCAGATTTTCGTAATTTTTCTTCCACCCTAAATGTTCTATATTTCTGATTAATTCATCGTGGATAGAAAGTTCCGACGGCATTTTATTCTTTTTTATATTTCTGTTAAATTCTATTTCGCAAAGGGTTTTGTTCATCAATGAATTATCGTTGCATCTGCTTCGGGGGATGGTATGTTCAATATCGAATTTTATTTTGTCGCCGATAAAATCACAAATGCATATTTGTTTGCTTGTGTAAACACATTTTTCGTTTTGTTCTTTCCAAAGCCTATATTTTAATATGTCATTGCTTGTCACGAGTGGTGCTTTATTGCCAGACTCCGCTTTGTATAAATCTTCTATTTCTTTTTTGTATTTTTTGTTCTGGTCCTCCCGTTCTTTTTGCCACCGCTGTATTGCTTTGCGCTTGTTGGCGTCGTTCAATTGCCGGCTGAGTTCGATATGGATATGTGTATGCTCGTCTATTATTTCTTCTTTTAAAAGCGTATTTACCAGCTTCCGCAATTGGTGCAGCGAGCGCATGGCCATTGGGTTCTTGATGGCAGAAATCATGGGACTGCCGAGCAGTAATAAACCGTCGTCATTCCTGTCGGGTTTTTGGTAAACCTCCATGGCGGAGGGGGGGTACAGTTCGTCCAATTTCCGTTCGTCGGAACAAAAACCGTTGTTTTTAATAAATTGTTTCACTTTTTCGTCAAGGCGTTTTATTTTTTTAAATTCACCTTTGCCGCCCTTCTTTTTGAATTGGGTGTAAAATTCATGGGAAACAAAATCAATTGTTTCTTTTTTGTCATTTCTTTTCTCCCAAGTTTTTTCTCCAAAACTATTTTTCAGTTTTTCTATTATCCTTTTGTCATAATATGGTTTTGCTTCTTCTGAATAAACTGAGTTTTGGTCTTTGCAGCCTTTTAATAATTCATTGACAATAAAAAGCAATCGGTTCTCCTCCCTATTGTTTTCGATCAGTTTATCCAATTCTTCTTTAATAAAATCCTTGTTATCATCAACCTTCCATATATCGTCATCAATTACTTTTTCCATATTTGCCAAAAAGACAGCATATGAATATATGTGTCCGGCTCTCAAATAAGGCAATATCTTTTTAATCGCACTTATGCTCAGTCTGGCATAATCGGTCTTTAATCGGATGTTGCTGAATTTGATAGCATCTTTGGGCGATAGCTTTAGTTTGTTTTTGGCAAATTCGACAAGTTTTTCATTTTTGTCAAAAGTGAACAATACATGCCATATGTCGTTGATTACGGTTTCTAAAGATTTCTTTTTTCCGTTTTTATTTATTTTTAAAGTATATCGTTCATAAATGTTTTCTTTCCAGTCTGCCCCGAACAGGTTGACCAAAGCTGCCGTTGTCGGAGAGCCGATGACCGTTCTTTTCAACTTATAGTTATAATGTTTGTCTTTGCCAATTACCGATGCTAAATCTTCAAAATCAAAAGATGGTTTACTTTTCCTAAAAAACTTTGGGATTGCTTTTTCTTTTTCTTCTTTTGAAATGGATTTCCATTTTCCGTCCTCCGTTTTGAATTTTATATTATTGATAAAAGACCACATCCTGAATTCCTCAAAAAGCGGATGGGAGGCGGGGCAACGAGGCTTGGTAGGCTCAAAAGAACATTTACCGACCAGTCCTTTTTGTGAGCGCAATGGCCGCTGGTAAAAAATTGCCCTTTTTAATTTTTTTATTATTTCTTCCGGCAATTCCTGTACTCTGCATATATGTTTAAATTCAAAAAGATAGTGGTCTTCCCTTGCCGTATATTGCCCTCTTATTTTTTCTTTCTTTTGATATGATTTGTAAAAATATTGGCCGAGGGTTTCACAGCCCTCTTCTTCTATTTTAGTGGTCAAATCCAATATCCCTTGTTTTACTTTGCCAAGGTCTTCCTTCCTGTTCAGGCGTTTTAAAATAAGCGTTTTTAATTCTTCAAAACTGACACCTTTATTTTTTTTGATAATAAAATCAAAAGCTCTTTTTAAAGTAACCATTTGTTTTTCACGTTCATCCTTTTTGTCAAAGTCTTTAAAATAATCTTTGAATAATCTCATTAATTCTGCACTATTATCAGCTTCTTCAATTAGTGCGTTCAGTGATGGCAAGTGTTCTTCAATAATACTTTTGTCTTCTACGTCCAATCGGTTGCTGAGAAATCCACGGCGCTGCGCCATATGATAAAGCGCTCTCCCCAATTTGTATTTTTCTTCCTTTTTTGAGTGGTCTATTTTTTCTCTCGAAACTTGGTCTCGCAAGAAATAAGGATTTTTTTCTTGCTTCTTGCGCATGTCTTTGGTTGCTTGGTTGTCAGTGTTCAGCCAATATAAAAAGGCATCGCTTTTTGGGTAATGTTTGAAATTTTCTGCTTTGCGGGTCAATGGGTTTTTATAACTTCTCCATTTTTCCAGTTCATCTTTGCCGATCGGGCAATAGCCGTATTCTTCTAAAACTTTGAGCGTTTCGTATTTCCTCAACTTGCGCCGGAACTTCAGGCGTCGGGCGCTGCGGTAAGCTGTCCGTTCGGCTGCTTTGGAGCTTTCGTTGTTCTTTTCGATTTTCACGCCTTCCGTGAAAATTGTTACTCCACAATGCGGTTTATTATTGCTGTCTTTTGAAAGCTTGAAAATTTCAGTGGGTTCGCTTTCGAGTGAAAATTTGCGTTCGTGTTCGATAACTGCCCAACCGATAGAGTTGGTGCCGAGGTCAAGGCCGAGTATTTTTTTCATGGATAAAAGGGTTTGTTAGAATTGAAAAATATTTGCAGTTAACGCATAGTATGGAGTGGTGGATTGCCTTCTTGGGCCAAAGTTATATTATTGAAATCGTAAATCCTTTTTTTAATCAAACTATGGGTCTTTTATTAGAATACATAAAGGAAAATAATTGGAAGCCATATTCTCAAATAGTCCTTCAACAGTGTAAATGAGGCCGTCATGTTTCGCTAAAAGCATAAAGAAAGGTTTGTGTGGTTATTCTCTTATCTTAGTGGAACAGGCCTATTTATTGAGCGGCTACTCTATTGTGGCTGCTTCTTTAATCAGGTCAGATATATCATCTGCAATTTGATTTCCATGCCTATAATGTACGTCCCAGGAAAGTAGCCCTCTCAACTTGGCCTTTTTGAGTTCTTGGCAGCGACTTAAAATTAGCACGCAATCCCCTGCTAAAGCAGGGACTTTGTTCTTTAGTTGATTGAGAATTGCTTCAAATTCCCGCTCCTCTAAAAGAAGTGACATTTGGGCTGCAAATTTTTTGTATTCCATAATCAATAATTTTCTTTGCGAAGCTTGGTGGATTCAAGTGTATTTCGTTTCTTTACAGAAATTTAAACAGCTTGCCTGATTTGACAGCACAAACTTATAACGTAGTTTGGTAAATTCAAAATATTTTAAAAAATAAATTACTTGCAATAAGTAATTTGTCACCAATCATCAACCTTAGCGGTAGACATTCTACCCAAATTTCGAAGTTTGGTGTTGTGGTTTGATTTAAAAAAAGGATTTACGATGAAGCCTAAAACCTTCATCCAAATCGCATCCTCGAAAATGGCCTACGGTCACCTCCTCCAAAAGAGGGTAGAGGTTGCGATTTTTTCAATCCACATTTCCAAAAATATCTCAAACCCTCTATCTTCGTAAAAATTTTAACCAATGTTGGACAACACAATATACGTCAGGGCCAACGCACCAAAACCCCACCAGCGCATCATCGGCAAGTTGATGATGCAGTTCGGCATCCTGTTCTACAACCTCAAAAAAATACCCTTCGAGCCGTTCCCTGAGACCATGATTGATGAAAGCAAGACCAGCCCTACGCCCGACATTTTATTGTTCGACAACAAACAGAAGCAGAACAAAGTCATCATCGAGATATCGGGCAATACGGGCGCAAAGCGGGATTTTGAAAAAGTAAAAAATCTGGTGGAAGAATATGGCGTTCCCGAAGGTTTTGTGTATAATTACGACTTGAAACAATGGCGGAAGTACAGGTTGGAGGAAGGGGAGGACACCGATAACCCATCTTTCAGCGACGTGATCGGCTACGACCTCGACCGCCTGCTAAAATGAACCTTTTTTTAATCTTATCACAATAAGGCTATATGCCGTAGGAGTCAAATCCTTTAGCGCTGCGTACTCCGTGGCGCTATTTTTTTGCCCAAACAGCCCCGAACCAAATTCCTTTTTTCTCCGTAGAACTCCTTGAAACGCTATCCAATCAAGATTGCCCCTCAAATTAGTATTAAAAATATTTATAATACAAAGCCCCTTTGGCTAAGTATTTGTTTTTGGGAAAATGGTCTCAAACAAGAAAGCATTCCTATGGCAAAAAAAACAACCACTAAATGGTTAGCGGTCAGTTTGCACTACGGCGAACCTTGGGAAGAATTTTTGACAAAAGCGGTCAAGCCTTATACCGACGTGGTATTGCAGACAGGCGTGGCCGAGCGGTTCTACTTCCAGCGCAGTTGGCAGCGCGGCCCCAATATCCGACTCTGGTTCAAGGGCAGCACCTTCATCATCGCCAAGATGCTGCGCCCCAATCTCGAAGAGCATTTCAACCAATATTTCGATTCACGTCCATCCTTTGTTAGGGAACCGGCCTATCCTTCCAGCTACCCAGAAGAATACAAATGGCTGCCCAACAACTCGGTCCAGTATTTTAGCTACCGTCCCGAAACCCACCGCTTCGGCGGCGAACTGGAACACGTTATTTTTGAAAAGCAGTACCAGGCCTCCTCTGCTCTCGTGCTGTGCAGCCTGAAAGAAAAATACACAAAGTGGACCTACAACGAAATGCTCAGTTCGGCCATCAAACTTCATTTGGGTTTTGCTTACGCAATGGGAATGGATTTGCCGGAGGCCTGCCGTTTTTTCACTTATTTGTCAGACCACTGGATGTCGCACAGCGAAAATACCGAGCGACCCGGCGCCGGGCTTTCGTTCAAAAAACTATTTGAATTGCAGCGCAAAGATTCCGTCCCCTACCACGCGGCCCTCTGGGAACTGTTCAAAAAATTTGAGGACATTGACGAACCGGCCTTTGTCAACTGGATAAAAACAAACGCCAGCACGGGCATGGAACTCGACCTCGCCCTCGAATACGGCCGCATCAAACCGGCAGCACAATGGGCAAGGGACAATTTCGACCTCCCCCCAAAATGGTATTTTTTCAAAGAATTGGTCAAGCGCTCCAACAACCGCCTCGGCATCTTCAACAAAAACGAGGGCTTCCTCTACTACATGATGGCGGAGGGCTTGAAAACAATATCCAAATCCACCACTCCTTCTTTTTTCAAAATGGTTTGAATGGTTGAATGGTTGAATGGTTGAATGGTTAAATGGCTGAATGGTTAAGCAAAAGACCCGATGGTACTCACTCCATCGGGTCTTTTGTTAACCATTCAGCCATTTAACCATTTAACCATTTAACCATTCAAACCATTTTCAAAAAAGTTTTGATGAACCAATCGGCGTCTTCTTTGAGCAGGGTTTGGAGGATGGTGTTGGCCTTGTTGGTAAAGAGGTGGATATCCTGCACTGTTTTTTTAAATTCCAATACTTCGGGCGAGCTGCCTTCCAGGGCCGATACTTCGTCCAAAATCTTTACCACGGGTTCGAGTTCTTTGCGTTTGCGCTGGGCGATGATTTTGCGCACCACCTCCCACATATCTTTTTCGGCCACAAAAAATTCTTTGCGGTGGCCGGTTTTCAATTTTTTAAAGACCAGTCCCCAGTCAATGAGGGCGCGGAGGTTCATGTTGGTATTGCCGACCGAGATCTGCAGTTCTTTCTGGATGTCCTGTGCGGTCATGGCCTCGGGGGCGATCAGCAGCAGGGCGTGTATCTGGGCCATGGTGCGGTTGATGCCCCATTGGCCGCCGAGGGTGCCCCATGCTTGCAGGAATTTTTCTTTTGCTTCTTGGTATTCCATGTTGTTTATTTGACAGAAAGGATTAAGTAACACGTGGTGATTATTTCGGTAAAATTTTTAGACAAGATTTTTTCGATAGTTTTTCTTAAAAAATCCAAACATAGTGGGGGCTACGTGAGAATTTTTTAAGGAAAAATAGCGGAAAAAGATGTTTAAAAATTACCGAAATAATTAGCACGTGTTACTTACATGCGGGATGAAAAATGGTTCGCTGCAAATTTACATTGTATTTATAAAACAGGAGGTGGAGGACATTTGGCGCTGAACGCGAATGGTGCCAGCCGCTTTTTGTCTCGCAACCAACCAAAAGTATTTTATAAAATTGCCGCCGTTGCTTAGTTTTGCCGGGACAGGAAAAAAGGGATAAGCATCCCGTTCACCCATCTTTTTTTTAATAAAATTTAATATGAAGAAAATAATTACCGTTTGCACTCTCCTGCTTTTTGGCTTATGGACATCTGCCCAGTCCTTTTGGGAAGACCTTGATCCGGGCTCCATTTCAACTACTGTCGAAAAGAAAGCCTATTTGACGGCCACTGCCCACCGGGCACTTTCGTTGGACTATACGGCCATGAAAAAGCATTTGCAGAAAGCGCCTTTTGAATTTACGGCGGAGGCAAAATCGGCGCCCCTTCAATTGAGCATCCCCCTCCCCGACGGCAGCAACGAGGTTTTTGGTATTTATGAAATATCCATCATGGAGCCGGGCCTTGCCGCTGCTTTCCCGATGATAAAGACCTATGCCGGTGCCAGCTTGAACGACCCCTCGGAAAGGATCCGTTTGGAAACGGGCGCGCTGGGTTTTCATGCAACGGTTTTTGGTGAAAAAGTAGCCGTGGTCGGCCCTATGACGACCCTTCCGGGCGAATTGTACGCCAGTTATTTTATCAAAAGTACGCCAAACGATGTGGGCAAATCCTGCGGCACCACGGAAATCGAAAATGAAGAAGCCCTCGATGGAACGGCCGAAGACAAAGAGTTCCTTTTTACCAATAAATCTTTGCAAGCGCCTGTTGACCTGCGCACCTACCGGCTTGCCGTTGCCACTACCAGCGAGTATTCTAACCTTTATGGCAACACGCCCGCTTCGGTGCTGAGTGCCGTTACCTCGGTGCTGAACCAGACCAACGCCATTTATGAAATAGACCATGCCATCCGGCTGGTACTCATTGCAAATACGACCGAAACTTTTTTCTTCGCTGCCGACGGCGACGACGGCTATACCAATGGCAATGCTGGAGTGATGCTGGGAGAAAACCCCGCTATCCTGTTCGGTGCCTATGGCAACGATGGCTTCGATGTCGGGCATGTGTTCGGGAGTACGAATGGCGGTGGGACTATCGGGATAGCACGCTTGGCTTCGGTTTGTGGCACCAACAAGGCATCGGGCGCAAGCAATCTGCAAACCTTTGTCCCCGAAGATTTTTATATTACCGTGACCCACGAACTGGGCCACCAGTTCAGTGCCCAGCATGGTTTCAATTTTTGTGACAACGAAAACGAAAACCCGCCGACAGCCTATCAGCCCGGTGGGGGGAGTACCATCATGTGCTACACCAGTTGTGGCTCAAACAACGTGCAGGATTATAACGACAGTTATTTCCACATAAACGCGATGGAGCGCATCAAGGACTTCTCGAACAACAGCCTTTCGGGAGGCTCCTGTGCCGAGGTCATCGCTACCTCCAATACGACCCCTGAAACCAGTATCCCGATAGCCGGGGGTTTCAAAATACCTATCTCCACGCCTTTTGAACTGACCGGCGAGGCAACTGACGCAGAAGGCGACAACATGACCTATACTTGGGAAGAATATGACCTGGGCCCAATGAGCCCGCTCGGCTCCCCTATCGGCACGGCGCCCTTGTTCCGCTCTTATCCACCAACTGAATCATTGACGAGGGTGTTCCCGAACATCAACAACCTGGTGGCCAACGTTTCTCATGTCAACGAGGTGTTGCCTACCATTTCGCGCCCCCTTACCTTCCGTTTTACCGCCCGCGACAACAATGCCGAGGCCGGGGGCTATTCCTATTCCGAAATAGCTTTCGAATCAACAGAGGCCGCCGGCCCGTTTTTGGTTTCCTTGCCCAACACGGGGTCTGAATCTTGGGAAGTGGGCAAGTACATGGAAGTGGCCTGGGACGTGGCCAATACAGATGGCAGCCAAGTGAATTGCCAAATGGTCAACATCCGCCTGTCAACCGATGGCGGCTTTAATTACCCGGTCATGCTTTTGGAAAACACGCCCAACGACGGCAGCGCCTTCGTGGTAGTGCCTGACGCGGTCAGCGACCAAGCACGGGTACGGGTAGAAGCTGCCGACAACATTTTCTTCGATATCTCGAACAACAACTTCTCCATCGTGCCGCCCACAGCGCCCGGTTTCACATTGGTTTCTTCCCCTGAACTGGGCACTGTCTGTGTTCCCGATGTGTTCGAGGTGCAACTGCAAACTTCTTCCCTGCTAGGGTTTACCGATATGATCTCTTTTTCGGTGGGCAACCTCCCCGATGGAGCCGTGGCCACCTTCGACCCCGCACAGGTTGCGCCGGGCGGAACGAGTACCCTGAGCATTGATTTTTCAGGTGCAGTGGAAGACGGGGGGGCAAGCATTGCCATTCTTGCAGAAGCAAACGGTGCTGCCAATTCTGAGCGAAGCGTGGAACTGAACATTGTCAACAGTGATTTTTCGGCTTTGCAATTGACTGCCCCGGCGGGGGCTTCGGGCACCAGCACTTTGCCCGATTATGGATGGACAGGCCTGCCTAATGGCCTGAGCTACAACATCGAAATAGCAAGCGACCCAGACTTTGCCAACGTCATTGATGCAGCAAGTGGCCTGGCTTCGCCAAATTATCCGGCAGGAGTGACTTTGGACGAAAACACCATTTATTATTGGCATGTCAGCGTGAGCAATGAATGCGGAACGGGCAGCTTCTCGGATGCGGCGGCTTTCAAAACCGTTTCCCAAAGTTGCAACAGCTTTACCAACAATACCACCCAACCCATTTCTGGTTCGGGCTTGCCAGAAATACTTTCGGTCATCAATTTGCCGACAGGCGGGGAAATCAGCGATGTGAACGTGAAAAACATCAAAGGAGACCACGATGCCTTTGGCGACGTGGAGTTCCACTTGGTCGGCCCTGATGCGACTTCTGTTTTGTTGATGCAGGAGCAGCCTTGTGGCAGTACCAACCCTTTCAACGTCGGTTTTGATGACGAGTCCCCATTTACGGATATTCCTTGCCCCCCTACCGATGGGACTTCCTACCGGCCACAGGAAGCACTTGGTGCGTTCAATGGAAAAGACGCAGCCGGGGATTGGACGCTGCAACTCAACATCGTGAACACCATCGGTGCCGGCGGCTCTTTTGATGGCTGGACAATAGAGGTGTGCGGCGGCTCTTCAGCGCTCGATCCTTTTTTGGTGACCAATGACACCTTGGCCGTCCCTCCGAACGATTCGCGCTTGATCTATTCAAACAAACTTGTGGTCAGTGATGACGACAACGCCCCGGATCAATTGAAATTCACCATTTTGAAAAATACCGATTTTGGGTTTGTTTCCAAGAACGGCGTCCAGTTGGGGGCAGGCGACTCGTTCACCATGCAGGATGTCTATTCCAGCCAGATGGAATACACCAATACCGAGCCTACGGCCATTGCCGACCACTTTACTTTCTATGTAGAGGATGGCAACAGCGGCTTTTTTGGGACACCTTCTTTTAACATTGTCATTGACGAAGATGCCGAGCCTTCCGCTGTGGAAGGACAGGTAGAAGAGCAGGGCATTTTGGTCTATCCGAACCCTGCAAGCGACCGTTTGACCATCCAGTTGAAAGACGGCAACAGGGGCATTTCAAAGGCAAGCCTTTTCAATGCACAAGGCCAATTGGTGCTTTCCCGCCAGCCCGGTTTTATTTTCGGTAAAATACAAATAGAGGTGGGCGGCCTGCCTGCCGGAATGTACCTCCTCCAGTTGACTAGCCCGGAAGGGGTGTTTGCGAAGAAAGTGGTGATTGAATAGTTTGAAAGGTATTGAAAAGGTATTGGGCATTAATTCAGTGGAAGCCCGGTACCTTTTTTAATGCGCACCTTTTTATTCTTTCAAGAGAAACGCGCAAAAGTATGCGCTCTTCTCCATGCCCTTCCAAAAGAGGGGGAATCAATTCCCCCTCTTTTGGAAGGGCATGGAGAAGGGCTAACACATACGTTCTTTAATACCAAATTTCATTTATTCAAAATGAAATACCTTGTCACCGGCGCAACAGGCTACATCGGCCATCAGCTCACCAGGCGCCTCGCCTCCCTCGGCCACTCCGTGAATGCCCTTTACCGAAGCGGAACAAAGGCCAAAGAATTGGAAAACCTGCCGGGCGTTTGCCTCCACAAAGGCGACCTGCTGGATCCGGGCAGCCTGCAAAGGGCAGCCGAGGGCTGCGATGCCGTTTTCCATGTCGCCGCTTTCGCAAAACCCTGGCACAAAGACCCGCAAACCTTTTTTCGGATAAATGTAAAAGGCGCGGAAAACGTATTTTGCGCAGCTAAAAAAATGGGCGCAAGGAGAGTGGTTTTTACCTCTACCGCAGGTGTCATCAGCCCATCGGAGGGCAGCCCGACCTCTGAAAGTTCTCCCCGCAGGCAAGGTTTTTTCACCCATTACGAACGCTCAAAAGCGCAGGCAGAAGCAGTTGCAAAACAAATGTCAGCCGGGGGTTTTGAAACCATCACCGTAAATCCGAGCAGGGTCTATGGCCCTGGCCGGATGGGGGCCGGCAACCCCGCCAACAAAATGGTCCGCCTCTACCTGCAGGGCAAATTCCGCCTGCTGCCGGGCAATGGGAAAAGCATCGGCAATTATGTTTTTATCAACGACGTGGTGGAGGGGCATATCCAAGCAATGGAAAAAGGAAGGGGAGGGGAGCGCTATATTTTGGGCGGGCAAAATGCCAGTTTTATTGAATTCTTTGAAATGCTGGCCAAGGTCAGCGGCAAAGATTTCAGGATGTTCAAAATGCCGCTCCCGCTCATGCAGATCGGCGCCGCAGCAATGGAAACAATGGCCAAGCTCACTGGCACAGAACCCTTGTTGACCCCTCCGTGGGTAAAAAAATACTTGTTCGATTGGGAGCATTCGACGGGGAAGGCGGAAAGGGAACTGGGCTTTGAACCGACTGCTTTGGAGGAGGGCCTGAGGGCAACGGTGGAGTGGGTTTTGGGCGGCTGACCTTTGTCGGAAAACCCAAAAATCAGCCTTGCCATGACCGGCAGCTTATTTGTTTCCCGCCCCCTTGACCCCCGCTTATCGTCTTTTTCCTAAAATTTGTGGATAATAACAACAAAATTCAGGGAATTAGCCTATCTTTCAGACTGTAATTCTTTCCTACTTCATTGGGCCTTAGCCTTTTAGGAAATAGAAAAAAGACAGTCGCAACTAAAGCCTGGTTTTCGCCAAAGGAGTCCTGTGGACAGAAATATTTACGAGTTGGACAGTCTATTATCTATTGTCTAAAAACCTAAAGGCCCGTATCAATTCACTAAAAACTTCACCATGGAAATTCAATTGATAGTGTTCCTCGTACTCGGGTTTTTCATCCTGACCACTGCCCTGTTTACCGTAAAACAACAGACGGCAGTGATCTTGCAAAGGCTCGGCAAATTCCACAGTATCCGCAAAGCGGGCCTGCATTTCAAAATACCGGTCATTGACCAAGTGGCAGGCCGCATCAGCTTGAAAATCCAGCAACTCGACGTGCCGGTAGAAACCAAAACAAAGGACGACGTTTTTGTCCGCATACAGGTTTCGGTGCAGTACCGCATCAACAAAGATTCGATCTACGAAGCCTTTTATGAACTGCAAAACCCGACCGAGCAGATCACCTCCTATGTCTTCGACGTGGTGCGCGCCGAAGTGCCTAAAATGACCCTCGACGACGTGTTCATCAGGAAAGACGACATTGCACATGCCATCCTCCGTGAACTCGACGAGGCCATGAACGACTATGGTTACAGCATCGTAAAGGCGCTCGTTACGGACATTGACCCCGCACACGAGGTGAAAATCGCGATGAACCACATCAACGCCGCCGAAAGGAAAAAAGCAGCCGCCCAGTTTGAAGGGGATGCCGAGCGCATCCGCATCGTGGCAAAGGCAAAGGCCGAAGCAGAGAGCAAGCGCCTGCAAGGGCAGGGCATTGCCGATCAGCGCAGGGAGATTGCCAAAGGCATCGAGGACAGCGTGGAATCACTGAACAAGGTGGGCATCGGTTCGCAAGAGGCTTCTGCCCTCATTGTGGTCACCCAGCATTACGATACCCTGCAGGCCATCGGCGAACAGACAAGGAGTACCTTGATACTGCTGCCCAACTCGCCAAGCTCGGCTGCAGACATGCTCACTACCATGACTTCCTCTTTTATTGCTGCGCAAGAATTTGGCGAAGACATGAAAAAGCCGGTACCGCTTGCCAATGGGAATAAAAACTGATTTTTATAAAAAGCCGGCATTCGCCAAATAAAAAAGGCCCGGAGCTGAACCACGGCTCCGGGCCTTTTTCTTTTTGTACGGCGTCGGCAAAAAGTGAAACCGTTCACACCGCCACTGCCGCTTTTATCCGCGGGTGCGGGTCGTATCCCAGCAGTTCAAAGTCCTCGTATTTGAAACCAAAAATATCTTTTACCTCGTGGTTGAGCAGCATTTTTGGCAGTGCCCTGGGTTCTCTGGTGAGCTGCAGTTTTACTTGTTCGAGGTGGTTGGAATAAATGTGCACATCGCCAAAGGTATGCACAAAATCTCCGGTTTGCAGGCCGCAGGCCTGCGCCATCATCAAAGTGAGCAGGGCATAGGAGGCGATGTTGAAAGGCACTCCGAGGAACACGTCGGCAGAGCGTTGGTAAAGCTGGCAGGACAGTTTTCCGTCGGCCACATAAAACTGGAACATAGCATGGCATGGACTTAGCTTCATGTGGGGCAGGTCGCCCACGTTCCAAGCGTTCACGATGATGCGCCGCGAGTCGGGGTTCGTTTTTATCAAATCAACGGCCTGCTCGATCTGGTTGACCACCCTCCCGTCTTTTGCCTCCCACGCGACCCATTGTTTGCCATAAATAGGGCCTAAGGAGCCGTTTTCATCGGCCCATTCGTTCCAGATGCGCACCCCGTTTTCTTGGAGGTATTTTACATTTGTGTCGCCTTTCAGAAACCAGAGCAGTTCGTGGATGATGGACTTGAGGTGCAGCTTTTTGGTGGTGACCATGGGAAAGCCTTCGCTCAGGTCGAAGCGCATCTGGTAGCCAAAAGTGCTGATGGTGCCTGTTCCGGTGCGGTCGTTTTTGACCGTTCCGTTTTCCAAAATATGCCGGAGGAGTTGGTGGTATTGGCGCATTGTTTAATGTTTAAGGAGCTTTGGGTGAGTGAAGAATAATGATTGGATTTATAAGTTTTAACAAGAAAAATAATTATGAAGATCGAACCACGTAGTCACAAAGCCGTTCTTTCCTTTGTATTTATACTTCATCAGGTTGATTTTTGGACTTTTTGGCTGCGTCTTTTGCACCTGAACTTTGTTGAAAATGCTCGCCGTAACTTAGGCTATGCCTGTGCTTTTCGCCTCGTTCAGGCACAAAATACGCTACCCAAAAAGTCCAAAAATCAACCTGATGAAGTATAACAAACACAAAAATATGCAGACCAAAACGAATTATCCCTTTCTTTTGCCCATCCTTCTGTTTATAGCCCCAATTTTTGGCGCAGCCCAGAACGAAGCCGACTGGGAACTGAAAAGGGACAAAGACGGGGTGAAGGTTTATATGCGCGAGGTGGAAGGGTCGAAGATCAAAGAGATGAGGTTTGAGACTGAAATCGAGGCTTCTTTGAATGCCATTACCGCCATCCTTATGGACATTGATGGCTTCGACAACTGGGTGTATGCCAGCATGGGTTCTGAAGTGATCGAAGAAATATCAGAAACCGAGGTTTATTATTATACCCAAATTGATTTTCCCTGGCCGATGAGCAACCGCGACCTCGTGCTTTATTCGAGGTTTTGGCAAGACCCCAAAACACTTGCCATCCGTTCCGAAACATATTCCGTACACGACATGAAACCAGAAGACGATGATTTTGTCCGTATCAAAAAAGCCGACCTGTTCTGGACATTTACGCCCATTGACCACAAACGGGTCAAAGTGGAATATTACCTCAACTCTGACCCCGGCGGCAACATCCCCGCTTGGCTTATCAACATAGCTGCCGACCAAGGCCCTTACCTTACCATGGTCAAGTTCAAAGAGGAAATCGAAAAGGATAAATATAAAAATGCCGACCTGAGCTTTGTGCGGGAGTACGGCGAAATGAACGATATGAAGCTGAGTGTCGATAAGTAATAACTCCAATCGGTTCGGTCCAGCACTTGCCCTTCCGAAAGAGGGGGGATTAATCCCCCCTCTTTCGGAAGGGCAAGTGCTGGACCGAACATTCCGTTATAAAATTCTAACCTTAGATTTTAACTTTTTACCTTCAAATTGATTCGAGAAACTGCCATCTTTGCCGTTCTTTAGTATCTTACCAACAATATTCGTGTTTTTTTTGGCAGAATATTTTGGGGGCGAGATTTTCCAGATTTTCAAAATCTGGAAAATCTTACGGTTCTGGCTTGTCCAGGTTAGGTTTTATATTTTCGACCACAAAAAGGCTCAAATAACACCGCGGCCATGACTGCTTTTTTCGGCTGCCGCCAAATCAACAATACTGATCAATGATCCAAATCTACATCACCGGGGGGACTTTCGACAAGGAGTACAACTATATCTCTGGTGGGCTTTATTTTAAAGAAACCCATGTGCCTTCCATGCTGACCAGGGGGCGTTGCTCCATTGATTTTGAGGTAAGGACCTTGATGATGGTGGACAGCCTCGACATGACGGAGGACGACAGGAACATCATCGCCCACAACTGCAAGCGCTGTCAATGTGACAAAATCCTCATCACCCACGGCACGGATACGATGGTTAACACCGCTGAATTTCTCGCCAAAAAAAAGATTGAAGGAAAAACGATCGTCCTCACCGGGGCGATGATACCTTATGCCTTTGGGACTTCATCGGACGGGTTTTTCAACCTCGGCAGTGCGCTTGCTTTTTTGCAAACATTGCCGCCGGGAGTCTATGTGTCCATGAACGGGAGGTATTTTAATTGGGACAATGTGCGCAAAAATAAACGGACCGGTTTTTTTGAGGAAACTGCAAAAGAGAAGTCATGATAAAACATCAGGGTCAAACATAAATATCGAGGATCATCAAGCCGCCAAAAAGCAAGCTCGCCACTCCATTGGTCGTAAAAAAAGCAAGGTTTACCTTGCTCAGGTCATCGGCTTTTACCAAAGTATGCTGGTAAACCAACAAAGCCACGAACAGCCCTGCCGCCAGCCAGTTCAGCCAACCGAATTCAGGAAATTGGCCATTGAGCAGCCACGCCGCTGCCAAAATAACGGTGCCGCACAAAACGTGCATGACCGACGAAACCACCAAGGCCTTCTTTTTTCCCACTGCCACGGGCACGGAGTTGAGCTGCATGGATTTATCGAAATCAACATCCTGCAGGGCATAAATAATATCAAAACCCGCCACCCATAAAAGCACCGCAACCGAATATAAAACCGGCAACAGATCAAAGCCGCCCCCAGCGGCCAAATACGCCCCCAGCGGCGCCAGCGCCAGGCCCAGGCCCAAAACAAAATGGCAAAACGCCGTAAACCTTTTAGTGTAGCTATAACCCAAAACGACCAACAACGCAACCGGGGAAAGGTAAAAACAGAGCGGGTTGATAAACCAAGTCGTCAGCACAAACAAGCCACTGTTCACCAGCACAAAAAACAAGGCCGACCTTGCCGAAATGACGCCTGCCGGGATTTCCCGCACGGCTGTCCGTGGGTTTTTCCCGTCTATGTCCCTGTCCAGATACCGGTTGAAGGCCATGGCCGCACTCCGTGCAAACACCATGCACAGCACTACCAGCCCAAACAACTTCCAACTGATGCCGGTCCCATACCGGATGGTTGCCAAAAAGAAGCCCAGCAATGCAAATGGCAAGGCAAAAATGGTGTGGCTGAACTTGACGAGGGATAGGTATTGTTTCATTGATTCATTGAAAATGCGGGCCATAACTGGCTTCCGTAAAACATAAAAAATAGTTGACCTGTCTTCATTTTTTGGAATAGGGCTCCCCGCAGCAATGCAGCAATGAAAAAGCCTGCACAATGATACAATCATGCAGGCTTTCAGTTGAAAAGGTTGGGCAAAAAATTACTGGGCAACCTTAGGCTTTTTTGTTTTGGCAGATTCATCAGCCAAAACTTCTCCCTTGATGTAGATGATTGACTGTGGTGGGTCGGTGTTGGCGGTAATGGTGACGGTTTTGGTCTGGTTACCGTGTTTTCCCTTGCTATTGAAAACAACAAGGATCTCACCTTCTTCACCTACTCCGATAGGTTCTTTAGGCCACTGTGGGACTGTACATCCGCAACTGCCTTTGGCATTGCTGATCACGAGCGGCTCTTTGCCGGTGTTCTTGAACTTGTAAACGTGTTCGACTTTTTCACCAGACTTGATCTTGCCGAAATTGAATTCAGTTTCGGCAAAATTCAGGGTGGTCGTTGGGCCAACGGGAGGAGCAGGTTTCGCTGCATTTGCACCGGGCTTCACAGAAGGTGCAGTCGGTGGTGGAGGTGTGGTGGTTGCTACGGGTTTGCCGGCAGCGGCAGCGGCAGCATCATCACGGGCAGAATCACCCTCGTTTTGGCAGCTTGCGAACATAGCAATTGCCACAACGGCGAGGATTCCAAATTTGATTTGCTTCAACATCTTGTAAAGGATTTTTGATGAGAAAATTTTGTTGCGATTCTTAAAAAAGAGGCGCAAATGTAAAAAATTTACGGTAAACATGCGTTCCCTTTTTCGTATGGCAAATTTATGCCAATTAAACAGGCATGGGAGTCAACAAGCCTCCAAAGACTGTTAACGAAGCGTTAAAGGATTTTCGCCGTATCCGCTCAAAACCACCTGCCTGCGCCATGTGGTTTTGAGCGGATACTTTTCGCCGCCAAACGGAGGGGTTCTTTTTGAAATGCAACCAAGTATTTCGATTTGTTTTTCTGAAAGTAGGGGTAGCCGGCAAATTTAGTGTCAATAAATCCGAGAACATCAAAATTAGCTTTTACAGCAACAACTAAATCCGAAAGAAATGAATGCTTCTGTTACTAAGACAATAGTTCCTATCTCCGAATTTCCGTTATTCGACTGCCTCAACGAGGATGAAAAAAATCGGCTTGAACACATGGCCGAATATAAGGTCAAACCTAAGTTCAGCTATATTTACATGCCGGACGAAACCTCCGATCACATCTATTTCCTTGCAAAAGGAATGGTTAAAATTGCCACCCACTCAGACGAGGGCAAAGAGGTCATCAAGAGCATTATCCAGCCTTTGGCCATGTTCGGCGAATTGGGGGTCATTGGGGAAAGCAAGCGGCAAGACCTTGCCCAATCGCTCCGCGAAGAGGTGCACATTTATTCATTGAGGGTGAACGACCTGAAGGTTTTGATGCGCAGCAATTTTATGCTCTGCGATAAAGTCATGGCCCTTTTCGGCAGCCGTTTGATACGGGCAGAAAACAAATTGGAATCCTTGATATTTAAAGATGCCCGTACCCGTATCATTGAGTTCATAAAAGAATCTGTACTGAAAAGAGGAAGAAAAATCGGCTTTGAAATGTTGCTGAAGCACAGCCTGACCCATCAGGACATTGCCAATATCACTTGCACCTCCCGGCAAACGGTAACACTCGTACTGAACGAACTGAGAAAATCAGACCTCATTTATTTCAACCGGGGGAAAATACTGGTGCGGGACATGGCAAGGCTTGCATAAAAAAATTACATGCTTTTTTCCCTGAGATATAGTTATGCAATGGTAAAAATCGTAATTAGCTAACCATTTAGTTTTTGGTTAAATGCCACATTATCACGGATTTGGCGGACTAATCACTAATCAACTAATTACTAATCACTGCACTAATATCTTTTGACAGCCGCCCATCAATGGGCGGCTTTTTTTGTGCTTGCGCAAAAATTTGAACGGCCGCGACAAAATGCGAACTTAGCACCCATGAACTCAATGAATTACAAAATCCTTTCTTGGCTGGCCGTTTTTCTTTTGGTTGCCATTGTCACCTTATATGTTCTTGAATTAAAGCAAATCGAAAATACCGTAGATTTTGGGGAACTGCTTTTCAGGTCGGTAATTTTCGCCATTATAATTGGCGCATATATGGGCTGGAAGTTCAGTAAAAAAGGGAAAGAGCAAGTGGACCGGATAAGGATATGGACGGCCTGTTTGTTGTTCCCTATATTTTTTGCACCCCTTGCCGGAAATATGAGCAACCGTTTGCTTTCGGGAAATTCCGTAAAATATAGATCCCTTGAGTTTATTGAAGAAAAGGAAATTTCGGCGGGCGAAAATGAATTGGTGAAAGGAGAAAACATAAAGCCCCCCGGCTGCTATATTTTTGTTATTTATGAAAATAAATTAAGGCGTTTTAAATGCAGCCGCTGTCGGTTTGCACATGCAGAAAGAGGGGACTTGGTTTCATTGCCATTTAAAAAAGGTTTGTGGGGATATGAATTTTTGGAAATGAAAAACGATTGACCGAAGGGTTTCTTTAAAGTTAAAATTTTCCACTGCCAATTTTTATATCAGCCCTTCTTTTACGGCATAAAGCACCAGCTCTGAAGTTGTGCCGATGTCTAGTTTTTTCATGATATTTTTCCGGTGGGTATATATGGTGTGGGTACTGAGGTTGAGTTTACTGGCTATTTCTTTGGCTATCAGGCCACTGGCCACTAAGCCGACCACTTCTTTTTCACGGGCGGTAAGGGCAGGGGCGGTGGCGGCTTCATTGCCTTTCGAAAAGGATTTTTCCAGCAGGTAATTGACGACATTGGTACAGAAAAATTTTTCGTTTTTGGCGGTAGCCAACACTGCGTTCACTATTTCTTTTTTGCCGCATTGCTTGGACAGGTAACTATCTACCCCGTTTTCGAGTACCTGAAAAATGGTTTTTTTGTCTTCGTCGGCACTGATGACCAAGATCCTTACTTGGTTATATTTTTTTTTGATTTTTACCACCGTTTCAGATGTGAAATGGCCGGGCTGTTTGTAGTCCAGAACGACCATGTCCGGCACTTTTTTTTCCAGCTCAAGAAAGAGCTGCTGTTCGTTGGTCACCTCTGACACGATTTTGCAGGAGGGCTGTTCCTTTATGATGCTCTTCAAGCCAAGCCTTACCAGGTATTCAGAATCAGCAAGTATGATCGATACATTTTCCATTGAAGCAATTAAGTATTAAAGGTTTTTTTGCGCCAAAATCAACGGACAAATATAGGCGGTAGCCAACGATCCAACAAGTTTATTTAGATTTAATTTAGATTAGGGCGGGGGAGCAAGCAAGCAAGTTTACTTAAACTCCATTATGTAGCGCAGCGTCGGGAAAATGGGCAATAAACTCACCTCGACAAATTCGGAAGAAAGCGTTCCGTCATCTTCAAATTTATCCCTCAGTGTCCTGAAAAAGGGGTTCAACCTATTATAGACGTTCGTGATGCCAAGCCGCAGGGTATGGTTGGCGTTGGGCTTTTTGATAAACCGGTTAACGGCCAGGTCAAACCGGTGGTAGGTGGGCAGTTGTTGGTTGTTGATACCTGTCGAAATCGGCACGAACACCAGCCCGTTTGGTGGCAGGCCGGGTACTTGAACGACATTGTATTCTTGTGTCGGCAAATTGTAATAAACGCCGGAAGCAATGTTGAAACCAGCGGCGATGTCCCATTTTTTGTTGAACTTGTACAGCAATTGAATATTAAAATTATGCCTCCTGTCCAATTTGATCGGAAAACTTTTCCCATCGTTGATATCATTTGGGTACCTTCGGTTCGACGAGGCCAAAGTATAGCTGACCCATCCGCCCCACTTCTGTCCTTGTTTTTGCAGCAACAGCTCAAGCCCATATGACTTGCCCGTTCCTATGGCCACTTTTTCCTCCCAGTTGCGGGTATTGCCCCCGTCTGTGGAAAGGCTTTTTATCAACAAGAGGTTCTCCATTCTTTTATGGTACGCATCAATGCTCAGCACAAAGCCCCAGTTCAACTTATGGGTCGTACCAATTGCAAACTGCCAAGATTTCTGGGGCGGTATCACATCTGTTGCCGTGACCCAGATGTCTTTGGGCAAGCCAAGCCTGCTCGGGCTTATCAGGTGCAAAAACTGGGTCATCCGGTTGACTGAAAAATAATAGGACGATTTTTTTTCTGGAAAAAAAGTAAACAAAACCCTCGGTTGGGGGAGTATGCGCCACCGGCCCAGTACATCTAGGGAAGATACCCGCAGGCCTATATTTGCCTGCACATAGGCACTGACCTTCATTTCATCTTCCAGGTAAAATTCAAGCTCTGTTGCCTTCAAAGGTTCGTTAAAGGCATCCCCGATTGTATCTATCAAAACATTGTCAAGATTGTCCGCCTCCTGATAGTTGGATATTTTACTGTAGAACTTGTGCCAGGTAATCACCCCCCCAAATTTGATCGTATGGTTGTTGATAGTGGCATAATCAAAATCCGATTTTATGGAATAATCCCTGACCCGGGAGGCGTACAGTTGCAGCACAAGGTCCTGGATCGAGGTGTCTTGCCGGTTGAACACCAAAAGGTTGGCGAGGTCTGTGGAGGCGTATTCGTACAGGCTGTAATTGACGGTCGTATTCCCAAAAATTTTATCAGAAAAAACATGGTTCCACCGTAACGATGCCAGTTTGTTGCCCCAGCCTACTTTTTCCGAATCGGACAAAGAAGTGGTCGTATCACCAAATGCCCGCTTGAAAACCCGCAAGTCGTTAAAGCGGTCGTTGCCGGTATAATAACTGAAATAGACCCGGTCTTTTTTGGACAGTCCGTAATTCAGTTTCAGGTTCAGGTCGCTGAAATGATATCTGACAAAACCGCCGTTGCCCCTCAGCCTGCTGCTGATCGGTTTGCTGAAAAAATCAAAAAGCGCCCGCCTTCCCGAAAAAAAATACGAGCCTTTGCCCTTTAGCAGGGGGCCGTCAATAGACAATTTTACCGATGCCAGGCCAATGTCCGCCTCGCCAAGTACCTTCTTGTTGTTGCCTTCTTTTGTCCTGATGTCCCAAACGGAAGAGATGCGCCCTCCATACCTTGCAGGAAAAGCGCCTTTCAAAATTTTTGCGCTGCGGATGGCACTGCTGTTAAAAATGGAGAACAAACCTATTCCGTGGGTGGCATTATATACCGGCACCCCGTCCAGCAAAAAAAGGTTTTGCCCAACGTCCCCGCCCCTCACCGACAAACCACCAAAGCCGTCGGCCCCCGTCTGAAAACCCGGCAATGTGTATGCTGTCCGCATAACATCTGCCTCGCCGCCCAGGGATACCATCCTCGAAACCTGCTTCATGTTGATATCATAGGCAGGAGTGGTTTGTTCAAAAATGGTCGAATCGGAAAAAGTTTTTACCAGTACCGGCTCAAGGAGGTAGGGTTTCATTCTGACCTCTATTTTCCGGTTGCGGTCAAGCACAAAGGACTGCTGGGCGGGTTCGTAGCCGAGGTTGGAGATGGTAAGGTCAACTTTCCCCCCCTCCAAAGAAATACTGAAAAACCCGTAATGGTTGGTATAGGTGCCTGCCTTGCGGTTTGGGTCAAAAACAACTGCCCCGATCACAGATTCGCCGGTTTCGGCATCTTTTACAAAGCCATTGACGACGAATGACCTGGAACCGGTTTTTTCGTTTTTGAACAAGATGACCTGACTGCCCACTTCTTTGTAGGCAAGCACGGTATTCTCGAACAGGAAATCGAGCACGTCGCTAAGCGCCCGGCGCTCAAAGGTTTTCGACAAGATTTTTTTATCGGAAATGATGGTGTTGCTGAAAGAAAGGTTGATGTCCGCTTCGTCTATCAATTGGTACAGCGCGGATTCGAGGTTTACATTTTCAAAGCGGATAGAGATAGGCTGGCTCAACAATGACTGGCCGCTGGCGGAAAGGGCGGCGCTCATACAGATCAACAATGGCCAGAATATTTTCATTTAAACCATTTTTGTAAATGCTTTTTTGAGCTTATCGGGGTCTGGAAAATTGATCACGGAACTCCTTCGGAAAGGTCGCCGCTGAGCGTTGGGGCAATGGCAGGCTTTATTATTATTCCACGCCTTCGGCGAATTTATTTGTATAAACAGGCCGTTGAAAAAATAGGTTTGGCCAGAAGTATTGATTTTGAACGTTTTTTAGTTCTTTGGCAATTTTGGCAAATTCTCCAATGTAGCATTAGCCCCGTTGCTTAGTTTTCAATGGCTTCAGGAAAAATATTTAAGCGCTAGTGGTACAAATCGTAATTAGCTAACCACATACTACTATACATCAGTTTATTGTTAGAAAGACAGATTGTTGCCAACTAATTGGTTATGAGCGGGTTACAAAACCCACTGGCAGTATGTCCCATTTTTATCCAATAAGGTTTCGCCCCTTTCTTAAT
>DROJ01000016.1 GCA_011321935.1 Bacteroidota bacterium | reverse complement strand
TATTGATTTCATCAAATGGCAATTCGGTTTGGACTGTTATTTTCTTTTTTTTCTTCTTTTCCCTCACTGTCAATATTTCTTCCACGGTGATTGAGCTTTCCCCCACAGCTTTTAGTTCCGCCGTTTTTTCCGTTCCGTCCTGCAAAGCTATTTTCAGTTTCCTGCCAATATTTTTTTTGTACTGGCGTACCATCTTCAATGGTCTGGAAAGTCCGGGGGAAGAAACTTCGAGGGTATATTTTTCGCCCAGCACCTGTTCTTCGTCGAGGTAGCTTTCGAGGTAGCGGCTGACCCCCTGACACTGACGCAGGGACAAGCCGCTGTCGCTGTCAATGAAAACATCCAACTTATTCTTGTGAAGTTCGATCCCGACAAGAAAACAGTCCGTGAAATCCTCTTCTTGGAATTTCTCGGCAAGCAGGTGGTTGATTTTTTCTTCGATAAAAAATGCGTCCAAGTCTATAAATTAAAAGAGGGAACTTTTGTTCCCTCTTCCGTTGCATTCCTCGTTTGGCGGCGCAAAGGTAATGACTTTCCTTTTAAAACCAAATAACTTATACTGTCTCAAAGGTTTATTTTAAAGTATTTCCGGTATCCGCACAACAACCACATGGCCTTCGCCCGTTCCGACAACCGAGGATATATATCTTCGGTTGTCGGAACGGGCGAAGGCCATGTGGTTGTGTGCGGATACTATTTCCGGGCAAAGGGACTTATTCAGATGGAATACAAATACCCGGTTCCTTGGGTTTAAGTTTATGGCTTGATTTCTTTGACATCGTTGACGAGCCGCTGTCCGACACATTTCACCGCCTCCTGCAAAGCCAACTGCTGCGCCTCTTCCAGTTCGATGGTTTTTTTATAGTTTTTGTAATTGATCCTGATTTTTTCTACCACGTCGTTTTTCATCATATGAAAAATTTCCAAGGGCACTACGCAGGTGTGCAGGTATTTCCACATCAATATATTGCGGTCGAACTCGCCTTTTTCCGGCACGTTCAAGAGCTTCATGACCTGCCCCCCCTTGAATTTTATCAGCACGTTATAGTCCTCGCCGATCATGTGGAACTTGCGCTCGGCAACCGCTAGGGTGAGGAAAAATGCGCGGATGTTTTTTTCGTCCGAATAACTGAAAATGGCCTTGGCCTCCTCCACGTATTCTTTTCCTTCGAGGTCTTCTGGCACGTTGCCCGATACGATGAGGTAGCCCAGGTTCATGGGCTGCGTGGCCACGAGGCGGGTGGAGTCGAACTCGTCGTAGGAGTCAATCGCTATGTTGCACTGGGCGGCAGTATTTGCCGAAAAGGCGGAAAATAAAACCGTAAAAAAAAGAAGTTGTCTCATGTTTATTTATTTCAAAATGATGCCGGTGGTGATGCCGTAACTAAGAATATGCCTATTAAGGGGGGCATCCAAAGCAATGCCTAACAGACTGATTTGAGCAGAAGGTTGAATATAAAAACTGAACTTTTTATTGATAAAATATTCCAGCCCGATGCCGCCCTTCAACGCGACGTTGACCCCTTTGAATTCGACAGTCCTGTTCTCGGTTTTGAGTTTTTCCACGCGCCCATCGCTATAAGTCGAGGTGGATATTATTTTATTGGATACGTTGAACCAAGCAGAAGGCCCTGCAGAAAAATAAATGTTTCGTTTTTCATTTTTCCAAATTGACCTGTCCAAATAAATCGGCATTTCGATATTGATATTTCTATAGGTTGCTTTATATTTTTCGGGGATTACTGGGTCTGGAATCCCGGGGCGAAATACCTGTTCTTTATCCCTGAAACCTGTTTGCATAAAGATGACCCCAGACGAAACGCCCCAGTTTTCATTTAATGGCAACCTTGCCAGAATGCCTGTGGAAAAGGAAGGTTTGGCAATTTCAAAATCCTTCAAACTATTCACTACCGTTGAAGGCATACTGCCATCGTGAGAATATACCGCCTGTGAATAGTTCGGATAAACAACCAATTTTACAGGGATGCCCGATTGGCCAAATACCGGCAAGCAAAACAAAAAATTAAAGGCCAGGAAATAAAGGTTTTTCATAAGAGCGGATTTTTTAAAGTATTTAAGCTCGATTACATATCAACGCAAAATATCGAACGACATATATTCACAAATTGCCCCTTCCTGCACTTCCACCTTTTCCACTTTGGCCAGTTCCGGCCCATGCCTGCACCACTCGACCAATTCTTTTATTTTTCCCTCCTCTCCCTCTGCTTCTGCATAAACGCTCCCGTCCGTTTCATTCCGCACAAAACCGGACAGGCCAAGCTGCCTCGCTTTTTTTTGCATGGAGCCCCGGTACCAAACGCCCTGTACCCGGCCGGTTATTTTTATTTTAAAATGCTTTTTCACCGTTCCAAAAATAAAACTCGCTGCACTTTTTGCAAAGGTGCAGCGAGTTTTGTTTTACAAAAAAAGATGCCTGCTCCTCAAAATCAGGCCGCCACCTGCTGTCTTTTTTCCCTTTGGTAAAACTCTTTAAAAGAAATCATTCTCTGCTCTTTCTCGTCCCAAAGTTTGTGGCGCATATAAGAAAGGCTTTCCCAAAAAGTCACCTTGGTAACAAACTGGTTGAGCACCGGGTTTTCTTTTGAGCAGCGCACCAAATTGTAACTCGGTATGCCAGAGCTCAAATGGTGGATATGGTGGTAGCCGATATTGCCGGTCAGCCAATGGACGAGCCTCGGCAGTTTGTAAAACGAACTCCCTTTGATAGCGGCCATCAGGTATTCCCAATCAGCTTTCCACTCCTTATAGTTATGCTCGTGCTGGTGCTGCACATAAAAGAACCAAATGGCAACGATGAAAAAGAACACGACGATGGGCGTCTGCACCAAAAAGAAAACCTTCCAGCCGATGAGCCACCCAAAAAACAGGATGACACCGACGATAGCCAGGTTGTTGATGGTCTGCGAGGTGCGTATCCCCTTCCAGCTTTTAAAGCGGACGAGGGGAAAGCGGTTGTTGACCAGCATATAATGGATCGGTGCGATCAGGAAAGTGACCACTGGCAAACGGTAAACGCGGTACTTAAAACGCCCCATCGGAGAGAGGGCCTTGAACTCCTCCGCTGTCAGGGTATTGATGTCGCCGATGTCCCTCGTTTCCAGTTGGCCGCAATGGGCATGGTGAAAATCATGCACCCGTGCCCAGTATTTATAAGGTATGGTACTGAAAAAACTGGACACATAGCCCACGATGTGGTTCAATGTCTGGTTTTTGAAAAACGAGCGGTGGCCGCAGTCGTGCTGGATGATGAATATGCGCACCAAGAAAAAAGCATTGATAAATGCCAGGGCCAAGGTCAACCAATAACTGACCCGGAGGCTATAGTACATGGCGACCCACAAGGCGATGAAAGGCCCGAAAGAAGTGATGATCTGCAAGACAGCTTTGCCAGTATTTGCTTTGGAATATTTGCCGACGATGGCCGGCCAGTTTTTCAGTGTTTCTTTGATTTCTTCTGCCGTAAATTTGTACTGCTCCATAAACTTTGAATTAGTGAAACGAATTAAATAAGTTGACCCAGAATGCGCTGCTATTTTTTCTTGTAAGAAATTTAAAAAACCCGTGCATGGCCATAGCTACGGACTTGTTTTTTAAGTTTCTTAGAAGGAAAAAGAGCAAGCATAATGGGTTAAGTTATTTAATTCGTTTCACTTAGGTTGCAAAAATAATTTTTATTTTGAAATGGCCGAAATGAGGCCAAAAAGTTTTGTCTTTAAAAATGGGATAATGGAAAAAAAGTTTGCGGGATTAGCCCTCTTTTTGGGAATGGTGATAAATTACACCTTCCAGCTCCACTCCGTAATCATACTGCAGATCCTCGTGCAACTTCGAGATGGCCGCCCTTATTTTCTTGACCTGCCCATCGTACAGATTGGTGAGCACCCGGCTGCGCCTGACGGGTATGTTCGCCATCTTTATTTTACGGCAAAAATAAATGCGAAGCTCCGCTTCGGTCTCTTTGTTGCCAGAATAGCGGATGCGTTTGTCGAGCAGCCGGAGTATTTTCCGCAGGCCTTTTTTGGCGAGATAAACGCTGTGCGTCTTCACCCCTTTCATTTGTTCGTCAATTTCGCTTTTGACGGAGTTGGCATAAGCCGCCTCGTTTTCGGCCTCGAACAAAAGGTAGGTCAGCAGTTCCTTGTTGTCCTTTTTGTATTTGGCCAAGCGCAGGCAGAGCGCCGTCAGGCGGGAAGGGTCGAGCTTGGCAAGTTCTTTTTTCAGTTCAGAAATAGTGGCTGTTTGCATGGTCTGCTGTTAAATGGACAAAGTTAAGTATTGAGGTCAAGCCGGGTTTTGGACAAACCCGAATGGGAACAAATGCCTTGCAAACTACCCATGAAACATTTTTGACATGGGTTGGGACAATATCGGGATTGTTTGCCCAAAAACAGGCTATCTTGAAACAAACGATCCTGTTTGGGTTCACTACATTTGCCCTGCTAATTGCGCACAGTGATAATATATAAAACAGATGCCCAAACAAAATTACGCCTAGCAACCCTTTTCACTGTGGAACACTAAATTTTCCCTCCAATCCGAAAACTTTTCTTCATATATCAAACTGGGAACTGGACATAGTTTTCATGAGATTACAAGTATGGTTTGCCCCGATGAACATCTCCAAAATCTGGCTTAGGCCGGTTTTATAGGCCTAGCCACTTTTGGGTTTCTTGCCAGCCTTGCTGGCATAACAACTTCTATTGCGTTAGCAAGTTTTGGTTTAAACTGGGCGGGGCAACGGCGGGGAGGCCATCGGCCGTTGACCCCTGTCCTTTTTGCATTTCCACCCACTCCGATAGAGAGATACAGCATCAGTAAATTGAGAAAACACTTAAGTACCCTATGAACTTGAGCAGGCCGCCAGCGAAACGGCCTGCTTTTTTTTGGCCAAAACGACTTTTTGCTTAATTGATATTCAATAAAACACTATGTGATCTCGCCAATGGTTTTCTGAAAAAAAAAACCGACCTTTGTCAGGCAATCCCTTTTCAAGGCAAGAAGCGTAATCACATGAACACTATACAAATTACTTTCCCAAATCAATTTGTGCTCGGCCTGCTGTGCTGCTTCTTCTCCTTAACAGCCTACTCCCAAAGTCAGGACATCGTTGCCAACATCCGGGAAATATCAGAAAAGGACGGCCTGAGATACCGCGAAATTTTTTGTAGTTACCAAGACCATGAAGGCTTCCTTTGGCTTGGCACCCAATACGGCCTCGCTAAGTACGACGGCAACGATTTCACTTATTTTACCAAAGAAAAAGACGGGCTGGAAAGCAATGCAATCCATCAGATCATCGAAGATGAGGCAGGTGTGCTGTGGCTGGTTTCTTACGATTTTGAAATAACCCATTTCTGGGTAGATGGGCTTTCCTTTTTGGACACCAGGACAGGCCGCGTTTTCGGCCGGGAAGAAGTGCCGCCGCCGCTTGGCCCAGGTTTGAAAAACTTTGACATCGTAACGATAATGCCTTCTGACCGCCACCGGGTCAATTGCTTTGACCGGGATTTCAGTTTTCACCCATACGTGCCGGGCAAAGGCTTGCTTGCCGCCCGGAGGGTGCCGGGGGTTGATATTTCAAATTCATCGGCACCTTACACCAGCTTTGGTTCCGAGCAAGATGGCTTCACCCTCGGCAGGGCATTTTATGAAGCGGGCTTCCACGGGGCTTCTGATTGGATAGATAAACCGGACCAGCAGTTCAGCCTGTTTCACCGCCAAGAAGACGGCAGCTATTTGGGCATCCACCGCCGTTCCCCGGAAGTTATTTACAGGTATAGTGCAAGTGGCCAAAGGAGTCCCCTTGGCCTGCCTGCGCCTCCCCGAAGCTCCCAAAAATATTATTCATTTGCAAAGTACAGGCAAAGCGACCGTTCCATTTGGTACGCCAGCAATAAGGACTTTTTTGTTTATTTCCCCAAAACCGGTGGCTACCTCGATTTCAGAAAAGAGTACCCGGATTATTTCAGGACGAAGACCATCAAGGACATCCATTTTGGCAAGGACGGGCTGGTATTTGTCAGCACTACCTACGGCCTTTATATCATCCAGGTCAGGCCAAACCCCTTCGCCCATTTCCTTTATAATGACCTCCGTTCTGCCTCCCAAGAGCAACTGTCCAGTTGCCGCACTATTCTTCAAATGGGCGAAAAACTGTTGGTGGGCTATTATCCAAATAACTACTCTGTTTTTGACCTCGGCAACGGCAAGGAGGTACGCAGGGACGGAGGGGTGATGCCATTTCCCCTCATTCCATATAAAGAAGGGGTGCTGCTGTACGGGCACTCCGACCATTTGGTAAAATGGTGGTTCGGGGATGGGAAACAAGAATTTATAAACCAATTAAAGCCGGGCGCACGGCTATGGAGTTTGCACCTGTGCAAAGATTCGACCCTACTTATCGGCAGCGAAGCTGGCCTAGGAAGGTGGAAGGAAGGAATGGAAATGATGGGCGATTATGAGAAGAGCAAGGGCTTCCCGGCCTTGCGCACAAGCACTGTTTATCAGTTCCTCGATACCGGGGGAGAGGGGCTGCTGTTGGCTACTTCCAGCGGCATTTACCAAATGGACGAAGCGGCAGGCGTCACCGCGCGCTATTGGTCGGGCGGGCAGGGCAAGCACTATTTTCCGTTCGACGACGTGCTGCATGTTTTTCGTGAAAAAAATTCTCCGGGAAAAAAAGAAACCAGCGTTTATTGGGTTTCCACGCAGGGCGGCGGCCTGATAAAATGGGACAAGGCCGCTGGCCGGTGCCGGCAGTTTACTACCGACGACGGCCTGCCTTCCGATATAATCTATGCCGTGTATGCCGACAAAAACGGCCTGCTCTGGATGCCCACCTACAATGGCCTCGCCGCTTTTGATCGGCAGAAGGAACAGTTCCGTGTTTATACCACTAATGACGGCCTCTCGCACAATGAGTTCAACCGCAACTCCCATTACCAAGCCGACGACGGGCGCTTGTACTTCGGGGGGCTGAACGGGGTCAACGCATTTTACCCCTCCGACCTGCTGAAAGGACAGTCCAACGACAGTATCTCCCTCCATGTCGGGCAAAATGAAAATACCGGCAGGCCCCTTGTGCATATTACCTCTTTCCGGCAGTTCGACGGGCGCACAGAAAAATTTGTCGAACAGCCCGACACCTTTCTCCAAAAACCCTCCATTACCATCCGACCCGGCATAACCTATTCGACCCTGACCATGAGCATGCTCGATTTCATTGACCCCCAACATGTCAGGTTTGAGTACAAATTTGATGATTGCAACTGCCCCTGGCGCCCTATCAGCGGGCATACGCTGGAACTCAACGACCTCAGCCCCGGCAGCCGAACCCTGCTTATAAAAGGGCAAAACACCAAGAGCCTGCGCGAGTCCGAAGTGCGGGAAATCCCCATTTTCATACTAAAGCCGTTTTACCTGAAGGGGTGGTTTATCTGTGCAGGTTTGTTTTTTTTAGCAGGCAGTTTTTTTCTTTTTCACAAATATAAAAGCCGCCGCCTTGCCCGTCGCAAAGAAGCATTGGAAAAGGAAGTCGAACGCCGCACTGCCATCATATTGGAACAAAAGAGAGCATTGGCCGCCGACGAAAAAAAGATAAAAGAACAGGCCGCTGAAATAAAAAAACTGGGCATGGTCATCCATATGTCCAAGTTTGCCCCTGAAGATGTGGAGTGGCTCAACCAGCTCGAATCCATCATCCGCGACAAAATGCCGGACTCCAGTTTCAAGGCGCAGGACTTGGCCGCAGCCATGCACCACAGCCGCTCCCAGTTCTACCGCAAACTAAAATCCCTCACGGGTCTCACCCCCGGTGCCTGGCTGCAGGAAACCCGCCTGCAAAAAGCAAAAGAACTGCTCGAAAAAAATGAACTTGACTCGGTAAAAGCCGTGGCCTATGAGGTGGGCATCAAGCCGGGCTATTTTGCCGAAGCCTACCGCAAGCGGTTCGGCAAGCTGCCTTCGGAGTATTAGGAGAGTTTGAGAGGATGAGAGATTGAGAGTTTGAGAGGATGAGAGCAGTCCAGAGAAGGGTCGGCATTTCACAAAAAAAAGCACCGATGGAAAGCCACCGGTGCCTATCTAAAATTCGATTGATCCTTGCCCTCATTTCCCCGCCACAAAAATCTCCCGCAACTGGTCCACCACCTGCGAGCCACCCGACAGCGTGATGTTGTTGATCTTCTCCGCAATCTTTTCCACGTATTCCATTTCTTTCAACTTGAAGAGCATTTCGTTCTCTTCTATCAGCTTGGCAGTGTTGAGCAGGCTGCGGGTAGAAGCGGTTTCCTCCCGGCGGGCAATGGTATTGGCCTGCGCCTTCTTTTGGGCGACCAGCACTTGGTTCATGATGTCCTTCATATCGCCCGGCAGGATGATGTCGCGGATGCCGCAAGTACTCACTTCCATTCCCAATGCGGCTGCTTTTTGGGAAACGTCGGCCATTATATAAGGTGTCACGTCTTCCTTTTTTGCCAGCAGTTCGTCGAGGGCCAATGTGCCGATGTACTCCCGCAGCGACAATTGCAAAACAATATAAAGCTGCTTCACCGCATCCTTGGCAGCGACCAGCGCCTTGTCAATATCAACCATTTTATATTGCGCATAAAAATTGATACGGACGGCCGCCTTGTCCTTGGTCAATATTTCCTGGCCAGAGATTTCCATCAATTGTTGGCGCAGATCGGCTTTCAGTACGGCAACGGTTTTGTCGTTTTTCCAGAAATAATAATCGCCCGGCGTCAGCCGCTTGATATATTTGCCGTCCACATACAGCAAGCCTTCCTCATATGACTCGACCACATGCACTCGGATATAATTTATCAATGCTGGACGGAACAGCAATTTTCGGTCAATATCTTCCGCTACTTCTATTTCATTGAGGTTGATATATTGGTGCATATATTTTACCACGTCCTTCCAGATAGGGTAGCGGCCCGGTGCCAGCACCCGTTTGAAATTACCGTTTTGAAATTGCAAAACAATCTCGTTATCTTTTACTTCAACAACTTCTACCATTTTATTAAAATCGGCATCGTTGGTCAATATGTTCAATTCGCACGGAGGCGTAAATTCCTGCGTCATATCATATACTTTTACCTCATCGCCAAACCGCAGCCAATAGCCGCCCTCGGTCAATGTTTTTATAAAATTTCCCTTTCGGAAAACAAGGCCAACCTTGTGGGGATAAATTTTTACGAATTTCATTTTTGTAAAATTATTTATGCAAAAAAAATATTGTAATTTCTCAATTTCTCAATTTCTCAATTTCTCAATTTCTCAATTTCTCAATTTCTCAATTTCTCAATTCTCAATTTCTCAATTTCTCAATTTCTCAATTCTCTCAAACTCTCATAAGTGAACTCGCAAAACACTTCCATCCAATCTCAGCGGAGCCATCATTAAGTTGGCCGTCGTGAATAAAGTTCCCTTCTCAAAATAACCGGCAATATATTCAGATATATATCTGAAAAAATACCAGTATTTATGGAAAAAAAGTTTGTCCATTATTGCCAACGGTATCCTGATATTTCAGGCTTTGACCGGATTGCAATATTTATTTTATAAAAAATAAATATTGCGGGAAGTGTTTTGCCCTGTTCACAAGTTAAGGTGGAAATTATGGATTCTCAGTCCATTGCGTTTGCCAATTTCGCCATCCCGATTTCACATCGGGAGCAGGACTCGAACCTGCAAAATCAAAGTCCATTGTTCTACCACTGAACTACCCCAGCTTTTACACCAGGAGTGGGATTCGAACCCACGACACATGGAGTGTTGGTGACAAAGACAAGTTTACAAAATCAGCATATTGGCCGCCAACGGGGACGCCAATACTATGGGGCCATGCAGAAACTCTCATCAGGTACTTTAATAAACCGCCTCCATCCTCTTTTGTGCAAAAGCACTGTATTTTCAATGGCCGGCTGCTTTTTTCCAATGTTTTGGAGCAGCTTGCCAACCTTGTATTTTATACTGAACCATAATAGGTTTTGTGCATCGAGGGCAGGTACTCCCCTTCTGGGGCCGGGGGCTGGCGGGGGCAAATGCACAAAACCTATTATGGTTCAGTATATCACTTTTGATAATTGATAATGCAAAGTTTCAAAGCTACTGCGCAACCTATTTGCGCAGTTGTGTTTATCTTTGAAAAAATTTAATTATTCAGCAGGTTTTTTTTGAGGTGATGCCTTTGCGAATGCTGTCGGGAGGAAAGGCGTTGCCTCAAGCCGAGGCGGGAGGCAACGCCTTTCTCCCCACTATTGCCCCGCAAAGGCATCACCTCAAAAAACCTGGAATATCTGCCCGGCAAAACCGATAAACCATTTTTAATAAAACAAAAGTTTCATGCCCATCAATAAATTAGCATTGCTGCGTTACCGTACCATTGACAACTGCCTGCAAAACCGCTTCCGCAAATGGACGCTCGACGATATATACTGCACCACTTTAGGTTTTGTGCATTGAGGGCGGACTCTCCCCTTTTGGGGCTGGGGGCTGGCGGGGGCAAATGCACAAAACCTAAAGTGGTGCAGTATAATAGAAAAAGTATCGGGCGCATTATATGAATACGAGGGGATAGATACGGGCGTGAGCAAAAGGACAATACAATTGGATATCCAAAATATGCGGAGCGATAAACTGGGTTTCGAGGCGCCCATTATTGTCGTGGAAAAAAAATACTATACTTATGCCGAAAAAGATTACAGCATTACCAATACGCCCATTTCAAATTACGATATTGAAAAGCTGGGAGAGGTAGTCGGTATATTAAAGCAATTTAAAGGGTTCAATTATTTTAAAGACCTGGGCAGTATGGTGGCAAAATTGGAAGACAAAATATTAAAGCAAAAAAACAAGGGCATCTCTTATATCGAGCTGGATAAAAATAACCAATTAAAAGGATTGGAATATATAGAGCAGATCCATGCTGCTATTTTAAACAAAAACAATTTGCTCGTAAAATATAAATCTTTTAAAGCCCAAAAAACGAGCGAACAAATCATCTTCCCTTAGAGCATTTTGAGGAATTATATTCCGGCGAAAAAACATCCCTTTTTCGATGATACTTTGTTGAAAAATTGGTCACGTAGCCCCACTATGCTTCCAATTTTTCGCCTCGTCTCATCAAAAAATTGATGCTTTTTCGCTCGAAATATAATTCCCCAACATGCTCTTATTTATTAAAAGAATATAACAACCGCTGGTTTTTAT
>DROJ01000015.1 GCA_011321935.1 Bacteroidota bacterium | reverse complement strand
CCTTCGGACAAAACTCTTTTAGATGGCTATTCTGATATATATACTCGTTGCCTACCTGCTGTTCAGCATCACCATGATGAAGCTGTTCGAAAAAGCAGGCGAAGAAGGTTGGAAAGCACTCGTGCCCGGCCTGAATTTCATCATCATGTGCAAATTGGTGGGCCGCAGCAGTACCCATGCCGCGTGGTTGCTCGTGCCCATTGTCAACATTTTCGTTTTTGTCGGGCTGTGCGTTGACATGGTGCGCTCTTTTGGAAGGAACACCTTTTGGGACAGCACGCTGGCAGTCGTTTACCCGGCCATCATTTTTTACCAGATCGGCAAAAACAAGGAGGAGAAATACCTCGGCCCGGTGCTGCAAATGGAGAAAGAATATTTCAGCAAACTGGAAGAAGCAAGGGCATCCAACAACACCCGTGAGTATAAAAAACTCATGCGCAAGAACCCTTACAAAAAAGGGACAGGAAGGGAATGGGCAGAGGCCATCATCTTTGCCGTTTTTGCGGCGGCCTTTATCCGCATGTTCCTCATCGAGGCATATACCATCCCGACCTCTTCGATGGAAGGCTCGCTGAAAGTAGGCGATTTCCTCTTTGTCAGCAAGGCGCATTATGGTATCCGCACCCCAAAAACGGTCTTGATGTTCCCGCTGCTGCACAACCGCCTCCCCATCATCGGGGGCGAAAGCTATATCTCCAAACCCAGCCTCCCCTTCTACCGCCTGCCTGCCATCACCAAAATAAAAAGGTACGACCCCGTGGTCTTTAATTTCCCGGAAGGGGACAGCGTTTATGTGTTCCCGGAACGGACCTGGAGCATCAACGACTACCGCTTGGGCGCAGTGCCGCGCAACCGGGCAAGGGATATAAAAAGCGGCAGGGCCAAGCTCGTCGTCCGCCCAATAGATAAAAAAGACCACTACATAAAGAGGTGTATCGGCCTGCCGGGCGACAGCCTGCAGGTTATCAACCGGCAGGTGTATATAAATGGTGAGCCAGCTAAAAACCCGAGCAAGATGCAGTTCCTCACGCGCATTGCTTCACCCAACGGTATCAATGTGGAAAGGCTGGACGAAATGGGGGTCAACGTTGCCGAAGGCTACCCGCAACAGGGCATTTATTTTTTGAATGAAGAACAGCGGGAAAAGATAAAAGCCTGGGGGCCAGATGTTTCAGTGGAAATACTCTCTCCTCCGACCTCTTCGCCGACCCACCTTTTCCCCCACGACCCGAAAATTTCAAAAGGCTGGACTATGGATAATTATGGCCCGATTTACATTCCCAAAAAGGGGGCTACCGTTGACATCAGCCCCAGCAACATTGCCCTTTACAAACGCGTCATCTCTGTTTACGAAGGCAATAAACTGGAAATAAAAGATGGCAAAATATTCATCAACGGCAAGGAGGCCAATACCTATACTTTCAAAATGGACTACTACTGGATGATGGGCGACAACCGCCACAACTCCGAAGACAGCCGCGTGTGGGGCTTCGTGCCGTTCGACCATGTGGTGGGCAAGCCGCTGTTCATTTGGTTTTCTACCAAAAACGGGAATATAAAGAACGGCATCAATTGGGACCGCATCTTTACTTCGGCGAACAAGATGTGACCTTGACCGGCAAGCAAAGTTCAGAACCTTGAAATGGCTCTTTTTGGGGCGGTGCCCAAAGGCACCGCCCCAAAACGGGGTTCATTTCAAGAAAGCCCTTCTCCTCAAAGCCGCCTCACCTTTATATCGCGAAACCATATTTGTTGGCCGTGGTCTTGCAAGGCGATATGCCCTTTTTTGGCTTTCCCATAGCCGGGGTAGTCCTTCCATTTTCCTTTGGCGACGCGCTGGTTCCAGTCGTCCGTCCAAAGTTCGTATTCGACCACCTTTACACCGTTCAGCCAATGCTCGACATGCCCCTTGTTGACGAGCAGCCTTGTTTTATTGTACTCGCCCTGCGGTTTGGCAGCAGCTTTGGCAGGCGGGTGCATGGCGTAATTGGCCCCTGATTTTTGCCAGTCTTCGAGGTCGGCGGGGAAGCCGATGTCGTCCACCAATTGATATTCGGGGCCGGTTTCATAGACGGCCTGGTATTGGGGCGCTTCCACTACATTAAAAAAAATACCGCTGTTGCCGGCCTTTGAAATTTTCCATTCCAGTTTTAGCTCAAAATTTTCAAACTCATCTTTGGTAACAATATCAGCGCCCAAGCCCTCTTGCCCAGCTTTCCCCAGGGCGACCATTTCACCGTTTTCGACAGCCCAGCCGTCCATTTTTTCTTTTTTGAAAACACGCCACGCATCGGTTGACCGGCCATCGAAGAGCAGTTGCCAGCCGGCTGCTTTTTCTGCGTCGGTGAGCTGGTTGTGGATGGTTTTTGCTTTTGCAGGGGCTTCCTTTTCAGAAGGGGCAGGGTTGCCGCAGGCGATGAAAAAGATGGTTGATAAGAAGAAGAAAATTGATTTCATTTTTTAAGATTTTTGTGACTGTTAAGCAAGGGGCGCAGAGGTGGTGCCACGAAGTGGATTCTTGGTATCACCTCTGCGCTGGGCGGCGGTGGCGTAAACGCCGTGCACCGGGACAGCCTGCTCCATGGGAGTCCCTTCGGGAAAGGCTGTGCTACCGGGGGGGGCGCTTATTTTAAAACCATGTTCACCGGGTCCCAGCGCACTATTTTCCCATCAAAATAGCTGTCGTTGCAGAGCAATGCGGGGGCTGCTGCGCGGTAACCAAAAACGGCATCTTCCGCAACCATTTTTTTATTCCTCACCCCGTAAAAGAAATTTGAAAAGTGGTCGTAATGTGCGCCTTTGTACCCTTTCTGCGCCTGGTAATGGCTCTCTTTAGGCGGCAGCATCTTTTTTCGTTCGCCGAAGGCTTTTTCCATTTCGCTCCCTTTTGCTTCCAAAAAAGCATCCATCGGGTCGCTGACCAGGTTTTTGCGCAGATAGACATCGTCCCAGGTCACGTCCATCGCGCCTTCGCTGCCGACCAAGCGCAGGTAGGTAGTGCCCGAAGTACCGTCCACAAAATTGACCCGCAGTGAGAGGTTGAACGGGGGGTGTTCTTCTGCCTCTGGGTAGTCGAACATGCCGAGCAGCACGTCGGGCACTTCCCGCCCGTCCTTCCAATAGCGCAGCCCGCCAGTGGACATTATTTTGTCCGGGCCTTTTGATGAAATAATAAAATGGAGGGAAGAAAAAAGGTGGACAAAAAGGTCGCCCGAGACGCCCGTCCCGTAGTCCCGGTAATTGCGCCAGCGGAAAAAGCGCAGCGCATCGAAGTCCCGTTTGGTAGTGTTGCTGATGTAGCGATCCCAGTCCACCGTTTTGGGCGAGGCGTCTTTAGGGATGGCATATTGCCAAGCCCCGGTGGGCGAGTTGCGCGCCCAAAAACCTTCGGCATAGTTCAGCTCGCCGATGGCCCCTGCCTCGAAAAGTTCTTTTGCCTTCTCGTTGCCCAGCGAGCTCATGCCCTGGCTGCCGACCTGAAAAGTGCTGCCCGTTTCCCGTTGCGCCTTTACCACGGCGGTGCCCTCCCCGATGCTGTGTACCATCGGTTTTTCGCAATACACGCCTTTGCCGGCCTGCATGGCATCCACCGAAATCTGCCGGTGCCAGTGGTCGGGCGTACCGATGATGACGGCATCAATGTCCGGCCGGGCCAATATTTCGCGGTAGTCGCGGGTGGTGAAAATGTCCTTTCCCCAGCGTTCCTTCGCAGCATCGAGGCGGCCGTTGTAGAGGTCGCAGGCGGCCACTATTTTTGCGCCGGGTATGGTTGCTGCGGTCTTGCCGTCGGCAGTGCCCATGCCCCCGGCGCCGATTACGGCAACTTGGATGTTGTCATTTACCGAAAACTTTTTTTCTCTTTTCAGAAAATGGGGACTGGGAGTTTTGGCGGTGATGATGTTCGGAAAGCCAGCTACGGCAGCGCCGGAAATGGCGAGTTTTTCGATGAATTTGCGGCGGGAAGGAGTGGCGGTGAGTTTTTTCATGTTGATGTTTTTTTACCGGAGAGGTGCTTTCTGTGGACGAGTGCAAACTGGATTGCCGCAATTTAGAAACTTTTGTGAAAAATCAGGCTGCTGCCGCAATTCAATTTTTCCAGCGGAAATCAATCAGCGCGTTGCTCGTATCAATTGATCTATATTTGCCGCCCAAAAGATAAACTGTAACGACTCAGGTGGTTCAAGCTATTATTTCACTAACCCCCGACTTCCCGCCTACCGGCAGGCAGGCAGTCGGGGGGGGGACAAAATTTTATCGGGTTTTAACCCAAAACATACCTGCATATTTTTGGGTTAAAACCCGGATTTGTGTGTTGCCTAACCCCCGGTTGAAACCGGGGGTTAGTGAAACCATACACTGAATAACCTGAGTAGTTACGATAAAATTTTCATTTTTCATCCAAATATTTCCCGAAAATCCGGGATCATTATTTTACAAAAATCTTGACCATGAAATACCGGTTGCTGTTTTTCCTGACCTTTACTGCCTGCCAACTTTTCGCCCAGCTTACCATCAAAGTCACCCACATCCCCAGCAACACGCCCTTGAATGCCAGCATCTTCATTGCCGGAAATTTTCAGGGCTGGAACCCCGGCGACGCTGATTATATTCTGGACAATAACGGCGACGGCACTTACCAAATCACCATCAGCCCGCCCGCTGGCCTTTTGGAATTCAAGTTCACCAGGGGCAGTTGGGACAGCGTGGAAGGCAATAGCAACGGCGGTTTTAGGCCCAACCGGGAGTACAATTATTCGGGCAACGCCACTACCACGGAACTGGAAATAGAAGGCTGGGAAGACACCGGGGGCACCGGCAATTCGACCGCCGCCGACAACGTCCACATCTTGGACGAAAACTTTTTCATGCCGCAGCTCAACCGCAGCCGCCGCATCTGGATCTACCTGCCGCCCGATTACGGCACTTCCACCAAACGCTACCCCGTCCTTTACATGCACGACGGCCAAAACCTCTTCGATGTGCAGACCAGTTTCAGCGGGGAATGGGAGGTGGACGAATCGCTCAACGAACTCTTTGAGCAGGGCGACTACGGCGCCATCGTGGTCGGCATTGACAACGGCGGTTCGCTGCGCACGGACGAACTGTCGCCCTGGTTCAATGCCTCCCAAAACGCTGGCGGCGAAGGTGGGCAGTACATGGATTTTATTGTCGAAACGCTCAAGCCCTTCATTGATGACAACTACCGGACGCTGGCGGGGCGTGAATTTACCTGCCTATTTGGTAGCTCCCTCGGCGGTCTTATTTCGCAATACGGCCTGATGGAACACCAGGACGTGTTTGGCAAAGCGGGCGTTTTTTCCCCTGCTTTTTGGTTCAATCCAGAAATATTCGGCCACAGCGAGAACACTCCAAAAACGGGGCATTTGAAAGTCTATATGCTGGCCGGGCTGCAGGAAGGCAACGGCTCGGTAGTGGAAGATGTGAACCAGATGGAAACGGCACTTTTCAACAACGGCTTCACCGACGACGAGTTCAACAAAGCCTTCCATGCCGACGGGCAACATTCGGAGTGGTACTGGGCGAGGGAATTCCGCTGGGCTTACCTCTGGCTGTTCGATGGCCTCGACCTGACCGATGCCTCGGAAGAACGGGTGCAGCCCTTGCGGGTCTATCCAAACCCCGCCGACAGCATGGTATTTATTGATAACCTGCCTGAATTGAAAAGGCCTGTTGTCAGGCTGTATGACCAGTCTGGGAGATTGGTCCATAAAAGTAAATTGCGGAACAACCAAATAGATGTGAGCAGCTTGCAGCCGGGTGTTTATTTTATGAAAATACGGGCGAAGCGGAGGTTCAGGTTTTCGGAGAAAATCGTGGTTTATTGATTTGCGGGGGAGCGGGAAAATGACCACAAATAGGATTGAACACTGATTGAACTGATCGGACTGATTTTCACAGATAATAGGATTGAACACTGATCTAACTGATCTAACTGATTTTCACAGATTTATCGAGCAATCTGTGAAAATCAGTCCGATCAGTTCAATCAGTGTCCAATCCTATTTGTTCGATCTGTGTCCAATCCTATTGTCTGTGAAAATCAGTTCAATCAGTTAGATCAGTGTCCAATCCTATTTGTTCGATCTGTGTCCAATCCCATTATCTGTGAAAATCTGTTCGATCAGTTAGATCAGTGTTCAATCCTATTTGTTCGATCTGTGTCCAAT
>DROJ01000014.1 GCA_011321935.1 Bacteroidota bacterium | reverse complement strand
TTCACTGTTTAGCATCGATGTAGGATCAAGTTCAATTTCCAATTCTACTGTTATCCTGTTACCAGCCTTTTTTATTAGTTTGCTATTCATGATGTTTTTTCCGCCAAAATACTAATTTTGTTTACATCACGCAGCGGTCACACCCATTTAGCTTTTGGTTAAATGCCACATTATCAGGGATTTGGCGGACTAATCACTAGTCAACTAATTACTAATCACTGCATTAGAATTGATGCCACCTTCTTAGAATTTTGATGAACCATTGAAAAATGAAAAACAAGCCAAAAGAAAGCTGGAACAAGCTCAGCCCGGAAGAAGAACGGGTCATCGAACACAAAGGCACAGAGCGCCCATTTTCGGGGGAATACGACCAGCATTTTGCCGCAGGCAAATACATCTGCCGGAGGTGCGAAGCGCCGCTGTACCGCTCTGCCGACAAGTTCAACTCCGGCTGCGGTTGGCCTGCTTTCGATGACGAAATACCCGGTGCGGTACGCAAAGAAACAGACCCCGACGGGCGGCGCACCGAGATACTCTGCGCCAATTGCGGCGGCCACCTCGGCCATGTTTTTGTCGGCGAACGCTTGACCGAAAAAAACACCCGCCACTGCGTCAACTCTATTTCGATGAAATTTATTCCTGAAAAATAGAAGCAGCCCCCGCCCCAGCCCCCCAGCACTTTGGAGCATCTGTGTGTGCGTTGCTAGTCTCCACCAAAACAAAAGCGCAACTCCTTTCCGGGGTTGCGCTTTTTTTATCTAACTTTCCCCCTCTATGGCGTAGCTGCGCAAAGCGGCTGCCCATGCGAGAAAACCTGCCTGCCCACCCGTAGGCCTATTTTTTTAACAAAAAAATCATCGAATCATGGTAATGAAAGTCATCGAAATTTTGTCGGATTCCCCCAAAAGCTGGGAAGACGCTACCGCAAAGGGCATCAAAAAAGCCGCTAAATCACTCAAGAACATCAAGTCCGCTTGGGTCAAAGACCAGTCAGTCGTCGTAAAAGGCGGCAAGGTGGTCAGCTACCGCATCAACTTGAAAGTGACCTTCCAAGTGGGAAGCGGGAAATAAGTCAGCAGTCCATTTAGTCTTCAGTCCACAGTCCGTCAGTCTGCAGTCCACAGTCTCATTGGAGTCCTACTTCATGGCTTTGAGTCATAATTTCTATTATTAAAACAGAACTCCGATCAGACTGAAGACTGTGGACTGACGGACTGAAGACTGACGGACTGAAGACTGACGGACTGAAGACTGCAGACTGAAACATGCTTTACCAATTCAACGCCTTCCGCCCCGTCGTGCATGAGAGTGCTTTTGTGCATCCGCAAGCTGCGGTCACGGGCAATGTAATCATCGGCAAAGATGTTTACGTTGGGCCGGGTGCAGCTATCCGCGGCGACTGGGGGGAGGTCATCATCGAGGACGGCTGCAATGTGCAGGAGAACTGCACCGTCCACATGTTCCCGGGGGTGACGGTTCGGCTGAAAGAAGCCGCCCACATCGGCCACGGCGCCATCATCCACGGTGCCAACATCGGCAAAAACTGCCTCGTCGGCATGAACTCTGTGGTGATGGACAATGCCGAAATCGGCGACGGCTGCATCATCGGCGCGCTGTGTTTCATCAAAGCAAATTCAGTGATCCCGGCCCGCAGCCTCGTGGTCGGCAACCCCGGAAAAATAATAAAAAAAGTAAGCGACGAAATGCTTGCCTGGAAAACAAAAGGCACTGCGCTGTACCAACAATTGCCCGCCGAATGCCAGGCCAGCCTAAAGCCCTGCGAACCGCTCCGCGAAATCCCCGCCGACCGCCCAAAGCAGATGCCCATCTATGAAATTTGGGAAAAAATAAAATCGGGATAAGCCACCCCCCGCTCCCCTATTCCACTCATTTCCATTTCCTTTTATTCGTTAACTTTGCCGCTTCATAGCATGGGGGGAGGCCTTGTCAGCAGCCCTTAGAGGTGATGCCTTTGCGAAGGCATGGCGGGCGGAAAGGCGTCAACTCGGTGGGTAATTTCTTTCGAGTTGACGCCTTTCCGCCCACTACCCACCGCAAAGGCATCACCTCTAAATGCTCAAACATAAACTATGCAATTCGAGGATTTCCTGTCCGAATTTTCCACCGATGTCATCAGCCATCAGCAGTTCGTCCTGAACGCATTGTTGGCGGCGCTGCTCTCGTATTTCCTCGGTGCTTTTTACAGCAAATACGGCAGTTCCATCACCAACCGCAAGCGCTTCGGCAACAATTTCATGTTCTTGGCATTGACCACCATGCTCATTATTTACATCGTAAAAAGTTCGATTGCGCTGTCCTTGGGCCTCGTCGGTGCGCTGTCCATCGTGCGTTTCCGGGCTGCCATCAAAGAGCCGGAAGAACTGGTTTACCTGTTTTTTTCCATCGGCATCGGGCTGGGCATGGGCGCCAATCAGGCCGTGGTAACGGTACTGGCCTACATCCTCATCATGAGCCTGCTGATGATTCAGGCTTTGGTGCTGCGCAAAAAACAATTGTACGTTTCCGAAAACATGTTCATCAATATCTCCACAAAAGAACTCTCGGCAGAAAAGGTGAACGAGGTACTGACCAAACATTTTTCATTTGTCGAACTGAAACGGATGGACCATTTCAACAACAAACTCGACCTGTCCTACATCGTGGAAACGGAAGCCATCGAAAACATCATCAAGGCCAAAGACGAGATGGTCGCCCTGTCCCCGGCCATCAATTTTTCTTTTATGGAACAGCGGAATTTAGCAGCGTGATTTCAGTCCGCAGTCTGCCAGTCTTCTCCGAAGGAGTCCTTTGGACAGTCCGCAGTCTGGTCGGAGCTATTTATTAAAAAACGGAAACAAAGCATGATTAAACAAAAGCGGCTGTCGTTGGGTATTCTCTGGTGCCCTTCCAATAGAGCGGGAATTTGCCACAGGCATCCCTTTGGGATATTCCCGCCCCTGATCGGAGCCATTTATTAAAAAACGGAAACAAGCCATGATTAAACAAAAGCGACTGTCGTTGGGTATTCTCTGGTGCCCTTCCAAAAGAGCGGGAATTTATTCCCGCCCCAATTCCCGCCCCAATTCCCGCCCCAATTCCGCCCGTGGTTTGTCCTTTTTGCCTACCTTTTTACTTTTCACCTTTTATTTGCTACTCCCCTCGTCCCTCTGCGCCCAGCGCCTCGAAAGCGAATTCAAGCTCGCCGTTCCACCGGGGCAAGAAGAAGCCATCTGGCAATACCTAAAAGAAAATTTTTCCACCCAAAAACTCAAAACACTCGATACCGCCCTTTCCAGCAGCAACGAGGAAGAGCATTTCACAGACCTCTATTTTGACGACAGCGAAAAGCACCTGCTGGCGCAAAATGCAGGCGCCCGCTACCGCCAACGCTTCCTCGGCGACAGCTTGTTAAAAAAACTGGTGCAACTAAAACTCGCCAGCGCCGACAGCAGCGGAGTGGCCCGGCAAGAGATCAAATTCAGCGTTTATGAAAACCCAAAAAAAAGCGACCGGCAGGCCATGCACCCCTTTTGGAAATACATCAAACCAAAAGACCGCGACGAGGTAAACCTCTATTTGTTCCCGCTGGGAGTGGAGGCAAACGACCTCCGTCCCGCCCTGAAAATGGAACAGGACCGCCGCCGCGTCTATATCCACGAGTACGGCCAGCCGATAGTCACCATCACTTTGGACCGGGCAACGTCGGCCTATTTCCCCTACCCCTCGTTTAGCGAAATGGAAATCGAACTCAACGAAGTCCGCTACACGCAGGCCAATTTTGAGGAAAAAAAGCGGCTGGAAAATTTTAACGAAAGCATCAAAAAACAGATCATGGGGCAGTTCCCCGGCCTGCGCCAAGACCAGACACCGAAGTACAATAAAATGCACGCGCTGGTCAGCGGCAACGTGCTGGCAATGGTAGCGGGCAATGTGCCGTATATTGTCTTGGCGGGGATTTTTGGTTTCGCACTGTTTTTATTTTTCACTGTTAAACGCCCCCTTTTTTCACCTTGAATTGTCATTCGCCGCAGGCGAATGACAATTCAAGGCGGAGGGGGAGGTAATTTTAATAAATGCGCATAAAAGGCAAAAAAACAAAAAAGCCCATCCGGCCCGTCAATTTCCTGCTGCCCCTGTTGGCGGGGCTGCTCGTGCTGTTCATGGTATGGGGGCATGTTGGCCGCACGGGCGGGGGCGATTATTATTTTTGCGACATGGAAACAACGGTGGACGGGGGCCGCTATTTCCACTCCGACGGGCATAAATTCGACAACGGCGAAACGCAGACCGACGAGTTTTCGATGAGCGGCAAGTACTCCGCCCGCTGCGATGCGAGCCACCAATTTGGCCCCGGCATTACCATCAAAAACATCTATTCGGGCGACGTGATCGAGGCCAGCATCTGGCGCAAAGGCGACTACGGCTTCGGGCGTTTGGTGGTGCAGGGCGCCGATGGCTGGAAGTACAACCAAGAGTCGGGCGAGGTAGGAAAAATCAGCAACGGCTGGGAGCAGGTCAAAATAAAAGTGGCCGTTCCGCTCGGCGTTGACAACCGCTCGGCAAAGGTCTTTGCCTATTACGTCTCCTCCTCGCAGGGGCTGGTTTATTTCGATGACCTGAAAATAAGGCGCAGCAAAAACCCGAAGCCCAAAGCCTTGCCGACTGCCGATTTTACATTGCCCCACCTGCGCCTGCAAGTTGACGGACAGGGCTACGAAAAATTGCAGATGAAACGGGCGGAGGCACTTTCCAAGTCCATTTTGATAGCCGGAAAGGCCGACCTCATCAAAGCAAAACTGCATTCAGAAGAAGGGGTCGTCCCCGTGCACGTGCGCCTCAAAGGCGACCTCACCGACCACCTCATGGGCAGCAAATGGTCGTTCCGCATCGTGGCCGACGACAAGGGCGCCTGGCGGGGCATGCCCGAATTTTCCGTCCATAATTCCCTCTCCCGCTACCACCTCAACGAGTGGCTGTTCCACCAATTGATGCTCAAAGAGGACATCCTCACCACCCGTTACGACTTCGCAGAAATGGCGCTGAACGACAAAACGCTCGGTATCTATGCCTATGAAGAACACTTCCGGGAGGCGCTGCTCAACCACCGCGGGCGAATGGTCGCGCCCATCATCCGCTGGAACGAGGACGGCCTCTGGCAGAACGCCTCGAAAGGTTTTCAAAACCCGCCGCCCTGGTTCGAATCGGCCCACCTCGAAACTTTTGGCGGCAAAAAAATATTGAAGGACAAGGAGCAGCGCGCCTATTTTGAAACCGCCCAAAACCTGCTTTTCAGCTTCACGCAGGGCAACAAAACGGCGGAGGAAGTTTTTGATACCGACCGCTTGGCCAAGTTCCTCGTCATCACCGACCTCGGCATCGCCTACCACGCCCTCAACCACACCAACCTCCGTTTTTATTTCAACCCCATCACCGCCAAACTCGAACCCGTCGGCTACGACGGCTACACCCCCGACGGCACGCAATTTTTTAAACTGCCGCTCATGACGGGCTCAAAAATCAACGGCCGCAGCGACGACCACAAAACGGTTACCACCACGTTCAGCTTCATCCACAAACCACTTTTTACAGACCCCGCTTTCGCGGAAAAATATGCGCACTACCTCGAAACAATGACCGATGAGGCTTACTTGGGCAAACTGAAAACCGAGCTGATAAACGAAATCCGCGAGCGGGAAAAATTCATCCGGCAAGAATATACCGGTTATAAATTTGACTGGGACTATTATTTCAGGAATGCCAAAGAAATCCGCAAAGTGCTGTACCCGCTCGAAAACATTGCCCTCAAAGCCTACCTCGACGGCGGCTATATCTCCCTCGAATCCTACCACATCCTCCCGCTGGAAATACTCGGCTACGGCAACAAAACCATCCAACAAAGGCCAAAAGAACGGCTGGTACTGGAAGCCTTCGACGACGCAGTGCCCGTGCGCCGCTACCGGTTCCCATTTGCCGGCAAGGCAAAATATGTTTTTTGTAAAACGCCCGGCACGGGCAAAATCCTGAAAGTACCCGTGTTCAAATGGCCCGCACCCGCTGCCGACCCGCCTGCCCTGCCGACGGCCGATTTGAAAAAACTCGCGGCTTTGGATTTTATGAAAATAACAAAAAGAGGCGATGTGCTGCTGCGGCCGGGCAGGCATATTTTGCGCGAAGATTTGCTCATTCCCGCGGGGCATGTCTTGAAAATACCCGCTGGCACTTCTCTTGTTTTGGAAAATGGGGCGGCCATCGTTTCCCAGTCAGCAGTGCGTTTTTTGGGCACTCCTGAACACCCGGTCACCATAATTTCAGAAAACAAAACGGGGCAGGGGCTGCTGGTTTTGCAAACCGAAAAACGCTCTGTTTTGCAGCACGTTATTTTCAAAAACCTCAATGCCCGCCATCGCAACGGCCAAGCCACCGAGGCCGCCGTCACTTTTTACGCGGCCGATGTCGGCATCTATGATTGCAGCTTTGAAAATGCGCTGGCAAAGGACGGGCTGGCCCTCGTCCACTCCGGCTACGAACTGAAAAACTGCCGTTTCAGCAACATGGCAGGCGACGCAATTGACGCCGATTTCTCAACTGGCACAATGGAAGACCTGCTCATCGAAACGACGGGAAAAGACGGCATCGAAATCTCCGGCGGCAGCGCCAAAATTGGTAGGATAGAAGTGCAAAATGCCCTTGGCGCCGGCCTGAAAGCCAACCGCCACGCCCTCGTTTCTGCCGAACTTGTCAATGTGGGCAACAGCAAACAGGGCATCGCAGCCATTGACCTCGCCGAGCTGAAGGTCAATTATTTGGCACTAAAAAACGTGCAGCAGGGCATGGTTGCTTTTCAAAAATTGCCGGACTTTGGCGGCGGCAAAATGGAGGTGAAAAATTATGAAGCAGAGGGGGGCAAAGACCTATTTTTGATGGAAGAAGGGTCGGAGATTTTGCTGAAAGGAAAAGCCGTGGAAGCCCATTGACGGAAGGCCGGCTCCATTCAGTGCCTGGCCATGCCCTTCCTCGCAGGCGCAACCGACCCCGCAAAAAGCCCTTTTTCCAAGTCCCGAAAAACCTTCTCCCCCACCAGCCGAGAGCCCGCCCCGTGCAGGTGAACCATGTCGTACAGCCACTCCGGCGACTTCGGCACTGCCACATCCAGATCAATCAGCAGCACCCCTTCCTCCGCTGCCACCTCCCTCACCACGGCGTTCATTTTTTTATAGCTGTCGCAAAATGCGGCGACGGAAGTAGCCGACAGCCCTAGCTTTTCTTCGTATGGCCGGAAGATGGGGTTTTCCAAAAACTCCCTTTCCAGTACCCGGTTGAACTGCGTCATCAGCACCGGGCGGATGCCGTCGGCGCGGCAGAGGGCAACAAAGCTGCGCAGGTTGCTGCGGTATTCATCGAAGGCCCGTTTGCCGACAGGCTGCAGTTTTTCCCAGCCAAATTCGAGGGGCTGCTGCGGCGAGGCCACTTTTACAAAACTCGAAAGCAGGTCGTAATGCAGCCGGGGGAAGAGGCTTTGAAACGATTTTTCCATTCGCTTCGCAATGCCGTATTTTCTGAAAAAATAAAGGTCGGGCTCGTCAAAATCAGGCCGTGCGATGGTGACGAGGTTGCGGCGGGTCGGCGTTTTCCCGTCCCGCAAATAGCTGCCGTTGTACGACAGGTGCACGAGGTCGTTGATGCCGTGCATCAGCACTGCCACTTGAAAATTGCGGTGCAAAATTTTATTGGTCAAAACATTGAGGCTGTGCAAGCTGTGGTTGCCCGCCACGCCCGCATTGAAGGTGTTGACGGAGTAGCCCGCCTGCTGGAATTTTTTGCCGACCAAACCCGGAAAGCGCAGGCTGTCGTCCACATAGCGGCATTCGGTGGTGCTGCCGCCGAGGAAAACGATGTTTGTTTTCGCCTGCGGCAATATTGTTTCCGAGCGGACGAAGCCCAGCGAATCCATCTCGATGCGGTAGCTTTTCAGTTCCAGGTTTTCGGTGTACTGCCGGAAGACCGGGTGCGGCGTTTCGTTGAAATCGGTGTTCGGCAGGGCCACTTCCCGCAGCCGGATGTACCTCGCCAAAACGGAATGGTGGCGCTCATCGGGGTTGACTTTTTCCAGTAACCATTCGAGCGAAGCGAGGAGCAAAAAAAGGAGGAGGAGGTTGGTGGCGAGTATTTTTATGAGACGCATTAATTGTTTGAATGGCGAGGCATGTCTGGATGATCCTGTCGAGGAGTAATTCATGGTTTGAGCATGGCCAATAATTCTTCGATTGGTTCTTGGATATTCATTTCAGAAATGAGATTGTCCAATTCTTGCCTGTCAAAGCCTTTGAATTGTTGTTCTTCCAATAACTGGTTCAGTGTCAGGCTATCCCGAATTGGTTTGACCGAGCTAACGGACGGCTCTTTTTCTTCCGAACCATTTGGTTCAGATGGTGCAATTGCCACCTTTTTTTTCTTGGGCAGCAACAGTTTGACCAACTTCAAACGCTCAAGGTTGCGGAGCAATGCAAGCGCTTCTTCATGCAGTAATTCGACTTTTATGGTCATATTTGAAAAATTATTTTGAGAACACCCTTTACAAAGATAAGAGAATTTTTTCATGAAATTCTTCAACCCCAATAATCTGGAACAAGGCATCCTTTTCTCTTCTCCAAAATATAATAGCCATCACTTCCCTAACAATATCTCTAATTTATCCGAGTCTCGTTTTTCATGCCACAATACGGCAACCACTACCCGTTGACGTTTTTCATCAATCCTGAATATAATTTTATACGGGAAACGTTTTAGGGGTCGGCGAATAATAACCTTCCGATTTAGGCGACGTTATTTTTGATGCAGGCGATGCAAAAAAATAGAGCATAGTGGTTCTATTTGACATTTTTTTAAAGAAGCCTGCATTAAAAAGAACAAGCATAAACGGAAGGTT
>DROJ01000013.1 GCA_011321935.1 Bacteroidota bacterium | reverse complement strand
TGCAAATGGAAAATATAACTTGCCCTGCAATAGGAAATTGCAGGGCAAGTGCTTGCATTGCGGGGCAATTTTCTATTGCCCCGCAATTTCCTCCCAAATGCACAAAACCTAAAGTGGTGCAGTATATATGCGCATGTTTTTTTTTAAATAAATCCGTGAAAATCCGTGAAATCTGTGGCGACTTGGCTGCAAGCTGAATAGGCACAAAAAATATTGAAAAAAAGGGGGGCATTTTAAAATGCCCCTTTTTTAATTTTATTTCAAAGCAAAACTATACTCTACCGTGATCGGGAAAAAATAATCGCTTTCCTGCCTTAAAATCTCCGCCGTCGTTTCGGGAAAAGCAGCTATTTCTACCCTGATGCCATCGTGTTTCAGGTGCCGCACGAGTTCCACATAATCGGCATCGCCGGAAAGGATGATGATGGTGTCCACTTTGGAAGCGACCTGCACCGCTTTGATGCTCAGGGGGATGTCCGCCGATTTGTGGCAGGGGACTACCGAGCCGTGAAACATTTTTTGCAGGCGTCCCGCCAATTTTTGTGAAATGCTTTTTCCCTCCCGGAAATAGATGAGCCTCGACAGCGCCCGGTTGTCGAGCAGGGCGGGCACGAGCTTGTCGAAATTTATCATCGAGGCAGAAGTGCGGGAGACCGAATGCAGGCTCATTTCAATGTTGTTGCCGTCTATCAAGATGGCGACCGATTGGTCGAATTTGATGCTGGTTTTTTCTTCTGGCTGGCTGTTGCTGGGTTCGTTTTTGGATGGGCGTTTTGGGGGCTGGGGAGTGGGCGGTGCTGATTGCCTTTGCGGCGGTGCTGTTTGGTTGGTAGCCCTTGAACTGTTGCGCTGCGATGTCGGCTTGGTTGGCGATGAGGGGGTATTGGGGGCGGGGTTTGCCGCCTGCCTTTGCGGCGGGGCAGGCTTGCTTTGTGCCCTGGGGCCACTACGCTGCGGTGCTGGCCTGGCAGGGGTATTGGAAACTGTTTTTACGGCTTGCCTTTGTGGCGGACTTGCTTTGCTAACTGCTTTGGAACGACTAGGCCGCTGCGTGGATTTCACTTGGGTAGAGGGAGTTGGGCTGGTCATTTGCCGTATAGGCGCAGCCGTTTTTTTTGTTGTTCTGGCCTTGCTCCGCGCAGCGGTCGTTTTTGCCACTGCATTTTTTGTTGTTTGGCTATTGCGGGCAGTGCTTGACCTTGCGGCAGCTTTTGGTTTTGCGGCCTGCCTTTTTGTGGTAGTGGCGCTGGTTGCCCTTGCCTTGCGGGGCGCCGTGGCACTCTTCGTAGCGGTGGTTCTTTTTGCCCCGGCTTTTCTCGGCGTTTTTGCAACAGGTTTGTTGGCCGTTTTTTTACTGTCAGTGTTTCTGGATTTAGTCATGGGGCAAAGGTAAGTGCAACGGGGTAATTAATTCTACTTTGATACTTTGGAATTTTTCACTAACCCCGTGTACGCTTAATCAATAAATCTCCATCGTTCTCGCTTCAAATGACTGCCGCAGCATTTCCACCAAGAGGTTTTCCTGCCGGAAAAATTTACCCGGCGGCAGCCCTGTAAACGAGCGGAAATTATGGACGAGATGGGACTGGTCGAAAAAACCTTGTTTGTAGGAAAGCTCCGTGAGCGATGGAACGGGGTTCATTTGGTGGTTATATACGATGCTGTTGAAGCGGAAGATGTTGCAGAGTATTTTTGGCGAGAGGCCAACGTGTTCCTGAAATTTCTTTTCCAGGTTGCTTTTGCTCACGCAAAGCTGTTCCAGCAGGTCCCCGATTTTTATTACACCCCTGTTCTTCACCATGATGCTGACACTTTCTTTTACTAGCGGGTCTGGAGGAGGGGTGTTGGGCAGCCGTCTTAAAAGGTCATGGTCCACCAATGCCGTCCTTTCGGAAAAACAATCGGTTTCCCATAATTTTTCTTTTAAGCTGCCGAGCCACTTGAACAGCATTGATCCGTTCAAAATGAAGGGCGGCGGGTATTGGTTCATGTTTACCTTAAAAAACGGGGCCATTCCGTAAGGTTTGAAACGAACCCCCAACATGCGGACAGGGCTTTGTTGGTTTATCAGCACGCTGGCCTTGTTCTGGTGGACAAGGCTGTGCCGGCCCACCTGCATCCATTCATTGGGCCGGTGGCAAACAGCCCGGCGATAGGGCAGGCCAAAATTGAAAATAAGGGATGCCGAGCCGTCGGGCAGGCAGAGTTCATTTTCCAGGGAGCAATCAGATACCAGGGTCCAGTAGCATTCTATGTATTCCCTCAAAGCAAGGGAGGGAACAACTTCCTCGTATTTCAATATCACAAAGTCGGGATTTGCATAGTTAATCCCTCGGCTCGAAAGTGCAGAATTACCTGCATCTGGCTGCATTAAATTGTAAAAAAGCGGATTTACCAAATTTTTAACAATTTCTGTCAGTGGTTGCACAAAATTCGGTTTAGAAAGGGCTTTTTCTACCAAAATTGAACTGCCCTCAAAAATATCCCCTTTTTTACAATTATAAAGCTAACACAGCGGCCACCTTTGTAACTGAATTGCCCAATGTTTGAATTATACTGTTGAGAGTTTTTATCATACTAATTCAATTTTCCAGTTGTCGCTTTTTGCGGCAACTATTTCGACTGTTATTAGCGGCTGGTTTTAATGGCCGCCTGAAATTACAAGTGCTGTTTGTTTTTGAGTAAATGAGGATATGAGTGATGGGCAATGCCCATCTCTGATTTGTCTTGTTTTAAAAAAAAATCAGCCAGAACTAAAGGAATCACCCGTACCTGCCTCGTGTGCAGCCTGTCTATTTTTTTAAATGTCATTAAAATTGTTGGAGGCCGACCTGCGTGAAAACGGGCGGTAAACAGCTATTCAAGTGCTTGCATTCTGTGCAAGTGATTAAGATTGATTCCGGTCACGTACGCGGGTGGCAATGCTGTTCCGTACACGGGCAAAGCTGTGAATTGGAAACTGGTGAAGGATGCCAGATGAGTTGGTTTTTTATGGGAATATGATCCATGTTTAACTGTATCATTTGCTCATTTTATTGAAAACTAAACACTAACTTGTTAGAAATCACTCGGCTCGAAATTGACTAGTTGACCATTCGGTATGTTTCCTTTTCCTCTTTATGGGTTTGCCTGGCCGGAGCATTTCAGTTCAGCAGTTTGAAAGACTGCTTTTTACCTACCTATTTTTTTAAACCGCCTGATTAACAGACCCGCAATACCAGCGCAGGGGCACGAGATGTCCTTTCGGCGCAGGGGCTTGCTGTGTCTTATTTTCTCACTATTGGACTTTGTTCTAAAATTTTTTGCTCGGAGTTTTTCCTCAAAGCATTGAATTTGAACGCTTTGTGTGCTGCCGCACAGAAATCCGAACAAGGTCTATTAAATTCGTTTGCAGTATGAAAAAAATTATGCTTGCTTTGGCATTGGTACTCGCATGTACCTTTATTGCCGGGGCACAACGAACCGTAAGCGGTACTTTGACCGACACAAAAGGCGAACCTTTGATCGGGGCCAGTGTGGTGGTGAAAGGCACCTCTACCGGAACCGTCACCGACATTGACGGGTCTTATTCCATCAAGGTGCCCGATGGTAGTAAAGTGCTGGTGTTCAGCTATACCGGGTTTGCTCCGGAGGAGGTCTTTCTCGATGCCTCCAATGTGGTGGATGTGGCCCTGGAAGAAGGCGTCGTGCTTGAAACAGCGGTTGTAACCGCACTGGGCATCCAAAGGAAAGAAAAAGCGCTGGGCTATGCGGTGCAGAGGTTGGAGGGAGATCAGATCCAGCAAGTGGTCGAACCCGACCCCCTGCGTGCCTTGCAAGGCAAGGTGGCCGGGGTCAACATTACTGGAAGCAGTGGCGCACCGGGGAGTGCGACAAGGATCACCATCCGGGGCAACTCTTCGCTCTTGGGCAACAACCAGCCTCTCATCGTTGTCGATGGGATACCCTACGACAACTCAGAATACCGGACAAACCTCGGCCTTTCCGGCGGGGGGGCTTACTCCAACAGGATGGCAGACATAGACCCCAACAATGTCAAGTCCATCAGTGTGCTGCGGGGGGCTGCCGCTGCTGCGCTTTGGGGGTCAAGGGCCGCCAATGGCGTCTTGATGATAACCACAAAAACAGGTTCGATGACGGAGAAAAAGGGATTGGGCGTTTCTGTCTCTTCCTCTGTTTTTACCGAACAGATTGCCAACTTGCCCGATTACCAGAACACCTACGGAACGGGCACAAATTTCAACTACCAGCAAGTAAACGGTTCATGGGGGGCGCCATTCGTGGGCACCAAGCCCTATGCCACCCGCGACTCCATCCCGCACTGGTACCAGGGCCGCAATGGTTTTAGTGAACTGGCAACTACCAACGTCCCTTACCGGGCATACCCCGACAATGTGGAAAAACTTTTCCAGACGGGGGTCACTTTCGACAATTCGGTCACGATCACCGGAGGGGGGGACAAAAGCTCGGTGGGGGCAACCCTTTCCTACTTGACCAACGAAGGCTTTGTTCCGAACACTGGCTTCGACCGCTTTTCTGTTTCAGTTGGCGGCAACACGCAGCTTTCGGATAATTTTAGTTTGGCGGCAACTTTGAACTTTACCCGGACAGACCAAAACGGGGTCATATCAGGTGTGGGCGGTTCAGGGTCGAACAACCCATCGGCCTTTGCCCGTGCCCTGTACCTGGGGCGCAACTGGGATGTGCACGGACAACCTTACCAGAACCCCATTGACAAGGGAAGTGAGTTTATGGTAGGCAGGGGGCAGGCCGACAACCCGCTCTGGTCTTATGAAAATGCGGGTTTTATCTCAAATGTAGATAGGGTAGCGGCTGTTCTCTCTCCGAGGTGGGCCCTTACTGACAACATCAACATCAACTACCGTTTGGGCATAAATTCTTACTCGCAGCGCAACAAGCAGTTCATCCGCCCTGGTTCATCTGGCCCAAGTTTGAACCCCGGCGCAGGGGAGATTTTCGACCACGATATCGCTTATCAGGAGATTGAAAGCAACTTCTTCATTGATTACAGCACTGACCTCGGCCCTGGGCTTTCCCTCACTGCCCTGGTCGGCCACAATGTGAACCAGACAACAGTTGAACAACAGGCGTACAGGGGCATCAATTACGTGATCTTTGATATTGACGACATTGCCAACACGAACAACGTTGTTCCTTTTAGCCTGCCCGATGGGATCAATTATTCCAGAAGCAGGCTGGTAGGGCTTTATGGACAATTGGACTTTGCCTATGACAGTTGGGCGTATCTGAACATCTCTGGCCGCAACGACTGGTCTTCAACATTGCCCTCCGACAACCGCGGCTTTTTCTATCCAGCGGTCTCTACTTCGGTCAGTGTGCTGGATGCCCTGGACATAAGCTCCAATACTGTTGATTTTTTGAAACTAAGGGCAGGCTGGGCCGAGGTTGGCAATGCAACAAGCCCCTACTTGTTGACAAACGTTTACTTCGTAAATACGACACTTGTTACGGCGCCCGTGCCTACCGCGGCTTTTCCGTTTACCCCGACAGGGGGTACGACTACCCCGTCGCTGACATTGACCGATACCGAGAAGGATCCAAATTTGAAACCCGAGCGAACCACGGAGTTTGAAGTAGGCTTGGACCTGAGGTTGTTCAAAGGAAGGGTGAGCTTTGATGCCACTTATTACGACAAGCGATCTAGGGACCAGATTGCCAACATCAGTATAGCCAATTCATCTGGTTTTGAGCAGTTCCTGACCAATTTTGGGGAGGTGTCCAACAAAGGTATCGAAGTGACCTTGGGCATTACCCCCTTCAAGAGTGCCAACGGCTTTACCTGGAACACTTTCACCACATTTACAAAAAACAAGAACGTCATCGAAGAACTGATCGAAGGTTTGACCGAAATCCAGGTCGAGGCAGGGTCTTCGTTTGCCGGAGGCGTGATCCCCGTTCACCGTGCTGGTGAAGAGTATGGCCTTTTGTTGGGCTCCGTCAATTTGAGGGATGAAAACGGTAATTTGCTGATTGACCCGAGCAACGGTCAATTGATACGCAGCCCAAACCCCGACATCGTCGGCAACCCAAACCCTGATTTCAGGGTCGGTCTTATCAACAGCTTTAATTATAAAGGTGTGGGCTTAAGGGTCGTATTCGATTGGCAGCAAGGCGGGGCACTTTACTCCAACACTGTCCGCTCTATGCTGGGACGTGGCGTGACCACTGATTCGGAAAACCGGGAAATCAACAAGATCATCCCCGGTGTCTATGGCGACCCGAACACCGGCCTGCCGATCTTGGACGAGAGCGGCAACGCGGTCCCGAACCAGACCATGATCGAAGAAAACACGGTTTGGTTTGGTGAAACTTTTGCCATCAATGCCGCCAATGAATGGAGTGTTTTTGATGCTTCTTTCTTGAAGTTGAGGGAGGTTGCCCTTTCTTATGCTTTGCCGAACAGCCTGCTCGGCAACTCGCCTTTTGAGAACATCACCATTTCTCTTTCTGGCCGCAACCTTTGGACTTATGCCCCTGGCTTTCCCGATGGTACCAACTTCGACCCGGAGGTCAACCAGTTTGGTTCTTCCAACAAGCAGGGCATCGAATGGAGTGCCACACCGAACGTGAAACGCTACGGCGCAAGCATCCGCTTGAATTTCTGATTTTTAAAATCAACAAATTGCCGGGGCTTGTTTAGCCTTCGGCAAATTGTAAAAAGAAATAAATTATGAAAAATAACTTTTTTAAACTTTTCATGCTCACTGCACTGGTATCCCTGATGTCCTGCAGTGACTTCTTGGACATCAACGAGGATCCCAACAATCCTTCCGATGCCAACCTTGCCCAAATACTGCCCAGCATCCAGATCAACTTGGCCGGGGCATTGGGCGGCAGTGCCGGCCCATTGGGCGATTTTACTTCCATGTACGTTCACCAAAATGTACAGCGGGGCACTGAACAGAATGACTACGGGTTCAAAGGCGACGACGTGAACACGCCGTGGCGGCTGCTCAATACCTTCGCCCTCAACGACTTGCGCCAATTGCTTGAAAAGGCAGGGGAATTGGACGCTGGGCCATACCTCGGCGTTGGCAAAATCATGCAGGCCTACATGTACTCCATCATGGTGGACATGTGGGGCGACATACCTTTCAGCGAAGCCCAGCAGGGTGCTGGAAATATTTCACCAAAATTTGATGACGACGAGGCCATTTATGATGCCCTTTTGGCCATGATTGACGAGGGCATTGCCGACCTCGCCAAGCCTTCTTCTTTTACCCCCGGTTCAGACGACCTGTTTTATGGGGGCGACCTCGACAAATGGCGACAGTTTGCCAATACTTTGAAATTGAAGATGTACACCCAGATGAGGCTCGTCAGGGACGTGTCCGCTCAGGTCAACAAATTGATCGAAGAAGACGACCTCATCGCTGGCATGGGCGGCGATTTCCAAATGCAGTACGGTACGGGCGCAGCTCCTGAAAACAGGAACCCTACTTATGCCCAAGAGTATGCCGCAGGCGGCGCGCGGAACTACATCAGCCCTTATTTTTATGAAATAATGGCCGGTTTGAAAACTTTCCACGACAACGGTATTTATGAAAATATTGCCGACCCGAGGATCCCTTATTATTTCTTCAACCAGATCGGTGAAATAAGCGCAGGCTCTCCTCCCGAGAACCCTTGCTCCTATTGCTACGGCTATGTCCAGAACGGGCAGTTTGTTACCATTGTGCCCGAACTTCAGGGAACGGGGATGCTCGGCATCTATATGTTCTCTTTCAACATTGATCCCAACGAAGGTTTTGACCAGTCTTCTTCCCAGACCGTTATGGGCCTTTACCCTGCGGGCGGGCGCTATGACGACGGGAACGGAGGTGCGGTCAACTTCAACGGCGCCGGCGATACGCCGCAGCGCTTGCTGACCTATTACGACCGCAAATTTCTCGAAGCGGAACTCGCCATCACCGGCGTTTCCAATGGCGATGCAAGGGCTGCCTTTGAAGAAGGTGTCAATGCCGCTTTCGCAAAAGTGGGGCAAATAGCCGCTGCGGCATCTGCCCCTGCTTTGGTTGATTCGGTGGTGGCCGATTACGTCGGAAGGGTCATGGAAAGGTATGACGCTGCCGATGACGAAGGTAAATTGGAGCATATCATGACCCAGAAATGGATTGCTTCTTATGGCTTTGGAGTGGACTCTTACACGGACTACCGCCGCACGGGGTATCCGCGCCTCCACGACCCGCAGACCGACAACCTCAACGTGACAAGCTCGATCCGGAAGTACCCTTTGGCCTATCCCTATCCGCAGGACGAACTCAACCGGAATGCCAATGCCCCTGCACAGCGGAACATCACTACCGACGGTGTGTTTTGGGACAAATAAGTTGGAATGGGTTGCTAAACGTTTGATAAACAGTTGTTTATCTGATTTTTATCAATTCTGCTTTGAAATAGGTGAACACAATACTTGCCTTTCGCAGGCAAGCCTGAATGTCAACATGGCTAGTGGTTCGATTCGTAATTAGCGGACTATTTATTTTTTGGTAAATACCACATTGTCAAGGATTTGGCGAACTAATCACTAATCAACTAATTACGAATCACTGCACTAGGTGGTTTTGGCCTCCGGCCATGTTGAGGTTTGGTTTTTTTTTTAAAAAATAAGATTATGAAATATTTAAAATATTTGAGTGTATTCTTGGTGGCAGCCATGCTGCTCCCATTCTCATCCTGTGTGGACGATGCCGATGACGGGGGCAGGTTTCCTGACCTGCAAGAGGCCGCTAACATGCGGATCGTCGTTGACCAGGATTTTTCTTCCATCAATGCCGACGACCCGGCCTCTGCCAAAGTCGTCATGGATTTCTTTTCTGAAAACCTCGCCGATATTGAAAAGGTAGATCTGCTGGTTGATTTTTTTGATTTCAGTGAAGGCACCACCACTGCAAAAACATTTTTGAAAAACGTGCCTTTGAGCAGTTTCTCTGATGGGGTGATGCGCAAGTTTGAAATCAGCTTTGCCGAATTTAAGGCAGCTTTGGGCTTGGAGGATGCCGATTTTGATGGCCTTGACCAGATAAACATTTACAACGAAACGACCATGAAAGATGGCCGTGTTTATCCTTCCAACATCGTCATCAACCAGAATGTGACGGTCAACAATGTGACGCCCAACATCCAGAACTCTGCGGCCACCACCAGTTTTACTTCCAAAATCACCGTCTTTGTGCAATGTCCGCTTCCTGATGGATTTGCCACGGGCAAGTACATGGTAGAACAGACTGCCGGCCCCAGCGACCCGTTTTTTGGCAACCCCACACGTTGGGCTGCCGAAGAGGTGACCCTGGAAGCTACCGGCCCTATCAACCGGGCTTTCAAAGGTACTTACCTCACTTTTACGGGCATCCAATTCAACTTTGTGGTGACCTGCGGAACCTTGGTCGTACCAAAAGGAAGTGCCGGCCTCGGCTGCGGCGGCGCCGGCCTGAACTGGGTGCAAGAGGGCGTGAACAGCTATGTGGACGACACCGAATTCACCATTACAATCCTCGACAATTCTGATGGTGACTGCGGCATCCCGACGGCTGAACCCTTGACGCTGAAGCTGACGAAACTTTGATCGTAGCCGCTCTCCCGGTTTTTCGGGGTACAATATTTCACCCTAAAATCGGGAACTTATTGTTTGACGGTTAGAGGCCTTGAGGTGATGCCTTTGGGCGGGGACGGCGGGTTGAAAGGCGTT
>DROJ01000012.1 GCA_011321935.1 Bacteroidota bacterium | reverse complement strand
TATTTGTGTTTCTTTTTTTGGTGGTGTTGCTTCCGATCATTGGTCAGTTGGAGGCATTGGGCGGTTTTTCTTGGGCAGCGCCGTTTTTGCCCATCCGTATTTTGATTCTTTTTTTGTCGTTTTATATTTTGTTTTTATTGACAAAAAAATTCCGGACTGCGGATTTCGTTTTTTTTGTTGGGAGTATAATAGCTGCGCATTATTGGTTGTCGGGATATGGGAAACTGAATTGGGAATGGATCAAATACGACCAAATATATTATCTCCTGCCAGCTACTTATGCCAATGGCTGGCTGGCATTTTTAGAACCAGCAACAATCGCTTCCATTGCCCAAAAGTTGTCGTTGTTTAATATCCCTTTAAAGGTATTTGTAATAATGGTGGAAGTTGGCGGGGCCTTCTTTTTTTTCCACCGTAAAACAGTACGTTTTTTTTTATTGGGCTGGATTTTCATGCACACTGGTATATTTATTTTTTCAGGTATTTGTTTTTGGATGTGGGCAGTGTTGGAGGCGGGATTGTTTTATCTTTTTTATAAAAAAAATGGCTTTGCAAGTTTGCCTGTTTTTTCCAAAAAACATTTGCTTGCTTCTGCGCTGCTTATTATTAGTGGTGCTTATTGGTGCAAGCCCGTGAAATTGGCTTGGCATGATGTGCCCGTTAGTTATACCTACCGATTTAAAGCTGTTGTGGAAAATGGAGAAGTGGTTCAATTGCCGCCGAGGTTTTTTGCACCTTTTGATTATCAAACAACTTTGGGCCCGTTTGGCTATTTGAGCCAATATCCAAATATGGGCATTACATGGGGGGTGTCAAATGGGGCAACGTCCAAACTGTTGAAAGATATAAAATCTGCCCAGCAATTTTTCGAAATAGAAAAGTCCCACGGTGCTATTGGTTTTGCCGAAGGCAGGGCAAAAAAGTTTGATATTTTTATGAAAAAATATTTGCAAAACTGGAACAAGCGGCAGACCAAAAAAACAGCTTTCAGTTATTTCGCAGCGCCTCGCCTGCTTTGGACTTTTCCGAACAGGCCTCTTTTCAAAAATTCAAAAATCATCCAAAAATTAAAAATAGAACAAGTGACCTCGTTTTACCACGATGGGTATTATAATGAAATCCGGGCCTTGCCCGTGAGGGAGGTTGTCGTTCAATAAACCTCCTCCCAAAACCATACGGCATAGGCCACCTTCCGACAGCAGAGGATATATGCTAAGCGGCGTATGAAATTCCGAAAATGCAACTATTTAGCCCTCCCCGAAATCCCGAAGGGATTGAATTTGAATAACCCCGGATGCAATCCGGGGAAACGGGCACAGGCAGGTAGCAACTCTGAAAGGGTTGAATATCTTCCATAATTCAACCCTTTCAGGGTTGTCGCCTGCTATTATCATTTCCCCGGATTGCATCCGGGGCTATTCACATTCAATCCCTTCGGGATTTCGAGAAATTGCAAAATCGG
>DROJ01000011.1 GCA_011321935.1 Bacteroidota bacterium | reverse complement strand
TCCCCACCAGAGGCGGAAGGCGGCTTCCAGGCGTTCCAGTTTGCGCCGTTCCAGGCGGCGCAGCAGCGGAGGCAGCCCGGTCGCAAGGGCTTGTTCGAGCGGGCATCCCTCGCTAAGATCTGCCGTCCCTGCGGGACTATGTGGAAAGCCTGTCTATCATAGTCCCGCAGGGTCGGTAGATCATAGCGAGTGTCGTGAGACCCTCGGAAAAGAGCATCGCCAAAATAATACGTGGAAAATACCATCGCCTCACGAGTTCCTTTATTCACCAAAATATAAAAACAATGTCCGACCAACCATACGTCAAAACAAAAACCATCAAGCCCCGCATTGCGGAAATCACCTTTTTCCACCCTGCCCACAACTCCCTGCCGGGCAATTTGCTGGCCGAACTGGAAGCGGCCATTATTGCTGCGGGCAAAGATGCTGATGTGCAGGTCATCATCCTGAAGAGCGGCGGCGACCGTACTTTTTGTGCAGGCGCGAGTTTCAAGGAACTCATCTCGATACCTGATTTGCCGGCAGGCAAAAAATTTTTTATGGGCTTCGCCAATGTCATCAATGCTTGCCGCAAATGCCCGAAGCTCATCATCGGCAGGGTGCAGGGGAAGGCCGTCGGCGGAGGGGTCGGCCTGACCTCGGCGGTGGACTATTGCCTGGCCACAAAATATGCGGCAGTGAAACTGAGCGAACTCAACGTGGGCATCGCCCCGTTTGTGATCGGCCCCGCTGTGGAGCGCAAAATAGGCCTCGCGGCCATGAGCCAATTGGCCGTCAACGCCAACGAGTTCAGGTCGGCAGAATGGGCCAAAAGCAGGGGACTGTACGCCGATGTTTTTGAAAACGCAGAGGCGCTCGACGAGGCGGTGCTGAAACTGGCGGAGTACCTCGCCTCTACCAACCCCGAGGCGCAGCGCATGATGAAAAAAACATTTTGGGAAGGGACCGAACACTGGGACGGACTGCTGGAGCAACGGGCGGAAAAGAGCGGACGGCTGGTGCTTTCCGATTTTACGAAAAAAGCTTTGGCGAGGTTTGCGGAATAGGGGGCGGGCTGTTCTGTTCCCGGCCCTAAAGCCATGCGCAAAGGCACCGCCTTAAGGCCGAACCATCTTGAACCAGTGAAAAATCATTTCATAAAAATATGGACCTTGCTGAAGCCAGCAAACAAACCGCCGAAATTCGGCAGGTTTGCTTTTTGTCCCCAATCAAAATTCGGCATTTCGCTTTTTCCGGTTTTACTTTTCGCTTTCCACTTCGCTTCGGCCCAGCCCCGTATCGAGCTGGTCCAACAACTCTCCTTTAAAGAAGGCCTCTCCGACCGGGCTGTTTACGGCATAACCCGCGACTCAAAAGGGTTCATCTGGATCGCTACCGGCAATGGGCTGAACCGCTACCTCGGCAACGAGTTCGAGGTGTTTGACAACAACGCCAACTCCCGTTTCCAGATCAACGAAAACAACATCAAACAGGCCACAGAGATCGGGGGCGGCCAGCTTGTTCTGCTCAACGAGCGGGAACAACCTTTTTTTGAAATGCTCGACCTGCGGACTTTCCGCAGTTCGCTCATTTACCTGAATAAAGAGAGCGGCCTTGCGGGAAATGTGGAAGCCGTTTTTGCCCAGCCCCTCGGGCAGGTTTATGTGCTGACCGAAGGGCAAGGGGGCTATTCCATTTATGAAATGGACGGGGCGCAGGTTTTTAAAAGAACCTGCTCCGTTCCCATTTCCAATAAAAAAGAAGCGGGCGAACTGCGCTTCCTAAAAAGCCGCGACGGCAGTTTTTGGGTACTCGACAGCCGCAACGGGCTCTTTCATGTTTTGCCAAACGGCACCTTATTATATAGGTGTCCCATTTCCGAAATAAATCGGCTGACCAGCCCTTCCAATACCTCCTATTCCACCTCGCTGCTGCACGAAGACCGCAGCGGGCGGCTTTGGGCGGCCTTCCCTTTCCGCAACGGGCTGCTGCAAATGGACCCTGCAAACGAGGGCATTTCGCCCGCTGCTGGTTTTCCTGAAAATGAGCTGTACAGCGGCATTTGGGAAGATGGAAAAGGGCGCCTGTTGGTCGGCACTTTCAAGGGCTTCGGCATGCTGGGGCGCCTCTATGAAAAGGCGGGGGACGGGCCGCCAACAGATGCCCAATGGCTGCTCGACATTGACGAAAAAATCAACTGCATCTACGGCGCCGATTTCAGCAAAATGGTTTTTCTCGGCACCCACGTCGGCGTTTACAAAATCAATTTGGCGGAGCGGCCGGTCCGTTGGGCACTGGCCGAAAGGCAACTGGCCGACGGCGCTTGGAGCGAGGGCATCAGCATCCGCAGCATCACCGGCGACGGGCAGGGCAACATCTACATCGCCCGGGAACTCAAAAGGTGGTACCACCTCGACAACCATGATTTTTCTTTGGACACCCTCCGGGTAAATGGCGAAAACGGGCGGCCCATCCGCCTGTGGTGCAACAGCAATTTGGTGTACGATCCCGCGGGCTACCTGTGGGGCGGAAGCTGTACCGACGACCGCAGCGGCCTGCTCCACAAGTACGACCTGAAAAAGAAAACGGCCTGTTCCTTTCCCATCATGAACAAGGTCATCAAGCACATCCTGCGGGAAGAAAACGGCAACCTGATTTTGGTCAGCGGGGCCATTGACACGGACGGGCTGCTGTCGTTTTTTGACCCGGAAACAGAAAAGTTTAGTCACTACTTTGACAAGGACGGCAGCAACCCGCTGGCCGGCAAAAACCCCAATTTCGTTTATTTAGCGAACGACAAAACCATCTGGGTCGGTACGGTGGAGGGCTTGGTGGGCATTGACCGGCAGAAGCGGAAATCCGTCCTTTATTCGAGGGCGGGGGGCAACCTCACCAACGATAATATTTTGGCCATCCACGAAGACCAAAAGGGGCGGCTGTGGCTCGGCACCCACGGGGGGCTGAACATCCTGGACCTGAAAACCCGCCGCTCGCAATGCTACAACACCAGCAACGGCCTCTGCAACAATACGGTCTGCGGCATCCTCCCCGACGACGACGGGCGGTACTGGCTGAGCACTTTTTACGGGCTGTCCTGCTTTGACCCAAAAACGAAGCTGTTCAGCAATTTTTATAAAGACAAAGGCTTGACCTTCAATGAGTTCAACCGCTTGGCGTTTTACCGCGACGAAAAAGGGCTGTTCTATTTTGGCACCTTGAACGGCGTGAATATTTTAAAGAAAAGCGATTTTGAAAATGCGGGTGCTGCGCAATTTCCCCTGCAGTGGGTGGGCTTGACCAAGCACCTTTCCGACGGCAGCGAGCTTGCCCAAAGAGATGGTATCGCCGGTATAAAAAGCCTGCGGATGCGGCAACGGGACGATTTTATCAGGCTGGAATTTGCCCTGCCCGATTATGAAAAACCGGCGCAGAACCGGTATGCGATGAAGCTAGAAGGCCTCGACACGGCATGGCATTTCCTCGGCACCGACCCGTCCGTACAGATCAGCCGCCCCCCGCCCGGCACTTATAAGCTCCGCATCAAGGCCGCCCCGGCAAAGGGCTTTTGGACCGACGGTGAGCTGTCGCTCAATATCAGGGTGAAGCAGGCATTTTACCAACGGGCCTGGTTTCAGGTGGCCTTGCCGCTTGCCATTTTGTTGTTGAGCTACCTGATCGGCAGGTGGTCGGTCAGGCGGGTCAAGCAGAGAGAGGAGGAGGCGACCCGCGTCAATAAAAAATTTGCGGAGCTGGAACTACAGGCGCTGCGCTCGCAGATGAACCCGCATTTTGTGTTCAACTCCCTCGGCGCCATCCAGTTTTTCATCCAAAATAACGATGCCGGAGCGGCGGATAACTACCTCGCCAAATTTGCCAAACTGATGCGCCTGTTTTTGGAGAGTTCAAAAAACAAGTACATTTCATTGTCGGAGGAAATAAAATTGCTTTCTTTGTACGTCGAGCTGGAACAGATGAGGTTTGAAGACAGGTTCGACGCTGAAATTGCAGTTGATAAAGACCTCGACACCTACTCCCGCGAACTGCCTTCCATCCTCATCCAACCTTTTGTGGAAAATTCGATCAACCACGGCCTGTTCCACAAAAACGGAAAAGGCCGCTTGCTTGTCAAGTTTTATGAAAAGGAGAACGGAGCCTTGATCTGCCGCATCGAGGACGACGGCGTCGGGAGGGAAAGGTCAGCTTCGCTAAAACAAAAATCCCCCCGGAACTACAAATCGCGCGGCATGCAAATCGTGAACGAACGGCTGGAAGTTTTGAAACAAGTTGATGAAATAGATATAAAAATCGAGGTCGAAGACCTCGACCCAAATGCCGATGACACCGGAACGGTGGTAACCATAGAAATACCAGATTTGGATTGAAAGGATTGAATGGTTGAATGGTTGAATGGTTGAATGGTTGAATGGTTAATATAATATCCGGTGGTATGAGTCCAACGGATATTGTATTAACCATTTAACCATTCAACCATTCAACCATTCAATCCTTTCAAAATACTTAAATTGCTCTGTATCAAATAAACGAATGCCCCAGTGTTCCAAATGGATGCCCGTGCAATTTGAGTCATGTAAAACTCAGAACATGATTCGAGCAGTGTTAATAGACGATGAGACAAAGGCCCTGGCAGTGCTCCAGCAAAAACTCGGTGCCTATTGCCCGCAAGTAGAAATAGTGGGCACGGCCAACTCGCCGCAAGAGGGCTACGAACTGATCGTATCGGCCCGCCCGCAATTGGTTTTTTTGGACGTGGCCATGCCAAAGGAAAGCGGCTTCGACCTGTTGAAGCGCCTCCCGCAGCTTGATTTTGAGATCATCTTCGTGACCGGGTTTGACAGCTATGCGCTGGATGCCATCAAGTTCTGCGCCATCGGCTATGTGCTCAAACCCATCGAAACCGAAGACCTCATTGATGCCGTTGGCAAGGCAGAAAAAAGGGTTTCCGAAAAAATAGACCAGCTCCGCAACAAGCAGTTCCTCGAAAACATCCTCAACCCCGGCAGTGTGCGCAACCGCATCGGCATACCCACCGAGTCGGGCCTCGAATTCATAGCGACGGAAGAGATCGTCCGTTGCGAGGGTTTCCAGAAATACACCAAAGTCCATGTCCTCGGCAGCAAGCATTTTTTGAGTTCCTATAATATAGGAGAGTTCAAAAAGCTGCTGGAGAAATACGGTTTTTTTGCTTCCCACAAATCCCACCTCATCAACCTTGCCCACATCCGGCGCTATGACAGGGAGGGCACTGTCACGATGGTTGACGGCTCGCACGTGCCTGTCTCCCGCCGCAAGAAGCAAGAGTTTATGGATCGGCTGACGAGGGTTTGAATTCGAGATTAGCGCCGTGTGCTTTTTTAGTAAAAACCTGTTATCTTTGGGAAAAAATTACTGAATATGTTCCAAGTCCAAAACAAGCCTATTCATTCCGACTATTACAAATACCCTTCAAGCGACGGAGAACCAATGGCCGAAACTACACTACACTTCAAATGGATCGTAAAGATCAAGCTGAACATAGATAAACTCACCGAAGGAAAAGACATTTTTGTGGCAGGCGACCTGTTGTGGTACCCCGTGAAAGGCCAGGTCAGGATATGCAAGGCCCCCGATGTCATGGTAGCAATTGGGAGGCCAAAGGGTGACCGCCTTTCCTACCTGCAATGGCATGAGGAAGGAGTGGCGCCACAGGTGGTCTTCGAGGTGCTTTCCAAAAGCAACCGCCGCCGCAGAAACAAGGAAAACCTGCTGGATTTTTATTTTAAATACGGCGTGGAGGAGTTTTACTCTTACGACCCGATCAGGAATATTTTTGTGGTCTATACACGGCAGGACGACAAGTTCGCTCAGTTCGAGGGCTTGAGAAATTGGAAAAGCCGTCTCCTCGGCATCCGGTTTGAATGGACGGAGGAAACCTTGGAAATCTACCACCCCGATGGCGAACGTTTTAAAAGCTTTGAAGAACTGGACAGGGAAAAACGGCACTTGATAATAGAGCACGAAGCACTAAAAGAAAAGAGCCTGGAGGAGCATTTTAAAATGGTACAGGCCGAAAGAATTGCCGACCTGGCCAAAGAACGGGCAGAGTCAGAAAAAAAGAAGGCTGAATTGGCCCAACAAAAAGTAGAAACCGAAAGGCAAAAAGCGGAGGCGGCCCAACAAAAAGCAGAGGCCGAAAGGCAAAAAGCGGAGGCGGCCCGACAAAAAGCAGAGGCCGAAAGGCAAAAGGCAGAGGCGGCCCAACAAAAAGCGGAGGCCGAAAGGCAAAAGGCAGAGGCGGCCCGACAAAAAGCAGAGGCCGAAAGGCAAAAGGCAGAGGCGGCCCGACAAAAAGCAGAGGCCGAAAGGCAAAAGGCAGAGGCGGCCGATAGATTGAACCAACTCCTGCTAAAAAAATTAAAAGACCTTGGCATTGATCCCGATGCTGTTTGAACTTCACCATGCCCCTGGCACCTTTGCTTTGGGGGGTCATTTTGGGTGCGAATGCTCCAACAAGCTCTAAATTTATCCATTAGACCTTATTCGGATTTGTGTGCGCCAGCACACAAACCGTCCAAATTCATTGTTTTTGAAAAGGCTTCACACAAAAAATTTTAGAATAAATTCTATTCAAATGCACTTGTTTTTTTGGCTGGGGCAGCCTGCCCATTTCCGTTCTTCGTGCTGTGCTACCGTTCGTCCCCCAGTTTGTCCCGTTGCTCCAACCATCCTTTTTTTGTGATACTTGTCACCTTACCTTTACCGCAGTTTCAATAACACAGCCATCTGATTTAACCCCGGGGGGAATTATTTTGATTAGCCATAAAAAAACAGATAGCCCCGTCAGCCAAATTCTTGCGTTAGATATTAGATTAAGACCAAATGGATACAGAGCCTATATTGTGCTGGGGATTCGTCCCCGGCACTTTTTTTTTGGCAACCGCAAGGACTCTCCAAGCTATTTTGACCCAATCTAAATAAATGATTTTCATTACCTCGCCTTCACTTAATACAAACCTTTTTTACCTTTGCGCCTAATTTGAAAAACGGGTGGATAATGTGCTGGGCCAGCTCATGCGGCTGTCCAAAAACACATCCCGTCAGGGCAGGCTTTTTGGCTGTCCAAAAACCAACTCTTATGTCATGTCCATTTTTTGTTAGGCTGACAAATAATCATCATAGAATGAGAACAGGTTCAACGAGGATTTTTATAATCACATCTTTCCTTCTTCTTTCCGAAACCATTTTTGCGCAAGCAGAGAAAACCGCTGATAGGGGTGTCTTTACCATTATCCTGATGGCAATAGTCGTCATCATTGCCTTTGCGGTTATCCTGCAAGTAGCCAACAGCCTGATGGCCGTAGAAGCCAAAAAATCTGGCATTGACCCAGAAATGGCGGGCTTTTCCATTTTTCCCAGTGTCAACGAACTGGTCTCTCCCGGCAAAAGGGGCTTCAGCGGCGGGGAGAAAGTGACAGTCCTGAAGAAGGGTTTTGATATTAAATTGGAGGGCGCAGCCCCCGGCAATATTGACGGAAGCGCAAGTGCAAACACCTTTGCCATGCAGCCGCCCAATTTCCGCGGCATCGCCCCCATCCCGAAAGTGGTGGTCGAAATAGGCGACAATGTAAAAGCAGGCGACCATCTTTTTTTCAACAAAAAAACGCCGGACGTAAAGTATGTAGCCCCGGTCAGCGGCGAAGTGGTAGCCATCAACAGGGGCGACCGCCGTTCCATCACTGAAATCGTCATCCTCGCCGACAAGCAGCAGCAGTACCGCCAATTGCCTGCTTTCGACCTCGGAAAAAGCAGCCGGGAAGAACTGGCCAACTACCTTTTTGACACAGGCGGCTGGACATTGCTGCGCAGCCGCCCATTCGATACGGTGGCAGGCATGCACGACGTGCCGCGCGACATCTTTATCAGCACTTTTGATACGGCGCCGCTGGCGCCAAATCTGGACATTGTGGTGGAAGGCCAGGGAGAAGCATTTCAAAAAGGGCTGGACGTGCTGGCAAAACTGACTCCGGGGCAAGTGCACCTGGGCTTGAACGCTGGCGGGAAAAAAGCCCCTTCGCCAGTATTTGCGGAAGCGAAAAATGTGCAGAAACACTGGTTCAGCGGCAAGCACCCGGCGGGCAATGTCGGCATACAGATACACCACATCGCACCCATTACCCCAAGCTGTACCGTTTGGACACTCGGCGTGCAGGAAGTGATTGTTTTGGGCAAAATATTTACCGAAGGTAGATGGAACACTGAGCGGGTGGTAGCCCTGACAGGCGCCGAACTGGACGAGCCAAAATATGTGCGCACCCTTGCGGGCGCAAATGTGGGCGAATTGCTGAAAGGCAACCTCAGCGGCGATAACGTCCGCCTGATTTCGGGAGACGTGCTTTCCGGCCAGAAAAAGAGCGCCGCCAATTTCCTCAATTTTTTTGATGACCAGTTGACAGTGATAGAGGAGGGCAATTATTACGAAATGTTCGGTTGGCTGTTGCCCAGCAAACCGGTGCCGACGGTTTCCAAGTCCATCCCCTCTGCCGCCCTTTTCCCCAACACCTTGTATAAAGGCGACACCAACATGCACGGCGAAAAGCGGGCGTTCGTGATGACAGGGGAATATGAAAGCGTACTTCCGATGGACATTTACCCGCAGCATTTGATGAAAGCCGTGCTGACCAATGATTACGAAAAAATGGAAGGCCTCGGCATCCACGAACTGGTGGAGGAGGACATTGCGCTCTGCGAATTTGTCTGCACCTCCAAACAGCCGCTGCAAAAAATACTCCGCACCGGACTCGACATGATGAACGAACAAGGCTAAAAAATATAGGCATTCGGCATTGGGTGTTCGATATTAAATACCCAATGCCCAATACCCAATTCCAACTCTTGATGAATTTAGTTGATAAGATAAAAAAAATTGAACCGGACAAGAAGGAAAGCCCGTTTTTGCATGCGCTGTACGAAGGCTTTTTCACTTTTTTGTACACGCCAAACGAGACGACTTCCGGCACCGGCGTTCATATAAGGGACCGGATGGACCTGAAAAGGACGATGGTGATCGTGGTGCTGGCCATGCAGCTCTGTTACTTGTTCGGGACCTACAACATCGGCCACCAGCATTTTGCGGCGCTGGGGCAGTACACCGGTTTTTTGGAGGGCATCCACCTGAAACTGGCTTATGGGCTGATTAAAATCCTCCCCATTTTCATTGTTTCCAATGTGGTCGGCCTGGCCATCGAGTTTTATTATGCCGCCAAAAGAGGGCACGGCATCGAAGAAGGCTACCTTGTCACCGGGGCCTTGATACCGCTCATCATGCCGCCCGACATCCCGCTTTGGATACTGACCTTGGCCATTGTTTTTGCGGTCGTTTTAGGAAAAGAAGCATTTGGCGGCACAGGCATGAACGTCGTCAACGTGGCCTTGTTGGCCCGTGCCTTTATCTTCTTCGCCTATCCCACTACCATCTCTGGCGACCAATGCTGGATTGCGGGCCTCGAATACCAAGGGGCCAATGTCGCGGGCGAAATGTACGGCTGGGCAGAGGGCTTTTTTGACTGGATATTCGGCGGCCTGGGCTGGGACACCTTCGGCAAGGGCGGCATGGCCGTCGCCGATGCCTACACCGGCGCCACACCCCTCGGCCTTGCCACACAGGGCTGGGACAAAGTGACCGAGGTCTATTCACCGATGCAGATGCTCTGGGGCGCCATTCCCGGTTCGATAGGCGAAACGAGCAAGCCGCTCATCATCGCAGGCGGACTGGTGCTGCTGGCAACGGGCATTGCAAGTTGGCGCATCATGCTTTCGGGCATTTTGGGTGCTGCCGCAATGGCGCTGCTGCTGAATGTCTGGGACTTCGATGCTTACATGGACATCCCGTGGTTTTACCATTTTTACATGGGCAGCTTTTGGTTTGCCATCGTGTTCATGGCCACCGACCCGGTGACCGCAGCAGGCACCAATATGGGGAAATGGATATACGGCTTCTTCATCGGCATCCTCGGCATCATGATCCGGGTGATGAACCCCGCCTACCCGGAAGGCTGGATGTTGGCCATTATTTTTATGAATGTCTTTTCTCCGTTAATTGACTATTTTGTCGTACAGGCGAACATCAACCGCCGCCTGAAACGTGTTAAAGCAGGGAAATTGGGAAATTGAGAAATTTTGAAAACGTGATTCCAATTCCTCAATTTCCTGATTCCCTAATTTCTAATTATGCACAGCAATAGATACATCTTAACCTATACCATCGCATTGTCGGCCTTTATTGCCTTGGCCCTGGCACTTGCCTTTTCTGGCCTCAAACCTATCCACGATGCCAATGAAGAGCTTT
>DROJ01000010.1 GCA_011321935.1 Bacteroidota bacterium | reverse complement strand
CGTCGAGGTGATTACGGTGCCTTCGGCAAAATACGACGGCGAAGGCAGTGCCGGCATCATCAACCTTATCACCCGCAAGAAGCAGGTGAACGGCGTGGCTGGCTCGGTCAACACGACCATCGGCACCCGGCACAACAGTGTTTCGCTGAACCTCAACGTGGCCAAAGGCCGCTTTGGCCTCACCGGCGGCGGACATGCCGTGTGGTCGCCCCCGAGGGATGCGGTTTTTGATTTTGACAGGGAAGACATCTTGGAAGGTGGGGAGGTCAGGACGCTGATGCAGGACGGGACAAACAGCTCGGAACGGCTCGGTTTCAGGGGCAAGTTCGGGGCTTATTACGATTTCAACGCATTCAACAGCATCAATTCCAATGTCTCTTTTCACGGCGCCAATTTTAATAAAATCGGTGATTTTACTTCGTCGCTCATTGACCCCATCAGTGAGGATGAGATTTCAAAAAGAAATAACGACGCCGAAACCCGCCGGAACTCTATTGACTGGAACACGGACTATACCCGGAAATTCCCAGACTCGGAAAGGGAGTTCAGCCTCGGTTTTCAGTTGAACCGCAGCATTGACAACAAAGACATTAAGCTATTGCAAACGGGCAATCTGGAGTCTTTAAATATTGACGAACTGAGCGACAACGAGAGCAACAACCTCGAAACGACCCTGCAGGTGGATTACGTCCACCCGTTTTCGAAAAGCACAAAACTGGAAGTAGGCGCAAAGGGCATTTTGCGGAGCATTGACAGCGATTTCTTTTTTGAGGAATTTGATTTCGACCAAAATAAATATGTGCGGGACGCCGGCCGTTCAGACCAGTTTGCCTACCAACAGGACGTGTATGCGGGCTACGCTTCGCTAAACACCAAATTTGGTGAAAAATACAGCATGATCGCAGGGGTCAGGTACGAGGGCACGGCCATTGACGGGCAGTTTGCCGTTGAGGACAATAAGGGCTTTAAAAATGATTATTCCAATATTTTACCGACGGTCATCCTGTCCCGGAAGATGAGCCAAATGTCCAACCTGCGCATCAGTTACACGCAGCGGATACAGCGGCCCAGCCTGCGCTTTATCAACCCATACGTGGACCAGCAAGACCGCAACAATATTTCTTTCGGCAACCCCGAACTGCAGCCCGAACTTTCCCATAATTTTGAACTGGGCTACAACAATTACATCAAAGGGGTGGTCATAAACACGGCCCTTTATTACCGGCACACCACGGAGGTTATCCAAAGCCTTTTGTCCATTGACGGGGCGGGGCGTTCGGCCACTACTTTTCAAAACGTGGGCGAGGACAATACGCTCGGCCTTAATTTTTTCACCTCCACCACCATCAAAAAAATACTGTCGCTGCGCGCCAATTTTGATTTCCGGCACAAAGATTTGTCGGGCGAGCTGCGGGGCAGCAAAATCTCTAATTCCGGGATTGAATACAATGGCAATGCAGGTGCAACTTTGAAACTCCCAAAAGAAATCAGCCTGCAGTTTTGGGGCATGTTCCGCAGTGCAAGGGTGACCCTGCAGGGCACGAGGACTACTTTCAGGATGTACTCCCTGAGCATGGCAAAAAAAATATGGGGCAAACGGGGGAGCATAGGTATCAAGGCCACCAACCTGTTTCATGACAAGCTGCATTTTGATACTATCCTGGAAGGCGAAAACTTTAAACAGTCGAGCCTCTACGCATATCCGTTCCGGTCAATCGGTATTAATTTTAATTACCGTTTTGGGAAGTTGGACTTTAAAGGCGGCGAGCGGAAAAACAAAGTGAAGAACACTGACCAGAAAGAAGGGGAGGGAGGGGAATTTTGAATTAAAATGAAAATGAAAATGAAAATGAAAATAAAAAATGCAGGATTGCGGTATCCGCAATCCTGCATTTTTTATTTTCATTCTGCATTAAAAACTCATTTCTGTACCATTATTTTACCGCAGCCTGCCGGAATGCCGTTTTGCTGCCATTGGATATAATATAGCCCTGCGGGCAAACCGCCGAGGGCTATTTCTTTTTGTGTTGTGCCGGCCTGTATTTCCAGTGTTTTGATGCGTTTCCCATCCGTTGAAAAAAGATGGATCAGCGAAGCTTGCGCAGGGGCGGGGAATTTAACCTGCACAAAACCTTGCGCAGGGTTTGGGGAAATAAAAAGGGCAGGAGGCGGCGCCTGTTCGTTGGTAGCAACAAAAGTCGGGATATGCTCGCAGGAGTCCTGCGATAGTTGCAGCAGCGGGAAGTTGCTGTCTTCATAGCAGCGGAAATATTGGCAGTCGCCGTCTAAAAAACAATAGTCCTGTATGTCCAGGAAAAGGTAATCGTTCATGGCGCCGAATTTTTCATTGATAATGGTGATGCCGTCCGCTATTTCGGAGTCGGGTATCCTTCCATATTGCGAGCGGTATTCCTCGCCGTTCAATTCCACCGTTCCTATACTATCGAGAACAAAATAATGAAAGCCACTACCATAAAACAAAGTATCCCCCGGCACGAGGGAAAAGTCGTACAATATAACAAAATCATCCATTGCCATAAAGGAATCGTTAGTATAATGATATACCGTATCGCCTGTTTGGTATATATAATGGTCTTCCCTTTCGGTGTTTATCACCCCGTTGGCACCATAGTATGTTGTGGCTCGCGTCAGTTCCAGTTTTTTGGCCTGTCTGCCGAGTATCATTGTGTCTTTTGCCGCGACGATTTTTTCATAGCCTACGGTGGATACAAATTCATAATATTCAAAATGCCAAGTGGCACCGATGGGTGCGAACTCGGTCTGTGCCTTGCCGCAAAAGGTGAACAATATAAAGCCGATAAAAAATAAAGAGGTTTTCATGATGTGGATATTTGAAATGTTGAAGAAACGTTTTTTTGTTTCCCAAATATATAAACAAAAAGCCGGCAATCTTTGACCTTGCCGGGCTTTTGCGCAATAGATATGACAGACTACCGCTTAATCTTCGCCACCTCAAAGTGCATCCCGTCCTTCCTCCTGAAATGCCCGCCCCAATAAAACCCGTTTTTGTGGGCGATCTCCACCAGTTCCCTTACCGAGCCTTTTTGTCCGACCAGGGCAGGTTCTCTTCCCAGCCCGTTCCATGCCACGTTGATGTCGAAGGCAGAGCCGAAAGCATGGTTGGAAAGCACGCCGTAACGGCCCCTGATAAAGCGCGGCACATAGGAGCCGGCATAGGTCAGGATGCGGTCTTTCAGCCCCGCATCTTCCCAGTCTTGGAAAAGTTTGAGGGTCTGTTTTGCGGCTTTTTTGTGGAATCGGATCTTGCCGTCGCGGCGGGCGCCTCGCACACTTTTGAGCTGTGGTATTTCGATGGCCACGATGTTGTGCCGTTCCCAGTTGTCGGTGATTTTGATGTTGTCGGAATCGGGGCCGACGGGCTTGTAGGCAAATTTCCCAAAAACAGCTTGGCGTGCCCTCGTGCCGCTGAGGGGACGGAATTTTGGCTTGGGCGGCCAGTCCCTTGCCTCTTTCAGGTTGTAGCCTTTGTGCGATGCGGCGAGGTAGGTTTTTTTGCCGACGACGCCATCGCCTTTCAGGCCGTTTTGTTTTTGGAATTCGATGGTTGCCAGCCGGGTCCTTTTGCCAAAATCGCCGTCGGCCTTGATGGCGGGGAATCCGCTGCCTGCGAGGAAAAATTGCCAGCGCGTGACCTGTGCGCCCTTTGATCCTTTTCTAATGGTTTTCATTTTTTTATTTAGGTTTAATTATCAATCAGTCTGCAACATAGTATAAATAGTGAGTATTTTAAAATATAAATAATAAAACGTTGCCGGAGGGGGATGTTGGCAGGGCAATGATCAGCTATGAACCCGGGGCTGTGTTTTTTGCCTGTACCCATCTGGATGGAATAATCGGAACTGCTTTTTCTGCTTTCGATGGTTGCCATATCTATTTTATTATTTCGTAAAACATCCAAGCGGTTATATTTTTTACAATTGTTTTTTTATTCAAAAAGAATTGGTCGGTCAGGCAACAATTTTTATGTCGTAAAATATTAATCAAAGAATGAAGCCGCATTATTTTTTAAATATAAAATTAAAATAAATTATTTGT
>DROJ01000009.1 GCA_011321935.1 Bacteroidota bacterium | reverse complement strand
GCTGACCCATTCCATCATTTCGAATATTTGATAAATACCCGTTAAAAGGAGGTACCCAAGCAGGGGGATAATGATGCCTAACATCAGGCCGAAGGGAAGTGAATTTTTTTCAAACATAATATTGGTTGTTGGTTTGTTTTTCAAGCATATAGACCTGTTCTTCTATTTTTTTTCTTTTGCGTTCGCAGAGCCGTTTTCTTTTCCAATTAATTCAACCTATCTGGGGTTTCTGCAAATGCTGAATGGTTATGTTTTTTGAAACTATGCAGCTTGCCGCGAATTGCACTAATTTCCGCGAATAATTTCACAAATGTTTCTGAATAGTTCGCGGAAATTAGCGCAATTCGCGGTTAAGAATGCCGTCTGCTGAATAGTTATTTTTTTTAATTATACTGAACCATAATAGGTTTTGTGCATTTGCCCTCACCAGCCCCCGGCCCCAGAAGGGGAGTTCTGCCCTCTTTGCACAAAACCTATTATGGTCCAGTATAAATTAACTGTATTTTTTATGGGGCAATACTTTTGTGCAAGTATTTATTTATAAAAAACTTGTCATTACAAGCCAATCGTTTCGAGCGGCCTAAAACCTTCTATTGCATCGTATTTGGTAAGGTCATGGCCGGAAGGGACGATGGAAATATAATTGTTTTCCAAAGCCTTCACGTCGGTATCTTCGCCTTTGTCGTCGTTGACGAATTTTCCGGTCAGCCAATAATATTTCTGCCCGCGGGGATCGGTCGCTTCTACATATTCTTCCACCCACCTTGCATCCGCCTGCCGGCAAATTTTAAAGCCTTTGATGTGCCCGTGCGGCACTGCGGGCATGTTCACGTTCAGCAGTTTGCAGTTGGGCATCCCGTTTTTCAGCACATATTCCATCAGCCTTTTCACAAAAGGTTTGCAAGGTTCAAAATCGGCTTTCCAGGAAAGGTCGAGCAAAGAAAAACCGATGGAATTGATGCCTTCCAGAGAGGCCTCCATAGCAGCGGACATGGTGCCCGAATAGAGGATGTTCAGCGAACAGTTGGAGCCGTGGTTGATGCCCGAAACGCAGAGGTCTATCTGCCGGTCGCCGACGATTATTTGTTTCCCCAGTTTTACGCAATCTACGGGCGTGCCGCTGCATTCGTATGCCTCGATGCCCTCAAAAAGTTTGACTTTTTTGAGGCGCAGCGGGTCGGTCAGAGTGATGGCGTGCCCCTGCCCCGATTGCGGGCTGTCGGGTGCAGAGATGATGACTTCGCCCAATTCCCTGGCTATTTCTACCAATGCCCGGAGGCCGGGGGCATTGATGCCGTCGTCGTTGGTGATTAAGATAAGTGGTCGTCGGTTCATGTTTTATTGTTGAAGCGGGCAAATGTAAGGAATGAAGGAAGAATAAATCGCAGCTGAACGGGCGGGCTGTTTTTTCTTGTAAAGAACTTGTACAAATCAGTACTTCGTCGCGGGTTTTTCTTTGAAAAGCAAGATTGTTTTTACTTTTGGCGCAGGCCGTTCAGAGGCGGTGCCTTTAGCCCCAGCGGGGCTTCCCTTATCCATAACTCACGTTAAAAAAAGTAAAAATGAAAAAGATTCTATTGTTCGCCATCCTCCTTTTTTCACTCAACCGACTTGCTGCGCAATACGAGTTCAGCATGGTCCACGACTGCAATTGTACCCCTGTGAAAAGCCAGGGCAGCACGGGCACCTGCTGGAGTTTTTCCACCACTTCGTTCCTCGAATCGGAGCTGATGCGGGAGGGCAAACAGGCATACGACCTTTCCGAAATGTATTTTGTGCGCACTATTTACCAAGACAAAGCAATGAACTATTTGCTGCGGCAGGGCAAGGCGCAGTTCAGCCAGGGGGGGCTTGCCCACGACGTTATCAATGCTTACAGGGAAGCTGGGGCCGTGCCGGAATCTGCCTATTCGGGCTTGCAGGACGGGCAAAGCAGGCATGACCACGGAGAGATGGCCGTTGCCCTCAAAGGCATGTTGGATGCCCTCGTGAAACAAAAGACGATCAGCGAAAAATGGCGGCTTGCCTTTGTGGCCATAATGGATGCCTACCTCGGTACTCCACCTCCAGAATTCGAGTACCAGGGCAAACAATACACCCCCCAATCCTTTGCCAGCACCCTGGGCATCAACCCCGACGATTACGTCAGTTTCACCTCTTACACCCACCATCCCTTCGACGAGGAAGTGGTGCTGGAAATCCCCGACAATTACTCCAACGGCAGCTATTTCAACGTACCCTTCGAGGACATCATAGCCATCACTGATCATGCTGTCGAAAAGGGCTATTCTGTCGCTTGGGACGGGGACGTGAGCGAAAAAGGCTTCTCTTCGAGAAATGGGATAGCGGTGCTGCCGGCCAATGCTGAGCGCAGCGACCTATTTGAAAACCCAGGGGAAGAACTCTCTGTGGATCAAGCACTTAGGCAGCGTACTTTCCAGAATTATTCAACGACCGACGACCACCTGATGCACATCACCGGGGTAGCCAAAGACCAACGGGGCACGAAGTATTATTATACCAAAAACTCCTGGGGCGATATCAGTCCTTTTCAGGGCTATGTCTATATGTCGGAGCCTTATTTCCGGCTCAAAACGGTAGGTATTTTGGTGAACAAAGCAGCCGTGCCGCCGCACATCAGGAAGCGCTTGGGGATATAAAAAATGGCCAATGTTGAATGGTTAATCATTCAACATTAATCATTAATCATTGTCAACCTTTCCAACAGCCATTCCCGGTTGAAAATGGTTTCGGCGGCGTCCACTTTTTCCCTTAATTTTTTGAGGTCGTTTTCCCATTTTTTTTGTTTGGTAAAATGCCGCTGCATTTTCAGCCTGAAAGCCCGGCGGCTGAATTTGATGAGGTTGTAATAACCCATTTTTTTGAACTCCTTGAGGGCTTTGTTCCTTTTCAAAAATTGGCGGAAGGCATCGGTCAGGGCCATCAGTGCCTCCTCCTCGCCGAGGTCGAAATAGGTTCTCAGCAGCAGCGATTTTGCATCGAGGTTGTAGCGGAGGTCGGTGTATTCGACTTCGACCAAAAGGCGCAGGACTTCCCCGTAATTTTTGGTGTGGTAGTAGTAATTGGCGAGGTTGTAGCCGAAGGCATTTTCGGCGATGCCGGGGTGGAGCACCGGGCGGCTTTTTTCGATAAAATCTTTCACCCAGGCGTGTTCTTTCAGGCGCAGGCCAGTGGTGACAATGTTCTTGAAATGCCATTCGGGCAGGTAGCCGCCGACCAGCAAAAGGTTTCTTTCCAATTGCAAAATATAGATGTCGAAAAGTTGGCGGAGAAAGCCCGGTTCGGCTTGGTTGATCTGTTGGATACAGAAATTTTGCAGCGCGTTGTAAATGTACTGCAGCTCCGTGTCGGACAGGTCTGCGGCATGTTTTTCCACCTCTTTTTTTATGCGGGGGTATTGTTCCAAATCATTGTTTTTCAGTAGTTTGTACAAATTTGAATAAATGCCCGGCAGCCAATAGCGCCGGAGGTAAGCCTCCTGTTTTTGCGCCACTTCCAGGGCGGAAACCAATAGCGGCGTCGGCTCGAACCTTTGTTTCAAATAATTGCTCCGCTGTACCAGTTCGCAGGCGTCTTTCAGCTTTTCAGTGAGGTAATACACGTCCAGCAAGGCTTGTTTTTCTTCTAAAAAATTGAAGCTGTAATCGGAAAGGTGGACGGCGCAGGCGTCGTTTTCGGCGGCCTGTTTCATTTGTTTTTCAAGTTCTCGGGTGGAGCTGGGCTTTGGAAGGGTTTCATTTACTCCGCCAATGTTTCCCTTCCATTTTTTCTGTAAAAAACCGTTTAAGTTATACCTCCTCAAATGCCGGAGCAACAAGCTGTTGTCTTCTAGTGATTTTTCCTGAAAACGGGCTTCCTCCACCCTGAAAAATTGTTCCATCAACCGGGTGGCATAAGTAAAAACGATGGCCAGTTTTTTTTGCTCAAAAGGCGATTTTGGAAATACTTGTTTGAAAATGAAATGCCGGCTGCATTTTTTTTCCGTGAAATTTGGGTACACCGTGGAGAGGTAAGTGATGAGTGCGATCACCTCTTTGTGCTTGTTGAAATAAGGCGAGGCCGCAAATTCGCGGAAGCGGGTCAGCTTCTTTTTGTCGAGGCGGGAGAGGGTCTTTATCAAGGTGTTGTTGGTCATGAAAAGCAGGTAGTGAAGTGATTCGTAATTAGTTGACTAGTGATTAGTCCGCCAAACCCCTGATAATGTGGCATTTAACCAAAAACTAAATGGCTGGCTAATTACGATTTGTACCAGTAGTTGGTGGCCGGAGCTGCGGGCATTTCAAGTTTTCTCCACAGGAGTCTTTTCTGGGAAAAGCCCGGAATGCCCTATTTCATCGTGAACAGCCATTGGTTTTGTCAAAAAATTAGCATTCAAAGCTCTGTTTATTTTACAAAAAATCCAATTTTCCGTGGTTTTAATTATTTCATAAAAAGCTAAAAATCAGGTTGTTAGTTTTGTTTGTCCTATTTAAATTATTTTAAAAAAACCAAAAATTAGTCAAAAAAGTACTTTTTTTATGCCCTGTCTCCCTGCACTTTTGTACCATCAAAAAAAATTAGATCATGAAACGTATTTTTACAAATCTCTTTTTCGTC
>DROJ01000008.1 GCA_011321935.1 Bacteroidota bacterium | reverse complement strand
GGAAATTGGGAAATTGGGAAATTGGGAAATTGGGAAATTGGGAAATTGGGAAATTGGGAAATTGGGAAATTGGGAAATTGGGAAATTGGGAAATTGGGAAATTAAGAAATTAAACTTTTTTGAAAATACTGGATCAGTTTCTTTTTCAGATAATCGCCCTGCTCTTTTGCGCCTTTTGCCGGGAAAGGCTTAAGGGCTTTGTAATGCGGCCAGCCGTCGCCGTCCCTTCCCACAAATTCATAATAGCCTTCGTCGCACAGGAGTTCGCACACGGCAATGTGCATCAGGTCTTGTTTTTCTTCTTTGGTAAACCCCTCTTTCCAGCGCCCCAGTTCCTGCACCCCGACAAGGAACAAGATGGCGTTCATGTCCGGCAGGGTATCCCGCTTCATGGCATCCTTTACAAAATGGCGCACCTGCAGCCATTCAAAATCCAGTTCCCAAGTTGCTGTTGCTGTATTTTCCATAAAAAGCGCAAAGGTATTAAATGGTTTGAATGGCCGGAATGGTTTGAATGGTTAAATGGTTAAATGGTTAAATGGCTCAAATGGTTAAATGGTTAAATGGTTTGAATGGTTAAATGGCTCAAATGGTTTATTTCCCTCTATCGGCAACAAACCATTTAACCATTTAACCATTCAAACCATTTAACCATTCAATCACTCATCCCGCATCAGGGCAGGTACTTTCATTGCCCGCAGGGCTGCAGGGAAAGAAGCAACAAAGCCGATGCCGACAACAATTGCGATGACCACCAACAGGTCGAAAAACCTCATACTGATCGGGTAGGCATCAACCACGAAACCATCGGACAGGGACACGAGGCCGAACATTTTTTGCAGCACATATAAAACAATGGCAACGGCAAAGCCAAACAGCAGGCCGAGGGCACAGAGCAGCAGGCCTTCGTTCAGGAACACGTTGCGGATGGTCTGGGCGGTAGCGCCCATGCTTTTGAGGATGGAGATGTCGCGTTTTTTTTCCAAAACGATCATCCACAAAGTGCCGATCATATTGAAAGCCACCAGCACGAGGATGAGGCTGAACATGGCAAAGAACATCCATTTTTCGATGTTCATCACTTTCAGGAAAGAGGCTTCCTGCCCGTAACGGTCTTTCACATGGAAGCCCGGGCCCAAAATATTTTGTACCTGCCCAATAACGGCATCCTTGTCCGCCCCCTGTGCCAGCCTGATTTCCAGTGCGCTCACTTCGCCGTATGCCCCCAACAGCTCGCGCGCAAATTCCAGTGAAACGATGATATATTGGCTGTCAAAATCCTGCTGTATTTTAAACGAGCCTGCCGGGTAGGCAAACCGCTTTTTGAACGGCGACTGAAGCCCCGATACCTTTTTCCGTTTGGCCATGAAAACGTTCAGCACCTCAAAAGGGTCTTCGATGTCAACCTGCAGTTTGTTGCGCATGCCGCCGCCCAGCACTGCAAAGTCGCGGCCGTTTTTACGGAGCAAATATTTGCCCTCAAAAAGGGTGGTGTCCATCCCCGTCACCTTTTGGTAAATGCTGTCCACCCCTTTCAGGATGCCAAAATCCTCGTTGTCCCGGTAGGCAAAAAAAGCCACTTCCTGCAAACTCTCCGATACTGCCGCCACCCCGGGCAGGGCGCGCACTGCCGCCAGTTTTTCAGGGTCGGGCACAAAGGATTTGCCCTCTGCCACCGTGACTTTCACATCCGGGTTGAACTTGCTGAACATGCCCAGCAACAAATCTTCAAATCCATTGAAAACACTCAGCACCAATACCAATGCCGCCGTGCCGATGCTTATGCCAAGCACCGAAATGCCCGTGATAAAATTGATGGCATTAGTGGACTTCTTGGCGAACAAATACCGCCGCGCTATTTTTAATGGTAAATTAATGGTGGTTTAGTTATTTATTACAAATTCCCTTAGTGATTAGTAGGGTGTGGCTTTAATTTGATGTGCTAAATTAGCGCTAAAATTTAATATGAAAGCAAAAATCAAAAAACAAACAAAAGAAGGGTTTTTTGTAACTACTTACCACCCCTTAAAGCTTTTGATTTCACTAACCCCCGACTTCAGTCGGGGGGACTGGCTCAAAATTTTATCGGGTTTTAACCCAGAAAACAACACATATATTTTGGGTTAAAACCCGGATTAGTGGTACAAATCGTAATTAGCTAACCATTTAGCTTTTGGTTAAACGCCACAATATCAGGGATTTGGCGGACTAATCACTGATCAACTAATTACTAATCACTGTATTAGTGTCTTGTCTGCCCCCCCGACTGAAGTCGGGGGTTAGTGAATCAATGAGTGGTAAGTAATTACGTTTTTCTTATAAAAACGAGAAGTCCGTTTTTATAAGAAAGCCCTTTTATAAATAATCAGCTTTTTCCACCGACAAGGTGCGGGTACTCCGCCCCCCTCCCCTGAAACGACAATATCTTCTCATTCTGCACCACCCCGTTTTTTATTTCAATGGCGCGTTTTATCGTTTCGCTTTTTGCCCAGCTTTCCGGCCCGCCCATCACTATCGGCAGGTAGGGCACGAGGCTGTTTGAAATCTCCCACGAGGTGCTGTTCCACAAATAAGAAGGCGTGTGGTCAACGGCATAATAATCCACCTGCCCCGCCTTGAACATCGGCGCATCGAAGGAGGTCGGCTTCGCAAACGGGAAGCCCATGCCCTCGTCGCAGCTCACGTCCACGATCAGGCAGCCCGGCTTGAGGCGGCCTTCCTGGCCCGGCTGCACAAACATCAGCGGTCGGTCGGTGTCCTGCAAAATACCGTTCACGATGATGTCCGCATCGGCGAGTTCCTCCACAAAAGGATGCGACAACCGGTCAGGCCGCAGCGACACCAGGTCCCCCTTTTCGTTTTCCTCAAACTGGTAATAATTGACCCCTGCCATCTGGCTGGCAATGAGGATATAATGCCGCTGCGTGAACACCGTAATATCGCGGACGCCCCTCGCCTGCAAAGCTCGGATAGCCCCCCGGCTCACCGACCCAAAACTGATGACCACCGCCTTGCGCGGCCGTCCATAATTGCCATCAATGCCAGCGAGGTTCATGGCGTGCATCACCCCCGCATAACCCGCTATTTCATTGTTTTTATGGAAAATGTGCATCTGCCAATCGCCGTTCTTCGACCAGCGGTGCATGGCCTCCCAAGCGATCAGGGTCAGCTTGCGGTCAATGGCGGCTTGGGCGATGTCGCGCTGTTGCACGCAGTGCGGCCAGCCCCAATGGATGGTGCCCGGTTTCATCTGCTCAAAATCTTTCAGGACGGGCTTGGCCAAGAGCGCAATATCGCAGCGCTCGAACAGTTCCGCCCGGCTGGCCATGCCGCCGGAAACAGCAGCGATCTGTTCATCTGGTACGCCGAATGCGAGGCCGTAATTTTTTTCAAAAACAAGGTGTTGCCGTACCTCTTGGCCTATCCAGTCCAGTTGTCCGGGATGGATGGGCACTCTTTTTTCTTGCTTTTTTTGGGATGTTCCGAAAACGCCGACAGTGAGCAATGACATAATGGTTTGTTTTGTTATAAAAATTCGAGCGGGCGCAAAATACGAAAAGCGGAAGGATTGGAAGGATAAGCAATTTTAGGAAGAAGGGCTTTCCCATAAAAATTATGACCTGGTTTTTGCCTGTTTCTACTTGTTTGTTTTCCTTAGAATTCCAGAGCGGCGGCGTTCCCGAGAAGTCGGAAACGCCGCCGCTCTGGAATTTTTGGGAAAAAGAAAGCAAGGAGCTATACTGAACCATAATAGGTTTTGTGCATTTGCCCTCGCCAGCCCCCAGCCCCAGAAGGGGAGTTCTGCCCTCTTTGCACAAAACCTATTATGGTTCAGTATATTAAAAAACACTGTTTTTCATTTTTATAGGAAAGCCCATTATGGTTCAGTATATACCGCGCGTTAGTGCTTTTATTAATCCACTCTTTTTTTGCATTCAATTTTCCAAGTTGGAAAAGCAATAGTTTCATCTTTATCAACCCATTCGCCTAACCAATTAAATCCTTTGTCTGAAATATTAAAAAATCTTATTTTGTAAAATCCATCTATTCCGTTTGGTGATTTTTGGCTACTGTAAAGAATAATTTCATCTCCTTTTTTGCCACCTTTCCAGGCTCTTAGACCCGGGCTCGCAATTGCTGTTGTGTAGTAATGCACATACCAACTGCTGCTATCTGCGTTAAATTGCCTGATACTTCCAGAATGAATGCCGTCTTCTTTTAAAGTTTGGTCCTGAACAGCCATTCCGTTCATTATATATTTGAATTCCCATGTCATATTAACTGCAGATTGCCATTCATTATCTTTCCCTAATTTATATGATTTACAATCACATATTCCTATCAGAGGTTGATAATCTTTGATTTCATTAGGAGCCTCAGGATTAGGCTGCCCGTATGGATATGTTGGCGTAGGTTCAAATTCGTTTTGAGCTGTCAATAATGTATTTGTCAATAAGACAAGAATAGCTGTCAATAAGTGAGTTTTGTTCATTTTTTTAGTTTAATTGATTATATACTCAACCATTATAGGTTTTGTGCATTTGCCCTCTCCGGCCCCCAGCCCCAGAAGGGGAGAACCTTCCCTCAATGCACAAAACCTATAATGGTCGAGTATACTTCCTCTGATTAAAAAATTTCCGTTGATGGTAAAAGGAATAGGTTTTCCGTTTAAAATTGTATCAGGTTTTCCGCCTTGTTCCATATGCATATGTAAATGAGGCTCGCTTGTATTTCCTGTATTCCCAACCTCTCCAAGCATGGTGTTAGTATCTACAAAGTCGCCTGCTTTCACCTTGATGCTCCCTTTTTTAAAATGCGCAAGAAGCACTTCCTTTTCGTCAAATCCAATTAAGATGTGGTTTCCTGCAATATTTTCAATATCTTTTTGGGGAGGCGTTAGATCATCAAATTCATCTACAACAACCAATACTTTTCCCACACAAGGGCTATAAACGGGTTTACCATAAATTACATAGTCACTAAGGTTTTCACCACCTCCGATAGAAGAAGCTCTCATTCCGAAACTATTAAGACCAACAATGTCAATTGCATAACTTTGCGCACTCCCATTAAAATGTGCATTAATCATCGGCCTTGAACCTCCGTTAATGACAATATATTTTCCGTGTTTTAAGGGCGGGGATAACTCAACTGTATTTTTAGGCGCCCTATAACCTCTTAATGCTAAAAAACTCATAACGGACAAAAAAAATATCATTAAAACATTTAAGCTAATGCTTATTGTTGCAACAATTTTGCGTTCTGCTTTTTTAGATTTTTTAATTCTTTTGTAACTTAGAAAACAAGCAATTAAATAAAGCACAGGAAACAAATACCTTAAATAAATGCCCACAACTTCCCATCAAGCAATTGTCAATATATATAATGCTGCCATTCCCGTAAGAAGAGATGAAAGAACCCATTTTAATTTAGTAGCTTGTCTTTTGACGGCAAGTACAGCAATTAAAATTGCTGGAATTAATATGTAGAATACTCCAACAAGTAACATGTTTTATATTTTTAAAGGGTTTTTTGCTTAGGGTATTGTGAAGCGCTTTCATTTCTAATCCAGCCGAAATTAATTTCCAAATTTCATTATCCATACCGCCAGCTTCACATGCTAAACAGGTTAACCCAGAGGTTCTATACTGAACCATAATAGGTTTTGTGCATCGAGGGCAGGTACTCCCCTTCTGGGGCCGGGGGCTGGCGGTGGCAAATGCACAAAACCTATTATGGTTCAGTATATTATTGGCTATTTCACGTTGTTTGTTGCTTACCCAATGGTTTACCGAGGCTCCAGTAATTGCAACAGCTTGTACAAACGCAGTAGCCGCGCATAGCCGCTGGCGCTTTGTTCTCGCCAGCTTTTATTTTAGTTGTTTATTGCCCGAAAATGAAAATGGATTGCCCGGAATACCGGCCTCCCGTTTTTATGTTTTTTGATTATTCGCCGAAATAAAAAACTACTTTGTTCCGCCGGACTTGAAAACGGATTGCCCGAAATACCGGCTCCCTTTTTTTTGTTTTTTGCATATTCGCCGAAAATAAAAACCACTTTATTCCTCCGGGCTTGAAAACGGATTGCCCGGAATACCGGCTCCCTTTTTTTTGTTTTTTGCATATTCGCCGAAAATAAAAACCACTTTATTCCGCCGGGCTTGAAAACGGATTGCCCGGAATATCGGCTTCCCGTTTTTTTGTTTCCTGATTATTCACCAAAAATAAGACTATTTCTTTATTCCGCCGAACCTGAAAACGGATTGCCCGGAATATCGGCTCCCCGCTTTTTTGCTTTTTTGATTATCCGCCGAAAATAAAAATTCCATTCTTTCCGCCGGACTTGAAAACGTATTGCCCAAAATGCCGGCTCCCCGTTTTTTTATTTTTTGATTATCCGCAGAAATAAAAAACCACTTTATTCCGCCGGACTTGAAAACGTATTGCCCGAAATGCCCGCTCCCTTTTTTTTGTTATTTGTTTTCTGTTTAGTTGGCGAGAACGGTTGGTGTATATGCAGTTGGGGCGTTTAGCCCCAATTGCCATATACACATTGTTAGCGGGCGTTTTCTTTTCATTTCTTTAAATTCCAATCCCTGGCCATTGACCAGAGATTGAAAATACTATCTCTAAAAAAAATAGAAAACCTGACAAGTCTGCTACTCTTTTAATTCAAATGTACCAGTATAAAGTATTCCTTCTTGATTAAAAGTGAATTTCAGTAATCCACAATCATATTCATGGATTATTTTCTGAAGCTCAACAGTACATTTTTTGTTGAGAACCCTATATTGAAAAGTAATATCATTTGTCCTTTTTTCCACCACTTTTTCTGTTGGTTCGCCAAACACCATTTGAATATTTTCCATCGAAAGATTTTTTGACCAACATTCAAGGTTGTTATGATATGATTCCAATATTTCTTGTATCGTTTTGCTTCTGACTTTTTCGTCAGACAGAAATTTGCCTTTTAGTTTCAAGGTATTTCCTTCAGAGGATTGCTCAAATTTTGAGCTTACAAAGGATAGAGATTGAAAACAACTTTCAGTAAGCCCCTTTTCCTTTTTTATCTTGTTAAGTGTATCGTTGCACCCGAATTGTACAAACAAAAGAGTTGAGATAAATAGGATTTTTGGATTCATAACTTGATGATTTTTGAAGTTAGGATGATTACGCCGTTTGACAATGAAATAAAATAGATGCCAGAAACATCTATTTCAACATTAGTCAATTGAATTGAATTCTCACCAGAGGCTACTTGAAGTCCTTTTTCCCTGTAAAAAATTTCTCCGAATTGGTTAAAGATGGTTACGTCAAACTCACCTTGGTTTTTTGAATAGAATTCAAGGTTGAGGGCATGCCCCAAAAAAGGGCTCGGAGAAACAGAAAGAATGCTGGCGTTAACAACTTCTTCACCAACCGCATCTATTCCACCACAGTTTCCAGTAGGATGTGGAATTATTGGGTCAATGCCTTCGCACCCTGCAATCCCAAGCAGGACAGCACTACTTGCAAAAACAGTATTTGCACCTGTGGCATCATCATCTTGAATTGGCATGAAAACACTTCCAAAAGGTCCTTGGTCAGCTATCATCAAATATTCTTCAGCACTTGGAATCGATGGGTTCTTTGAATGATTGAGCAAGTGGGCATGCCCCAATTCATGGAGCATTGCGTTGCTCCATTTTTGCTGCCAATTCGCCTCGAAAGGGTCATAAGCATCTTCATTTACTTTCATATCTACATCATTTAGATAAAATGTAAAGTTTCCGCCTCCCCCACATTGGGTAAAATGGCCAGTAATGACAACAGCAGCTAATGCAGCTTGGCTGGAGAATGTGCTTCCGGGCATCATTACTACCGAATTAATACCATCACTTCCATTCTCTGTTGAGATTACAATATCATTAGCTGCAATGTTCCAAGCTATGTTTGTTCTTGCACACCATAAATCAACACTATTTTTAAAGATGTTTCTCAAATTTACCGGGACATCTTCGTCATACTCATAGCGGATTCCATCTGCTGTCTGCCGCCACAATGCAAGTCTAAAAATGCTGCTGAGATGGGCAGATGAAGTTCTGTTGTTTAGAACTGAGTAAGGTATGTGAATATCAACTTGATTACTGGTCTCCACATTACCTCCATTGCCCGGCCTTTCCACCCTTATTTTGCCAGACATCGCAGGTTTGTTTACACCTCCTTCCGTTGCCGAAGGCACTTTCAGTGTAATTTCCGTATCCGTCCACGTGACGATGTCCTTCCCAAACGCATAGACCCAGTCCTGCCCCGCTGTCTGGTCCCCGTTCGGGAACCTCACCCTGCACTGGGTACAGGTCAGCGGGTCGAAATTCCCGAACTGGTTTCCGGTTATAGTCAGAATATCCCCTGTCCCAGCAGGGATGGGGTTCGGAGCAATCATGTCAATATGGGGGGCCAAGAACGGATATATCGGCTCCGAGACCGCAATCTTGTCGAACCCGATATACTGCCCGGTCGAGGGGTTGTAAAAGGTACTTTCATTGGCCATCGAGAAATCTTCAAACGACAGCGAGGCCAGTTGGTAAAGGTTCTCAATGTCAAGGACGACATGGATAAAGCCCTCGGCAAGGTTTGTCAATGGGTACAGGGAACTCATGTCCGTACCGGACGTTACCTCGAACTTGACGACCTGCCGTATCGTCCACCAGTTCAAGGAAATAAACAGTGTCCTGAATGACCGTTCTCTTAGAAGCCGCAACCTTGCCGTTTGCGACCACATAGCTACCGAACGCCTCCTGGCTGTACTCGATGTAGACGTTGGAAGCTGCGAACTTTACACCTTCTTGGTTCGACCTCACGTAAATATCGAACTCCATCTCCTCGGTGCTGATGACCTCGATGTTCTCGAAACTGAACTCGATGGTCGTGTCGCCGAGCACCCTGAACTGTTGGCCTTCTTCCAACCACTTTTTGACGGCTGCCTCGATTTCGTTCTCCCTTATTTGCCTATACGCTTTTCCGGTCGCTTCTTCTATCTTTTCATAAATGTCCCTTTTCGGATTGGTGTACCGTTCCCCGCCATCGAAGACAGAAAAAATACCGTCCGAGTAATCGAACCCGATGTACGATTGCATGGAATTGGCGAAAAGCCCCTCCTCGCCGAAGGGGTTCGTGCCTTTGAGGAAGAAAATACCGGTTTTGTTCTCCGGCACTTGGAAGGAGTGGGTGACGAACTGGAAATCGTTGCCCACTACACCGCCTTCTGTGAGCAGGGTCAGTTCTTCGGCCACTTCCTTCCCTTTGAAGATTTTGATTACTTCAATCCTGTTGGCGGTCAGGATTTTCGAGCGGGCGGCGTTCCAGAAACTTGTCTTGGAAACGACTTTACCCTCGACAACCACATCTGAATCAGCAGTCCGTTGTTGAAGCGTGACAAAATCTCTTTGTGCAATTGCTTGGAAAAAGACCGTCAGCAGAAGAATCAGGGTCAATGTTGAATTTTTCATGTCTTTAAGTTTTTAGGTTTGAAAATGATTGATTTGAACTTGTATTGGTTTTTCTTCTTGTTTGATTTTTTCTTTTAATGCCCGCTAACGGTTTGTGCAAACGCAGGTGGGGCGCATAGCCCCACTTGGCGTTTTGCACATTGTTCATCGCTGCCTTTTTTATATTTAGACTCCAATTGGAGTTGATAATTCCTTTGGGTTTGGGAAAAAAAATTCAAAGGTTTTGGGATG
>DROJ01000007.1 GCA_011321935.1 Bacteroidota bacterium | reverse complement strand
GCGGGGGGAAAGGCGTTGCCTCAGTATATCGAATTGAGGCAACGCCTTTCCCCCCGCACTCCCCGCCCAAAGGCATCACCTCAAGGCACCCTGCTAAGTAACTACTTATTTTTATTTTCAACAAAAATTAATTTTTAGCCAAAACAATTTTCCTCACAAACGTCTTTCCGTTCTGGCTGATCTGCAAAAAATAAGTGCCCGCCCCATTTTGAGCTATATCAATATAATCGCTGAAATCGCCGCTGAAACGGCCGAGGTCATATTCGTAAATAGCACGGCCAGATTGGTTAAAAACTTTTACCATCGTATTGCCTTCGGTTGCCAGATCGAATTCCAATTCGAACATGCCCATATTCGGGTTTGGCGACAGCTTCAGCCTTTCCACTTCAAGGTCATTTGAAATGGGCATATCAATTCCTTTAGAACCTAATGAACGGGCATCATCGTCGGAAATACGATGCAGGCCGACCTCGATATCCGACACATCTTCCCGCTCATCGTCATCACTATTATTATTATCGCCGATGTGGATCCAAGTATTGCCGCCGCTGATTTTAATATCACCTGGATCAAAGTCAAAAGCAAAACCTTTGTGGTCATCACAGTCGCAATCAGCGCAATTTTTAGTTTCGGCATACGAAGCTATTTTTCCCGAAGCGCTCCTTTTTTCGTTGTCCCTCAAATAATCAACGATAATAATATCGCCCGGAGAATTCATGTCAATGGCCGCTCCAATATCCGTCCAATCAATCATCGGGTAACCATTTATATGGGTAATAATATCGCCTTCTTCAAGGCCGATATCAGCGGCCGTGGAATTGCGCACAGGTTTGATGCGGACACCCTCGTCAGTATATCCTTTATTAATTTGGATAATGCCAAAAAACGGGTCTTCGCATTTATTTTTATGCGTTTTCTTATATTCTTCGCGGGCAAGAAAAACAATTTCTTTTTTCATTTTTTTCCCTTTCCTATATATGTGCACAACCGCTTCGTCGCCTGTCTCGTACCTCCGCAAAATACCGCCGAGGCTCTGCTCCTCCCCTACCCTGTACTCGTCTATTCCATAAATATAATCGAATGGTTTAAGGCCCGCCTTATCGGCCCCCGTATTTTTGATAACGCTGGTTATATAGCTGCCATAAGGGTTGTCGAAACCCAGTTTCCGGGCTTTTCTTTCTGAAATTTTTTCAACAAAAACGCCCAAAAAGGCACCGCCTCCAAAAGACCATTTTTCACCGTCGGCACTGTCCCAGTCCCAGTTCCAATTGCTTTTGTTTTTAGTGTAAGCATGGCTGGTCGCCCTTGCTCTTACCGGGCCGTTTTTGGTGATTTCACGGCCATCCCTTTCCACCACGATTGGCACGTCGTCGCCGGGGGTGACGGTGTTCAGGGCAATGCCCAAATCATTCCAATCCAAAATTTGGTGGCCGTTTATTGATTTGATAATATCGCCGTCTTCAAGGCCCATTTCCTCGGCTGACGAATTGTTCACTATCTCGACCGATACCCCGTCGAGGTCTTGGTCGTACTCTCCATCGGCGGGCCTCACGCCCAAAAATGCTTCCTCCTCGCCGCTCTGCCAATCAAAATCATTATAGGCCCCCAGGGTCAATCGGACCGTTCTTTTTTCGCCGTTCCTGATATATAAAACGGTCACCTCCTCACCGGGTTCGTAGTCGTCCAAAATATCGGAAATGTCTTGGTTGTTGCTGGTGCGCTGGTCGTTTACACCATATATATAATCGAAGGGTTGGATGCCTGCTTTATCGGCTGCCGAATGTTTGATGACCTTGGAAACATAGCTTCCGTAAGCATTGTCAAAGCCCAGTTTTTCGGCTTTTCTTTTTGACAAATGATCGGAATGGATGCCGAGGTAGGAGGTGTTGTTCACGTTCCAGTTGGGACCGTCTCCAAAGTGGACACCGAAGGCTCCCCGCTCATATTTCCTTTCCACGTCATCGGCCACCTTTTCGGCAAAATCAGCAAATTTTTCGGCATTTTTTTCGGCGTCCTGCCCTACCTTATCGGCAATGCGCTCCATATTTTCAGCGAAGCGCTCGCTCCAATTGTCCCATTTTTCACCAATTTGCGCAGCGGTAAAAGAAGAAGCAAAAACGGAGGCGAGCAGGAAGGTCAATAATTTTTTCATAATTCTGTTGATCGTTTATTGATTGGACATTTTAAAATGCACATTTCTGAAAGTTGGCAACTTTTAAAAAGTTGTCAACTCTGAAACCAGTTCAATTTTTCAGGCTTCGCCAAATTTTTTTTCAAAAAAAACAGTCAAAGCCCTTGAACCCCAAAGTGATAATGTACCCTAAATAGACAAAGCTGCGTCTTTAAAGTTGCACTCAAATATTTTCAAAAGGAGGGCTACATTTGCCCTTTGAATGAAGATATAAAATGCCAATATCACTACCTATGCCGCACCGTTTTTCTTTTAAAATATTGATCGCCTTTTTTTTGCTGCAAAGCTGCCACAGTTCTAAACCTGCCCGCACCATGGAATACTACGATCCAGAGAACGACTCGAAAATTTCTTTGCTCAACCTGCCCATCCGTTTATACAAATCAGATCTGGAAAAAAAGATCAACCAACAGCTTGGCGAGGTGCTTTACGAGGACAACGATTTCAAAGATGGGCTGATGATAAAAGCGACCCGCCAATCGGACATCAGCCTCGAAATAGCCGACCGGAAAGTGAGCTACAAAGTGCCCATCAACCTGTGGCTGAGAAAGGACATTGCCATCACTTCGGTAGATGCCGAGGGAGCGCTCAACCTCGAATTTGAAACGGAGTACGAGGTGAAACCCGACTGGCAACTGGAAACCAAAACCGTTTTGAAAAAATACGAATGGACAAAAACCCCGGTCATAAAGTTGGGCATCGGCAAACTCAACGTCACCTCCATTGCCAACCAGTTTATTGACAAAGCAAAAGGCCAAATTGCTTCCTCTATTGATGAACAGGTGAAAAACCTGATCGACCTGAAAAGTGAAATCAACAAGGCATGGACCGAACTGCAAAAGCCCATTTTGGTTTCCAAAGAATACAAAACGTGGCTGCTGATGAACCCCGACACGGTACGCCTGACCCCGCTCAAAACAGTGGGCGACCTCGTGGAAAGCACCGTCGTCATCACTTCCCGCCCGCGCATGTTCATCGGCGAAAAACCCGCCGCAGAGGGGGCGGCAACAATGCCCGGTTTTCAATATGTGCAGCAGGCGCCTACTGAAAATTTCTTGCTTTACCTGGGCAGTGAAATCCCATTTGCCGAAGCAGAGCGGATCGCCAAAGAGAACATGCTCGGCGAGACCTATACTTATGGCAAGCGAAAGGTAAAAGTAGAAGGCATCGAACTGTATGGCAAAGGCAACAAATTGGTGGTAAAGACCAGTCTTTCAGGCAGTTACAACGGCGACGTGTTTTTTACGGGCAAACCGGAATACAACGACCGGAAAAACAAGATCACCTTTAAGGACGTGGACTTTGATTTTTCTTCCAAAAAAACTTTGTTGAAAACGGCGAGTTGGCTCTTCAAGGGATCGCTGAAAAAGAAAATACAGGAAAGCCTGAATTTCCAGATCACCGAAAATATTGATGCTGCGCAAAGTGCCATCGAGAAGGAACTGGAAAATTTCGAGGTGGCCCCCGGCATCAAGATCGTCGGCAACCTCGATGCGCTGAACGTTTCGCATGTTTTTGTCAGTGCCGCTGCCATCAATCTGAAGGTAGGGCTGAGCGGCAAGCTGCTGTTGGAGATCAAGGATTTTGTGAAGTAGCCGCCCAACCTGCCTGTCCATGCGCACCTACCGGCAACTTGTGCCGACCCTTCGGGGAAAACTCCAATATGTGCCTTAAGCTGAACAGTTACCAATTTTTTTCATTAAAATTGCTGCATCGAACAAAACCCAAATCGCTGATTTCCAGAATTTTACAAAAAAACCCAACCCGCCTTACAAATTTTTCTATAAATATGCCCCCTTTCCTTTTATTATAAAAGCCTATAAATTTGTCGTCCCGATACAGCAAAACGTTGCTGGACCAAAAAATTACCGCATAAGTACAATACAATGTTTTGACTCAACACTTTCTAAATTAGGGAGTTGATTTGGGGTGTCAGTATGGCGGGCCTCAGCCGTTGACTTGTCCGGCTTCCCAAGGTCTTCGGACCGGGGGGACAGGAGGATTACAGAAAACATCCCGACTACCCTATCCATGTTTTTCGGGGGTCAAAGACGCCTCTTGTGCTTGTGTGGTTTTTTTTTAGAATCACCAAAATAGGATTGAACACAGATTGAACTGATTGAACTGATTGTCGCAGATTTATTGGCAAAACGGCAAGTAATCTGCGCCAATCAGTTCAATCTGTGTTCAATCTTATTTGGCAGGTTCTTTTTCCCTCGAAAACCAAACTCCCAACAAGCTCTAAAAGAAAACCCTAAACAGCTCTGCCCTTACCGCTATCCTTTCCTCAACTCCTTCTTCAAAATCTTCCCCGTCGCGCTCAGCGGCAGCGCATCCAAAATTTCCACCACGCGCGGGTATTTATAAGCAGCGATATGCTCCTTCGTCCAACTGATGATCTCCTCCGGCGTGGCCGAAGCCCCATCTTTCAGCACCACAAAGGCTTTGATTTCCTCGCCCATTTGGTCATGCGGGATGCCGATAACGGCCACCAATGAAATGGCCTCGTGCTTCATCATCACCTCCTCCACTTCCCGCGGGTAAACGTTCAGCCCGCCCCGTATCACCATGTCCTTGGTGCGGTCAACGATGAAATAAAACCCGTCCTCGTCCTTGCGGGCCACGTCGCCGGAGTGCATCCATCCGCCTTTCAGCACTTTTTTGTTGACCTCGGGGCGTTTGTAATAACCCTTCATCACGTTGGGCCCGCGGAAGCAGAGTTCCCCTTTTTCGCCTTCGGCAACTTCATTGTCGTTGTCGTCCACCAACTTCACTTCCACCCCCCAAACGGGCGTACCGACCGAACCGGGCTTTCTTCCAATTTTTAAATGATTGAAAGTCACCACGGGCGAGCCTTCCGACATACCGTAGCCTTCCACGATGGCCACATCGAAGCGCTTTTCAAAATCATGCAGCACCTTCACCGGCAGTGCCGACCCGCCCGACACGCAGATGCGCAGCGTTTTGGCGATGCCCTCGTAATCGAACTTCCCGCTGTTTTCGTTGAGCAAACCCCAGTACATGGTCGGCACTCCCGCAAACACGGTGACCTTGTGTTTTTGCATCAAACCGAACACATCTTCGGCATTAAAACGGGGCAGCAAAATGTTGTGCGCGCCCCGGTAAACGCCCGCGTTCATCAGGCAGGTCATGGCAAAAATATGGAACAGCGGCAGCACGATGAGCTGGGTGTCTTCCTGCGAGGTGTAAATGATTTCGGAGGAAAGGATGGCATTGGTCAGCAGGTTGGAATGGCTGAGTTCGGCGCCTTTTGGCCTGCCCGTCGTGCCGGAGGTATAGATGATGACGGCGGTATCATCGGCCCCCGTTTGCTCGGTATTGTTGACGGGCGCTTGGCCTGCCATCAACGAAGCCAAAGTTTCGGTGCCCTCGATGGCCGAGGGCATTTCCGGTTTGGGCATTATCATAAAAAAATGCTCGCAGGCCTCAACTTCCTGAAACCCCGCATGGCCCATCTGCCCCATCGGCAGTTCGGGCGAACCGACAAAACAGAAATAGGCTTTGGCATCGCTGTCGCTCAAATGATAGGCAATCTCGTCCTTTTTCAACAAAACGCTCAGCGGCACAACGACCGCCCCCGCTTTCAAAATCCCAAAATAAACAATCGGAAAATAGGGCAGGTTGAAACAGCTCAAGCCCACCTTGTCGCCCGGGCGGATGCCTTTGCTGCGCAAACCAGCAGCCACTTGGTTGGCCGCAGCGTTTACCTGCGCATAATTAAGAGTGGTGTCCATGAAAGTAAAAGCGGACTTGGAGGGCAAGCGGCGGGCGCTGTCTTCGAGCAATACGGAAAGGTTTAGCATAAAATTAGGAAATGAGAGATTGAGAGTGGGAGAGATTGAGAGTTTGTCCGCAGGACTCCTTTGGAGAGAGCAGTATCGAGAAGGGACTCTTTGGTACTTGAACAGAAACCAAAAAGCCCCTTCTCGATACTGCTCTCTCCAAAGGAGTCCTGCGGACAAACTCTCAATCTCTCCTAATCTCAATCTCTGGTTTTCGTTCTTCGGCTAAAGATATATATTCCCTGAAAATTTCAAAGAAGGGGGGTGTTTTTCTGTTTTTGGGGCGGCGTTGATGTTCCGTTGGGGCGGTGATTTTTACTTGAAAAATAGATAAACGGGCATTCATTTGGCTCACATGTAAAAGAGATATATATTTAGCCCTGAAATTGGCATTCGGTAGCACAGCCTTTAGGCTGTCCCGGTGCGAGGCGTTTACGCCGCACTGCCTCCGCCCTAAAGGGCGTTGACCGGGACAGCCTAAAGGCTGTGCTACCGAACCAAATTTAGGTGTCATTTTTGAATAAAGCCTTTAATAACAAGGTGCGTGTTGCCGAGAAGTTGGGATGCCAATGCCCTAAAATTGAAAGCAGGGCTTTGAGAAAAAATACCCAGCCTGTTTTTTTTACAAATAATAAAAATGCCGATACGCTTCAGCCAGAAAAAACCGGGGATCGGATACCTTTTTCCGCAGCCCACTTTTTTGTTGATGGAAAAAAGCTAAAACGTTCGGACATTCGCACTTTCGTTATTTTCCAAAAGGAAGACCATGCTAAGACCAATTATCCTCCGTGTTTTGACCATTGTATGCGCCATTGCAGCTCCTGCTTTGGGCTGGTCGCAGGGCGGCATTTTGGATGTTTACATCCGGCAGGGGATAGCCAGCAACCACGGCCTGAAAGAGCAGCATTTTTTGTTGGGAAAAAACAGGCTTGCGCTCAAAGAAGCCAAAAGGCTGCTGATGCCGGAGGTCGGTTTTGGGCTCACCTACACCCTCGCCGCCGGGGGGCGGGACATTGATTTTCCGGTGGGAGACCTGTTGAACCCGGTCTATGCCACGCTGAACGAGCAAACCGGGACCAATACTTTTCCGCAAATTAACAACGAGAAAATCAGCTTCCTGCCCAACAATTTTTACGATGCCCGCCTGCGGCTCCAACAGCCGATCATCAACCGGGACGCCCATTTTTTCAAAAAAATAAAAAAGGAGGAAATCTCTTTGAAAGAGGCCGAGATACAAGTGTTCAAACGGGACTTGGTGAAAGAAATAAAAACGGCCTATTACCGCTACCGGCAGGCCAAAGAGGCCATCCGAATTTACGACAATGCCCTCGCCCTGTTGGCCGAAAACCTGCGGGTCAACGAAAGCCTTTTGCGCAACGACAAGGTGATCCCTTCCGTGCTCATCCGGGTAAAAAGCGAGATCGTAAACGTGGAGGCACAGCGCAACCAAGCCATTGCCAATGCACAGAATGCCGCTGCTTTTTTCAATTTTTTACTGAACCGGGATTTGGAGGCGGAAATAGAAATGGGAGAGGGCATCGTGGACGCAGACCTCCAGTTTGCCGAAGGCGAAATAAACGCGGCGGACAAGCGGGAAGAACTGCTCCAACTGGGCAGCGCCCAAACCATCAACGCACTGGTGCTCGACCTGAAAAAGGGCTACAAAGTGCCAAAGGTCGGCCTGCAAGTAGATGTCGGCTCCCAAAATTTTGACTTCAAATACGGCGGCTATGTGCTGGCCGGCGTCTCGGTAGATGTGCCCGTTTGGACTGCCAACCGCAACGAACTGCAAGCCCAACAGGCAGCCCTCGACCTCAAAACAATCGCCGAAAAAATGGAAGATGCAAAAAACCGGATAGCTCTGGAAACACGTACCATCCGCAATTCAATTTTGGCGGAAATCGAAACTTGGCGCAGCTACAAAGCCCAGAAAACCAGCGCCCAACGGCAGTACGACGACACTTTGCGCCGTTACAAAGAGGGCGTTTCCAATTACCTCGAACTGTTGGATGCGAGAACACAACTGACCAATGTAGATTTGCAGCGGTCGCTTGCGGCTTTCAATATTTTGATAAAAAAAGCGGAACTGGAAAGGGCAACGGCGAGCTATCGTTTGCCCTGAGTTCCGAAAACATAAACCCCTTCAACCTTTATCAACCCCCACCAAGCCTTTAAAAAAATAGTCCATTATTTATAAAATGAAATACCCATTCATCATCTTTTGTTTCTTTCTGTTTTCCTGCGGAGAGCAACCTTCCGATACCAACGTTGAGGAGCCTAATGGCGGTTCTGCTATTCCCGTCCGCTTGGCGGAAGTGGAGCGGGAAAACGTGGTGCTGTCGGTCCGCGCAACGGGGCAAGTGATGTCGAACGGGGAAGCAAGGCCCTCCTTCAAAACGGGCGGCATCATCGCAAAAATGTATGTCAAAGAAGGGCAGTGGGTCAAGAAAGGACAGAAACTGGCCAAGCTCGACCTGACGGAAATAAATGCCCGAACGCAGCAGGCAAAAGAAGCAGTCGCAAAAGCAAAAAGGGATTTGCAGCGCACCGAAAACCTGTATGCCGACAAGGTGGCCACCCTCGAAAACCTGCAGGATGCCCGCACCGCCCTCAAGATGGCCGAGCAAAATGTGAGGATGGGCAATTTCAACATAAAATACGCCAAAGTCCGCGCACCCATTTCCGGAAAGGTTATCAAAAAACTCGTGAACGCAGGAGAGGTTATCGGCCCGGGCATGCCCGTTGTGGTCATCCTCGGCAATTCAAAAAAAGACTGGGTGGTAAAGGTCGGAGTGGCCGACCGGGACTGGGCAAGGCTCAACACCGGCGACCGGGCGACCGTCCGTTTGGATGCCTTTCCCGGTAAAACTTTCAAGGCCAGGGTGAGCAAATTGGCCGATACGGGCAACCCCGGCAGCGGCACCTTTGATGTGGAACTGGCCCTGATAGACAACGTGCCCCGCCTCGCCGCTGGCCTCGTCGCATCGGTCGAACTTTTTCCAAAAACAATGGCGAACCAAACGGTCATCCCGCTCGATGCGCTGGTGGAAACCAACGGCTTCGACGCAAAGGTTTTTACCATCGAAAATAATACGGCAAGGGAAATGCCCGTCAGAATTGCTTTTTTGCACAAAGACAATGTGGTGGTGCAGTCCGGCCTCGACGGGATCGAAAAGGTAGTCACTGATGGCGCACCTTATTTATATGATGGAGCAGAGGTTTTGGTGGTG
>DROJ01000006.1 GCA_011321935.1 Bacteroidota bacterium | reverse complement strand
TATTGTGGCAAATTATGCAGGGACAACAATGCCCCGTCTCCGTGCCCTTCCGATAGAGGGGGAATTTATTCCCCCGATGCAAATGTCGCTGTTTTGGAAACTGGATTTGCCGGGTTCGTATATTGTGGCAAATTATGCAAGAATAACAATGCCCCGTCTCCATGCCCTTCCGATAGAGGGGGAATTTATTCCCCCGATGCAAATGTCGCTGTATTTTTAAAACGGATTTGCCGGGTTCGTATATTGTGGCAAATTATGCAGGGACAACAATGCCCCGTCTCCCTGCCCTTCCGATAGCGGGGAAATTCATTCCCCCGATTGCAGATGTCGCTGTTTTGGAAACGCAGATGTCGGATTGGTATTTTGTGATCGAAATTTTGGCTTGCAGTTGGTCATTTTCAAAAACAAAACGACCCAACCTTTTAGCCTCGCCGTTCCGTCTTAGCTCTCAACAAAATTAAATTTTATGAAAACCCGATCCTTTTTACTCCCGCTTCTTTTTTTATTTTTTTCGGCTGCCGCCAATGCGCAGTTTTCGTTTGGCATCAAGGGCGGTTATGCAAAAGTCTGGCAGTCCAACACTACCACCTCTGCCGATAACAGTAAATTTGACGGCATGGTCGCCACTGTATTGCTTTACCGCCGGGTGAACAAATATTTAGAAATCGGCATTGAGCCGGGATATGCCCGGAGGGGGAATGCGAGGCATTTTAATAATAACCTTATCATACTTGGCTATATTGACTTCATTGATTTAGAGGCAATGATAACCCCCACTGACCTGCCATTGGTCACCCAGCATATCGAGGTGCCATTAATGATAAAATCAAATATTCCGCTGGTCAATAGCAAATTTATATTCCTTGCCAAAGCTGGCGTCGGCGCATCTTGGCTGGCTTCTGGATATTACGAAAGCAACGAATACGATTATATAACAGGGCAGAATATCTCTAAAATCACAAGCCTCGATTTTAGCAACGAAAGAATATATAAAAGATGGGACTGGGGCATATACGCCGGCACAGGCATCGGCTATAAATTAGGCTTCGGAATGCTTGCTTTTGAAATGGAAACATACCTCGGGCAAACAAGTGCAGTTAATTTCAAAAAAGCCAAAAACCGCAGCATCAATTATTCGTTCAGCTATTTAATTGACTTATAACAACAGCGGATGAGAAAAACAAAAACATTGATCATCTTCTGCTTATTCCCCTTCTTTTGCTTCGCGCAAAATTTAATGAGAAACGGCAATTTCGAAAATGACAGTTGCCGGATTTGGCAAGGCCGGATAGATGGTTGGTTTCAAGTCAACAGTGCTGATTATTTGCACATGAGCTGTCAAGGTGTCGCCAATTCAACCTATAAAAAACCATATGACGGGCGGGGCTGTATCGGCTTATACAATGGCGGCTTCAGCGTCTCCCCAACCAATGACACCTTCCCTTCCCGCGAATATATCATCGGGGAACTGACCGAACCACTAATAAAAGGAGAAAAATATAACATCAGCTTTTGGGTCAAACCTTCTTCTGTTTTTGATGCCCCTTCTGAAAACATGACTACTGATAGCATCTCCCTTGCCTTTATCCAAGACACCTCAGAACTTCGGCTAAACACAATCCCTCCGTGGGTCATCCACCTGAAACCTGCCATTTCAAATAACAATGGCATCCTCATGGATATAGACAATTACACTAAAATAGAGGGCTGCTATATGGCAGACGGAACAGAAAAGCTGGTTGTTCTCGGAAATTTTTCCCTCTTTCCAGATGTATCGCTCGTGCCATTGAGCGCAAATACGATTTATAATTACTCCTACCTTTTAATTGATAAAATAGAAATCAGAAAACTGGAACTGCCATTGATTACCGACACTTTATTATGCAAAGAAGAGGAAATAACAATTAATGCCAGCAATATAGAAGGCCACGAATATTTTATTGACGGGCAAGAAATAATTGATTCGATAATTTTATTTAACGAGGGCACATATAATATCACCGCAACATTGGGAGAATGTATTGCAAATAATATTTTTGAAATAAAAAAAGAAGAATGCACCAATTGCAGTTTTTATATCCCGAATGTTTTTTCACCCGATGAAAACGGAATAAACGACCATACCATGATCGCCTCCAATTGCCAGTTCGATATTATTGAATCATCAATTTATGACCGATGGGGGAATATGGTTTATGAAGCCAAAAACAATTTCTCGTGGGACGGGAAATTCAGGGGCGAAAAATTAAATTCCGGCACATATGTATATTTGGTAAAAATAAAATTAAACAATTCGCTGGACAATTCGATTAAAATAATTTCGGGAGATATAAGTATATTGGAATAAAAAAAGTTTTCCCGCAAAGTCTCGCAAAGGTTTCGCCAAGTCTCGCAAAGCGAGGCGAGTACACGTCCTGCTTTGCGAGACTTGGCGAAACCTTTGCGAGACTTTGCGGGAAAACCGCTTTTATTTTAAATCAAAACACCACCAACCTCATCACTTTCTCACCCCCTTCCCCGCTCATCACCAAATAATAAACACCCGGCGAAAGCAATGCTCCCCTCACCTCCCGTTCAAAAGTTTTATTAAAATATTCATCCGAAAAAAGCACCGCCACCTCTTGACCAAAAGAATTATAAACAGCGCCACTATACCTCCCCGCCTGCGGCAATTTTCCTTTCAATAAAAAACGGCCATCGTTCGGGTTCGGCAATATCTGCAACTGCAAACCATTCAACTTTTCGGACGTGGCAACCACCGTTTCGACATTTAGCGTCAGCGTATAAATGCAGCCATTTACGTCCACCATATTTTGGATAAATGTAGTGTCGGAAAAAACAGCAACGCCGAATATTTCACCTCCAACAACCAGCGCCGTATCAATGACCATGCTCTGATCTGGATAAACTTCGAGGCTCAATGTAACGGTACTATCGCAGCCATTTTCATTTTGCAAAAATGCGGTATAAACGCCTGCCTCCGTCAGCGGGCCTCCATTAAATTCAAACACTTCTCCGTCGCAAACACTTCCCGAAATTTGGCTTTCCAGAACAGGCAGCACATTTATTTCCACATTAAATATACTGTCGAAAAAGGCATAGTGGACAGTGTCCGACAGCGTAGTATTTTCCGTAAAAACCTGCCCCCCGTATGGCTCGCCCGCACAAAGCACCACCGACTGGTCATCAAACATTTCAGGTTCGGGAATGCGGTGAACAACTGTATTTGTAATGACCGGAGCATTAAAATCAAAATAGATACCTGCTCGGTTTTCGATGAGTGTTCCGGGTACATTTCCAGCCGTTTGGGCGATGTGGTATTTCACAAAACCGATAGAGCCATCGGGGTCGGTGGTCTCTTGCGGCAGGTTGATATTTTCAAAAACAAAGCGCAAAATATTGCCGGGCAGCAGCTCCCAAGTATAGTCATGCGAAGCGACGCCGGGACGCAAAGACTCCACATCCAGCATTTGCGAAAGCGTATCCAAAATGACTACCTGCTGCGCAGCGGCAGTGCCGAGGTTTTGGAAAGTGATCTGGTAGGACAAGGCAGTTTCCGGCCTGATAAAATGGGCTTCGGTGATGCCCCTCGGCTGCGCCTCTTTTATGTTCGGGTCGAAAGCAGCGACGCTCTCCCGGCAGTCAATATCCACAAAACAATCGCCATCGTCGGGCGGGTACTGCGTCACAAAACCGATGCTGATGGAGTCGCCGCCGCAGCCCTCCACAAAGACCACGGGCGCACTGTTGCCCGGGTGCCCAAATGCCTGCTGCGCCTGCATGACGATGGTCGCCCCGTTCGGATAGACCACCACGTTGGTAAAGTTGCCGCTTTCCAGTTGCACGCTGCTGTCGCGGATCAGCACATTGTCTTCCACGACGATAAATTCGAGCGGCTGCGACATGTCGCCCCAACCACTGTTGGCGATGGTCAGCACCACGCTGTCGCCCATGCACTCGGCAAAAAGTTCGACGCTGCTGCCGTCCCAAGCGGCCATCGGACCAGTGCAGAGGCTATCGGGAAAAATATGCGCTTCCACGCAATGCGTCAGGCCGATTTCGCTATCGCAATCGAGGGTGGCATTGAACCAAAAATCATGGCAAACACCCGCATCCACATTTCCCAAATCAAACGACCAGCCATTGCCCAACAGCGGCGTGGCAGGTATCTGGCTGGCGCCAAAAACGAGGTCGGGAGGCAGGTTGATTTCGATGGAAACACCCTCCGCAGTGCCCGTTCCTTCGTTGCAATATTGGACGTGGTAGGTACTCTCGGTACAGGGCTGCAGGAATGCCGTGCCGACATCAACAGTCATTTTTGGGCAGCTAGCCAGCGGCATCAAAGGGAACATGACGGGCGGCGTACCGCTTGCCGAAACCTGCACCGTCTGCACTGTTTGGCAGGGCAAAAACAAGTAGTTCGGCGGCGTGAGGACGAGGGTATAAATGCCCTCGCCGACCGGCACCGAAAACTCTCCGGTCGAGAACACATCGCCATCAATAATCAGCGTATCGGTCGTTCCCAGTTCGACCGCTTTGATCGTCCAGCCAGCCAGCCCGTTCTCATCAATATCAAGTTGGCAGTTTTCATTTTCATCAAAAAATACATAGCCCGTGAGGTGCTGCGCCGGGCCGTTGCTGCATTGCAAACCGATGTTGTTGGCAACTGGCACAGCGTCAACATATTCAAAAAAATCATTGCCGCAAGGCGAACAAAACGGGTTGTTCAATATATCCGCCAGCCCCACAAAATAGTATTCGCCTGCCGGCAAATCAAAACTGTAGAAGCCGTTGGCATCGGTCGTCGCTTGGTATTGGGCAGTGCCAAAATTTTGCTCCTCGGCCGCCCAGACAAGGCAGTTGGCAAGGGGTGGTTCATTGGCATCCTGTTCGCAGTCGCCGTCGAGGTCTTGATAAACGTAGCCCGAAATGGTGGTCATGGTAGCCGTTACCGATTGCATCAAAAAAGGGTCGGTAATTACGGTTTCCGAAAAATTGTCCAGCGTCACGTCCTCCGTGTTCTGGCAGGGCTGCCAAACGAATTCCGGCAGTTGCGGCTCAAGGGTATAACTCCCCGTGTCAACCGCAATTTCAAAATTGCCGTCGGCATCGGTAAAAGCGGTCGCCCTAAAAGTGCCAAAAGCATGGACTGCCCAGTTTTCGAGGCCCGTGTCACTGGGCTGAAAAACGCAGTCGTTGTTCACGTCTTCGGCCACATTTCCTTTTATCAGGTTTTGGAAAACATTGCCCTGTGGGTCGGTCTTGATGAGGTGGGAAGTGTTGACCCCCGTGTTGTTTGCGTAGCTGATGATACTGCCGTCCGGCAGTTCCTTGACCGATACGCCCTCCCCGGCCATGTACCTTTTTTTCCAGATCAAATTGCCCAGCGCATCCAGCCGGGAGAGGTAAACATAGCGGCCAGAAAAAGCATCCCAGCCCGTTACGAGCAGGTCGCCGTTTTGGGTTTCATGGATGGCCTGCCCTGCCTCCGTGCCGTTGCTGTCCAATAATTTGAGCCATTGCTGGTTGCCGTCGGCGTCTATTTTTAGGATAAAATTTTTGGTGTCGCTGCCGCTTGCGTTAAAACCCGTGACAGCAAAGCCGCCGTCGGCAGTGGCCGCCATTTGCCTGCCCACGAGATCGCCACTGTTCGGGCTTACATATGCTTGCGACCAGATGAGGCTGCCGTCCGTGGCATACTTGCGCATGAACAAAAGAGGGCTGCCCGTGGTGTTGTCATTTATCAAAACGACCGCGCCGCCGTCGCCCGCCGTTTGGAGCCCCCGCGAACCTCCGCTGACCTGCCATTCGATATTGCCGTCGGCATCCGTTTTCAACAAAAAGCCGTATTGCCCGGCCACATAAAAACCTCCCGCCGCAATTTGTGAAACTAAAAATGGCCCACTAGTACTTGCCGAATTCCCCGCCGGATGAAATTGCTCCCAAATGACATTTCCCGCAGGGGACAGCTTTGTCATAAACAAGAAGTTCTCAAAAGCAGGCACAGTGACATGTGCCTGCCCGACCACGAGGTAATTTCCATCGGGCAGCACCTCCACCGATTGCCCTGTCTGACCGCTATAATCGGCGGGAAGGCTATGCGACCAAAGGACCTTGCCCTGCCCGTCGGTCTTGAATGCCGCTGCCCCGGTGCAGAAAAAGCCGCCGTCGGGGGTGGGTTCTACCTCTCCGAAAGTTATGCCGTTGGGGTAGCCCCGCTGCCAACCTTGTGCAAAGGCAGGCTGGAGGTTCAACAATAGCCCCATCATCAAGGCTGTACTTATAATTACTGATTTTAAATACTTACCTCCCCCAGTTAACTTTTTGAATTCACTAACCCCCGACTTCAGTCGGGGGAGCAAGCACAAAACATTATCGGGTTTTAACCCAAAATATAAACATAGATTTTGGGTTAAAACCCAGGTTCGTGCTTTGTCTTCCCCCGACTGAAGTCGGGGGTTAGTGAATTGGATTATCTTAATGGGGTGGTAAGTAGTTACTACTGATTTTATCTTTTCCATGTCTTATATTTTTGTTGGGGCAAATTTCCACGCAAAATTTCGTTTTAAAAAAAACAAAAAAGTAATTTTGTCAAGAAGTAAAAATCGGTATATTGGTGTAAAGGTTTATTGGTTTAAAGGGTGACGGCGCTAAGCATTGAGCATTTACAATTAAACTGAGAACACGACACCCGTTATACCAACAAACCAGCATACCTTTAAACCAACATTTTATCCAAAAGTAAAATGAACGACAATAAACTTTTTTCACTGGTAAAATCGCTGACGGGGGTGGAGAAAAGGGAGCTGCACTACTTTCTCGGTTCGCCGTTTTTCAATCGGCGGGGGGAGGTGGTTTTGCTTTGGAAATATTTGCTGGGGCAAGGTAAGGCAGAAGGGGAGGTATTTCAAAAAGAAAAAATATTTGCGGCGGTCTTTCCCGGCGAGGCATTTGACGACAGGCGGCTGCGGTATGTTTTCAGTTTTTTGCGGGAGCGGATCGAGTGGTTTTTGGCCTACCGGCAATATGATAAAACGGCGGTGCTGCCGGAGCTTTTGTTGGCTTCCGCCTATCGGCAAATGGGGCTGGAAAAACATTTCCGGCAGGCGGTGAGGCGGGCAGAAAAGGAGGTCGGCGAGATGCCGCAGGGACTCGAAAGGGGGCACCTCGTTTTTAAATTGCACTTCGAGAAATATGTTTTTTCGGAAAAACAAAAGCGCAGCCGGGAGAACAATTTGCAAGTTGTCCACGACAGTTTCGACGAGTACATCATCGCTGGCAAACTGCGCTTGGCCTGCCTCATGGCCGCGCAGCAGGCAGTGGTCAAAATGGAATACGACAGCTCCTTTTTGCCACTGATTATCAATTGGTTGGAGGGCAGTGCTTTGTTGGAACAGCCCGCTATCGGCATGTACTACCACTGCTATCTGGCACTGACGGAGAACGACGAAAAGCATTTCCAACAGTTCCGGCAGCGGCTCGAAAAGCATGTCGGCCAATACGATGCGACGGAGATGAAAGACCTGCTGCTGATGGCCGTCAATTTTTGCATCCGGCAGGTGAACGCGGGGAAACGGCATTTTATCGAAGCGGCTTTTGACCTGTATAAATTGGGCCTGGAAAACGGCCTATTGACGGAGGGCGGACTGATGAGCCGTTTTACCTATAAAAACATCGTGGCGCTGGCATTGGGGCTGGAAGAATTTGACTGGGCGGAGCGGTTCGTCGCCGACTGGCAGCCCCACCTCGAAAAGCGTTACCGGGAGAGCAGCTTCCATTTCAACCTCGCCAAATTGTATTTCACGAAAAAAGATTACCCCCGCGCCATGCCCCTGCTCGCACAGGTGGACGACTCGGATTTTTTGCTGATGCTCGACGCCAAAGTGCTGCTGCTGAAAATGTATTACGAAACGGGCGAATGGGACGCGCTCGACAGCCTGCTGGCCAGTTTTAAAACTTACCTGCGCCGCAAAAAACAAATCGGCTACCACGAGGAACATTATAAAAGCCTGCTCCGATATACTTCTAAACTGTTGAAAATCAACCGCTTCGACAAGGCGCAGATTGAACGTTTGCGAAGCGAAATAGAAAAAAACGAAAAGGTGCTGGAACGGGGGTGGCTGCTGGAGCAGTTGCTTTGAGGTGACGCCCCGAAGTGAATTCGGGACAGGCTCTTTGCGCAAGGCTGGAGGGAGGAAAGGCGTTGCCTCAAAGCGGCCGGTTTTACAGCTTTGCAAGTTTGGCCGAAGCACAGAAAAGGTATGTTCCTTGTTTTGAGGCAACGCCTTTCCGCCCGCTTCCCCGCGCAAAGGCGTCACCTCAAAGGCTCGGCATTTCATACTTTTGCCGGAAACATGAATGGTTGGAATGGCTTGAATGGTTTCCCTCCCGCGTATCGGAAAAAACCATTTCAACCATTTCAACCATTCCAACCATTTAATTACGTGCAATCACAAGAACTCCAACAGCTCCGGGAAGCCATCCAAGCCTCCCCTTCCAACATCCCGCTGCGGAAAATCTACGCCAATGCCCTGTTGAAAAACGGGCGGCACGAGGAGGCGGAAATCGAATTCAAGGAGGCTCTCCGCATGGCGCCGGACGACCTGCACCTGAAAACGGGGCTGGCCTCCGCGTTTTATGAGCAGGGCAAAACGTCGCTCGGCCTCGTCATCGTGGAGGAGATCACGCAGAACGGAACGCCGCCCGCCAAGGCATGGCTGGTCTATGCAAAACTGCTGCTGAAAACGGGCGACGGCGCAGGCGCAAAAGATGTTTATGAAAAAGCCGTCATCCTCGACCCGGGGCTGCGCGACAGCTTCC
>DROJ01000005.1 GCA_011321935.1 Bacteroidota bacterium | reverse complement strand
TCCGCTGCTTTGTCATCCGCCTTTAGGCGGATGACAAAGCAGCGGAGACGGGGGCTTGAGTGCTTGGAAATCAGATAAACATGTTTCTGCCTATCACGTCAAAATTAACACTACCATTTTTGATATTTACGGCTCCTTTTATCTTACTCCATGCCCTTCCAAAAGGGTGGGAATTTATTCCCACCCTATAGACCTCCGGGATTTCGAGAGGTGCTAAGCAGTTATGTTTTTTCTTGAAAAACTATCCTCCCAAGTAATGCTTCAACAATTTGCTCCGGCTTGCCGACCTCAATTTATTGATCGCTTTGTCCTTGATCTGCCGCACCCGTTCGCGGGTCAGGCCAAATTGGTTGCCGATGTCTTCCAGCGAGATAGGGTGGGGGATGCCGATGCCAAAATAAAGTTTGATGACGCTGCACTGGCGGTCGGTGAGGGTACTGAGGGAGCGCTCGATTTCCAAACGGAGGGATTCGGTATATTCAAGCCCTTTGTCGGTGTTGGAGTTTTTGTTGGCCAGCACGTCCAGAAGGGAATTGTCCTCGCCGGTGACAAAAGGTGCATCCACGGAAATATGGCGGGCTGCGACGCCCAGTGTCGTTTCAACCTCTTCCGTGGTTATTTCGAGCAGCTTGGCAAGTTCGGAAGGAGAAGGCTCCCGCTCGTAGCTTTGCTCCAGTTCGGAGAAGGCTTTATTGATTTTGTTGAGCGAACCGACCTTGTTGAGCGGAAGGCGGACAATGCGCGACTGCTCTGCCAGGGCTTGCAGGATGGACTGGCGGATCCACCACACTGCATAGGAGATGAACTTGAAGCCCCTTGTTTCATCGAAACGCTGGGCAGCTTTGATGAGTCCGAGATTGCCTTCGTTGATGAGGTCGCTGAGGGAAAGACCTTGGTTTTGGTATTGTTTGGCTACCGAGACCACAAAGCGGAGGTTGGCTTTGGTGAGTTTTTCGAGGGCTGTAGGGTCGCCCTGTTTGATGGATTTTGCTAGTTCGACCTCTTCTTCGGGTGTCAACAAATCAACTTTGCCGATTTCTTGAAGGTATTTTTCAAGGGACTGGCTCTCCCTGTTAGTGATGGATTTAGTAATTTTTAACTGTCTCATTTAAGCCGCTTCAATTTATGTTTCGATTAAAAAATAGTTTTTGTCGTTGGATAATATTCGTTTGCGGGGCAGTGTGAATGTTGTGCAATCGTATTGGAAATTGTAGTGACAGTGAAGGACATGTTAAACGGGGACGGGATTGTGCAAAAGCCCTGCAAAAATAGCGGCTTTCATTTTGTAAATCAACACCTTATCTTTTTGCCCCTTTCATATGCTATTCCTTTTCATTTAAAAAAGCTTGATTCATAAGCTGTTCAGTATGAAATCCACTTTGTTCTTTTGTTAAAAAAACTTTTTTCCCAAAAATCAGATGTTTATTTCGATTTATCTCCGAAATCAGGTTTTTTTTTTTGAAAAATACAAATTTTAGGTTTTATTGCGGCATCTGTTAAGGGAAGGCATTGGGTACCGGGCATTGCGGAATTTGATATTGGCGCTTTTATCAGAGATAATACCAGCGCCCGATAAGGCTGAATACCTCCATGCCGACACCTCCTCATGATAGCCCCCAAACCTCCGATCACTATTTAAAATTATGGAAAGAATAAAAATAACCATTGAATTTATAATGCGGGCTTCTCCTGCGTTGCTCTACCGCTATTTCACTTCGCCTTCCGACATCATCCGGTGGTTTTGTGACGAAGCCGACATCTCAATGGGCGTTTATACTTTTGAGTGGGACGGTTATGGAGAAGAGGCAAGGTTGACTGAAAACATTGAAGACGAATTGGTCCGCTACGATTGGCTCGACCCCGACAGGGCAGGCGAATACCTCGAATTTAAAATTTCCAAATCGGGCATGACCAACGAAACGGTGCTCATCATCACGGATTATTGCGATGATGACGAAGAAGAAGGGCATAAACAACTTTGGCGAAAGCAGATCGATCAACTGAGGAAGGCCACGGGGCTGGGTTAGGTTTCAGTCCGCAGTCCGCAGTCCACAGTCCACAGTCCGCAGTCCGCAGTCCGCAGTCTGATAGGGAAGAAGCTATAAAGAAGGAGCAAAATGTTGGCGCATTTGAGGTTTAAATCTTCAGTATATCCCCTTGCTTTCAATATTTTTTTAAACGAAAAAACAGCAGGACGCCTTTCCTTTTGGGAGGGGCGTCTTTTTATTTTTTTTCAGCGCAATGCGTGGTTTTTAACAGTGCCTGCGGCACTAGTTTTTTATCAACGCAAGGCCGCAAAGCCGCAAGGGAACGCAAGGGATAAAAGCCTATTCTTGCCTTGCGTTTCCTTGCGGCCTAGCGGCCTTGCGTTGAAAAACCAAGTGCCGAAGGCACTGTTAAAAGCCACGCCTTGCGTTGA
>DROJ01000004.1 GCA_011321935.1 Bacteroidota bacterium | reverse complement strand
AAGCAATCGTAAAGGCTTTTGAATCTTTGGATTCAGATGCTTCCGGGAATGTTTTGAACACAGCTGACCAAGAGGCCTTGATGCAAGCGGCTGTTGACTTATTGAGCATTTAAGCGGCCTTGCCTTAAATCTTCTAAATTGATGTATGGTTTTTAACTGTTTGGCTGACATTCAGTTGGAAATCTATTTTGATTATTGTTAATCTTAATTATAACAAATTTCATTATCTCATGAAAAAAACAAGTTTTACTAATTCTTTGGTAAGGCTGTCGTTATCAGTTCTACTTGTCGCTTTGACCTTTGCTTGGTCAAATGCACAGGTTACTTTCAATGGCAGTGCTACCAACACAGCTGGTAATTCGAGTATTCCTTCTGCTGGTTCAGGTAGCTGTTTCTCAGCGCCTCAGACTGCCGGAGGGACTGTATTCGAAGCAAATGTTACCTGTGCTGGTACCAACCTAAATGCTGGTGGCGCTACCATCAACAATGTAACGATCAACCTGACCCACACCTGGGACTCAGACCTTGACATTTTCCTTGAGTCGCCTTCTGGGGACATCATTGAGCTGACTTCTGACAACGGTGGTACAGCAGACAATTACACCAACACTGTTTTCCAGGATGGTGCGCCTTCCATTACTACCGGATCTGCTCCGTTCACGGGCACCTTCTCTCCTGAAGGTTCCATGGATGCAAGCTGTGGTGGCTTTGCTGGAACAGTGGGCACTTTTGCTGCCATGACCGGCTCTGCTGACGGTACTTGGAAGCTGATCGTCATGGATGATGTTGGAGGTGACTCTGGTTCCATGATTGGATGGTCTATCTCTTTTGACAATGTCACTATTCCAACTTGTGACATTACCACTCCATTGGCTGCTTTGAACCTCGGTACTTCAGCTACGGCCTGTGTTAGTGACCCCATTTCAATCCCTGCTACTACGGGAGATTGCATGGGCATGGTTGTTACTTATAGTGTAGATGGCGGAGCAACTCAAACTGTTCCTGCTGGTGATACGACTATTCCTGGCCTTGAGCCAGGCATCCACACTATTGACTGGTCTGTTACCAATGCGTGTAACCAGACTACAACTGCTTCACAAACGGTAACTGTTTCCGATACAACTGACCCTGTTGTAAACTGTCCTAGTGACATGTTCTTCAACTTGGATGCTGGTGAGTGCAGCACTGTTGTAAACTTTAACGTAACCGGTTCTGACAACTGCCCATTTACCGGGCCAGCTGCCACCCTTACTACTACTCCGGGCGCTCCTAATAACGGAAATGCTGCTGGTGGTATAATCCTTTTTGACTTGGAGAACAACTCTGGTGGTGACCTTAACATCACAGAATTGTCTGCTAGCATCGACGGCCCATCTATGATCGATGTTTACATGAAAAGCGGAACAGGCCAAGGGTTTGAGCAAAACATGGGTGCATGGACATTGGTTGCTACTGGTGATGCTACGGCAGGCCCGTTCGGTACTGCTAACCGCGCTCCATTTAGTGTGAACTTCACTATTCCTACAGGAGTAACTGGAATTGCACTGCACATGCGTTCGACTACTTCTAATTACACCAACGGTATTGGTGGCGGTGGTGCTTTTGGTACTGCTAGCAACTCTGTTTACGATGATGGTACATTGAAGATTTTGTGCGGTTCTTCTTCCAATTCACTTTTTGGATCTTTTGCATTCAACCCACGTGTATGGAACGGTTCTGTTACTTACCAAGGTGTTACTGCTGATGCTCCTGTTGTTCAGACAATGGGACTGCCTTCAGGCTCTACTTTCCCAATTGGTACAACAACCAACTGTTTTGAGTTGACTGACCTTGCAGGCAATGTAGGTTCTTGCTGCTTCGATGTTAACGTTGCTGAATTTGCCAACCCAACTTCTTCATTGACTTGTAACGATAATGTTCAAATCTCTTTGGATGAGACTTGTTCTGCTATCGTTGGTGCCGATGATGTTCTGGAAGGTGGCCCTTACCGTTGTTATGACAATTACGATGTTGCGGTTCTTAGCCCAGTGGGCCAGAACCTCGGAAACGTCGTTAACGCCAGTTTCATCGGAAATGTATGGACTGTTAAAGTAACTGATCCTGTAACCGGCAATTATTGCTGGGGTTCGATCAGGGTTGAAGACAAATTGGCGCCGGTCATTACTTGCGACGATATTACTCTTCCTTGTACTTTGCCATCAACTACTGATGCAGGGGGACCTTTGACTTTCGCTTCTGTTAACGTTCCTGTTGCCATTACTGACAACAATACGGTGACTTCTACTATTGATGTTTCTGGCCTTCCACAAGGTGCGGTAATCGCTGATGTTGACTTGGTCCTTGATATTGACCACACTTGGATCGGTGACTTGACTGTTGAAGTAGAAAACCCAGATGGCGTTGTTGGCCGTTACTGGGATAGAAACTGTGCTTTCACAGATAACTTGAAAGTGACTTTCGATGATGAAGATCCCGATTGTGTCAATGCTTGTGCTGCCTACACTGTAGGAAACGTTCTTCGTCCAATCGCTTGCCTTCTTCCACTGAATGTTGGAGATGTAAACTTCATGGACATTTTTGATGGTGGATCTGCTAACGGTACTTGGACACTGTCCGTGTCTGATGGTGCTGGTGGAGACCAGGGTACTATCACTGTTTGGTCACTTATCATCACTTACTTGAGTGCATGTGATGTTTATCAGCCAAATGTAACCGACAACTGTGGTAGCTATACACTTGAGAGCTTCGATTCTGAAGTTGATGGTTCTTGTGGTGGAGCTGCTGGTACAGTACTCCGTACTTGGATTGCTACTGATGCTTCTGGCAATGAAGACCAGTGTGTTCAAGAGATCACACTTGCTCGTCCTGACTTGGATGATGTACTTGTTCCTAAAGACATCAAATGGACTTGTACTCAGTACAATGCATTTCCAAACATAATTGATGCTACACATCTTCACAGGTTCATCTCTGATACTGATCCTAGTACTGATATCATTGATGTTAACTTAGATCCTTTCTGTGATGATGATGACTTTGACAGTGCGACACGTCCTTCTGATGCTCCTAAAGTAAGCAGCTCCAACACTGCTAACGGCGGTAACGGTTGCCCTGGTGGAGTCAGAACTCCAAAGTCTAATCCTGGCCCTAACAGTGGTCTGGATGATGCAGATGTTCTTGAGCTTACAGGTTCTGGTGTTCCTACCGTTGGTGGCGAGCCATTGATTGAACTTTGTGAAATCGCTACTGATTACGAAGACATTTGGATCACTGTATGCGAAGGTGCCAATGGCGAAACAGGTACATTCAAGATTGTCCGTCAGTGGACTTTGATAGACTGGTGTGCAAACCCAGTAGATGTACGTCAGATCAACCAAGTTATCAAAGTTGTTGATGAGTTGGCTCCAGTTGTCAGCTTGCCTACTACTACTTTGAATAACCCACACATCGTTGATGTTTACAATTCAAATGCAACTGGTAGCATCCACACTATTTGTGAGGGTTCTGTTATCATTCCTGCAGTGAGCAGCGCTACTGACAACTGTTCAGGTGTTGCAAGTTACACAACTGAAATCTGGACTGTAGATGCTAACGGTAACCCTGTGTTCCAATTGGGTACTGTTCCTTCTAATACTGGTATCTTCAACAATATTCCATTGTTCGAGAACGGTTTGCCTGCACGTTACATCATCCGTTACTATGCTTCGGATTACTGCGACAACCAAGGTTTCCGTGACCTGTATGTACGCTTGCGCGACAGGGTTCCTCCAGTAGTTGTTTGTGATGAGATCACTGAAGTTTCTATCACTAACAATGGCAATGCCACTGGTGAGAGCTGCTCAAACCTTCGTGCCGAAGATTTGGACGATGGAAGTTACGACAACTGTACTCCAGTTTACTTCTTGATGGCTAAGATGGACGATGCCAACGTAGGTGCCGGTATCTTCAACCGTTGCTACTACCCAACTCGTGATTTCTGCTGTGAAGATTTAGGTGACAACACTGTTATCCTTTTGGTATTGGACCAAGACCCAACTCCTTTCTTCAATACTACTATCGGTACAGCAAGCTTGGGTTGCGATGAGCCTACGCCTTCTACGCCTAGCCTCTTCCTTAGCCCTGCTTTCAATGCTATCAACTACAATACTTGTATGGTCACTGTACAAGTAACTGATAAATTGGCTCCCGTCAATATCTCTTGTCCTCCTAACCAACGCGTAACTTGCGACTGGTGGGCTGACAACATCGAGACTGATTTGGTTGATGACCAAGGAAACGAAATCTCTGACGAAGATCAGTGCGATGTGCTTTCTAACTACTTCGGTACTGCTACTTACTTCGACAACTGTGATGCTATCGTTACTTGTTCTATCAACAACGGTCTTGACCAGTGCCTCGAAGGGCGTTATGTCCGTACTTGGAGCGCAACCGATGCTGCTGGCAACTTCAACTCTGCTCAGAACTGTCGCCAGACAATTTGGGTTGACCATGTTTCTGACTGGTCTGTTGAGTTCCCTGCCGACTTGCTTGCCGAGTGTGGTGAAGATGAGCCTGACTTCGGTGAGCCTATCATTTTCAAAGAGTCTTGTGAATTAGTCGCTGTTTCTTTCGTAGATGAACTGTTTACTGATGAGCCAGGCGTATGCTACAAGATACTTCGTACTTGGACTGTAATCAACTGGTGTGTTGTCGGTGAAGACATTGACCAAGAAGTTGTTGAGCTTTCTGAAGCTGAACTTTGGAACCAAGGTGTTACCAACCTTCTTGATCGCGATATCAACATGGACGGCTACTTTAGCCCACAAGAGGTTAACTCTAACAAGAGTTACCGTACATACCGTGACAGTTGGAACAATACTCCAGGCAGGATTCACAAGCCAACGGCTGCGTTGAACCCAACTGGCAACCAGAGCCACAACACTAATATAACTAACCCTGATACTGATCCTGACAGTGATCCTTGGGATGGTTATATCACTTACCAGCAGGTAATCAAAGTGATTGATACGGTTGATCCGGTATTCACTAATGGTTGCCAGATTGATGACATCTGCATCGGAGACAACACTTGCTCTGCTACTGTTGTACTTCCTTCTCCTGACATCACTGAGTGCAGTGCCAATGTTGACCTTAGCGTACAGATCCAGATCGGTGGCGCTTGGTTGAACGGCTTTGGCCCTTACTTGAACGTTGCTCCTGGTACTTACGATGTACGTTATGTAGCGATGGACAATTGCAACAACCAAACTGCTTGCGAATCAACTGTTACTGTTGTTGATTGCAAGAAACCTACTCCATACTGTAAAAACGGTATCGTTGTAGAACTGATGGTTCCTGTCAACCCAGGCGATGAAGCTATGGTTGATGTTTGGGCTTCTGACCTGAACGACGCTAGCTTCGACAACTGTCCGGGTGATCTGAAATTCTCTTTCTCTTCTGATGTAAGCGATATCGGAAATACTTACACTTGTGATGACCTCGGTCAAAACTCTGTGGACGTATGGGTAACTGATGCTGCTGGAAACCAGGATTTCTGTACTACTAGCATCAATATACAAGCGAACATGGGTCAGTGCAATGACGATCCGCTCATCGCTGGTGCTACTGCAACAGAAATGGGAGAAGGTGTTCAGAATGTAAATGTCAACATCAACAGCCCAAGTGGCTTTGATCAGAGCATGACCACTGACGTCGCTGGTGCTTTCGGTCCATTGAATGTACCTGCTGGCGGTGACTACACTGTTACTCCAGTTTACGATGAAGAACCACTGAACGGTGTGACTACTTATGACTTGGTAATGATCAGCAAGCACATCCTCGGAGTTGAATTGCTTGATTCTCCATACCAGATCATTGCTGCCGATGCCAACAACTCAAGAAGTGTAACCACTTTTGACCTTGTTGAAATCCGCAAGTTGATCCTCTTCATCAACACTGAGTTCCCTAATAACACTTCTTGGAGGTTCGTTGACAAAGATTTCACTTTTGCCAACCCAGCAAATCCATTTGCTGCTGATTTCCCTGAGGTTATCAACTACAACAACTTGGATGCGAATCGCTTGGCTGCTGACTTTGTAGCTATCAAAGTAGGTGACGTCAACCGCTCTGCTTCTGTCAACTTGACAAGCACTGAAGACCGTACCTTGGTAGGTGACTTAGTATTGAACACCGACGATGTGATCCTTTCTGAAGGTGAAACATATACTGTTGAGTTCAAAGCAACTGACTTCGCGGTGAGCGGATACCAGTTCACATTGAACTTCGACAAAAACGCACTTGATTTTGATGGAGTTGTTTCTGGCCTTGCCAACGAAGCTAACTTCGGTATGACCATGGTGAACGAAGGTGTTATCACTACATCTTGGAACAGCAATGAAGTAACAAAACTTGCTACTGACGAAGTGGTATTTGGTTTGACCTTCACTGCCAAGCAGAGTGGACGCCTGAGCAACATGCTCAACGTTAATAGTCGCTACACTGTTGCTGAAGCATATACTGCCGATGCAGAATTGTTGAACGTAGCACTGTCTTTCAACAACACTTTGGTTGCCAATGGATTTGAGCTGTACCAAAATACACCAAACCCATTTGCTTCAACCACTGCCATTGGTTTTTATCTGCCCGAAGCAACTTCTGCGACGCTGACTATCAGCGATGTTCAAGGTAAAGTAGTTAAAGTCATCAGCAAAGATTTCGCTAAAGGTTACAATCAAGTTGATCTTAAGCGTACTGATCTTGGTGCAACTGGCGTTCTCTACTACCGCCTCGACACTGATAACGAGTCAGCTACTCGTAAGATGATTCTGGTAGATTAATCTACCGTAAACGTTGCAAGCAAGTTGTCCGCTGAACATGATGTTCGTTCCATACGTGCCTCATTCACAGCGGACAACCTGCCTTTTTTCGCCAAGGCATTGCAACCTGATAAAGATTTAAGGCGATTGGATTGTATGTGATTTAAATCAAAGACCATTTTAAAGTTATTAATACTTAAATCGGTTTTTGGGATGGCCTCTCTCCGCTGAGTGTTGGAGGGGGGCTTTTTTTATTTTTTTTAAATGCAAATGCAAGTGTTCCTATAGCTATCGGGAACACTTGCTTTTGTGTTTGTACTTGCTTTTGAATTTATACCCAATACCTTAATACCCCAACACCTAATTTCAGATTTCCATTTCCGGCATGGTTTTTACATATTAAAAAAACATAATATAAAACGACACTTTATTTCCTCCTCCTTTCCTGCAAGACAAGAACACAAAGTTTTTCTATTTCAACTTCACAAAGTATTTGGTTAAAAAATCCAAGATCGTAGCGGCGCCATTCGAGGCGTTGTACTGATCACTGCACTACCAAAACACACACAAAACAAGTTTGGAAGCACAGACTGCTTTTGGGAAACTACACACAAGCAAGGAGCGCTATCGCATGTTGTGAGAAAACTACCGATACCTTCCTTTTTGGCTTTTCACTGAACCTGTAAGCCACCATTCCCACTTTCGTAGTCCTGTTTTTTATAAGTCCAAAGCATTGGTTGCCAATGCCTTGGCTGTTTTTTCATGACTTCACAGGCCATGGGGTGTCCTGCTATTCCCCAGCATGCACCGACTTGGCTTGGGAAATTTATAATCCAGATTTATTAACAAATTTTAATTTATTATGAAACACAACAATTTCACCCGCCTTTGTGCGAGTTGGGTATTCTTGCTAGTACTCTCCCTTCCGGTCTCGTTGTTTTCGCAATGTGAATGCGACAGCCCCGACCCAAGCAACCCTGACCCCCTGCATGCCCAATCGGACTGCATGGTCTTGATAGACGACAGTGTATTGGATGACCTGACGCCCTGCACCGGGCCTTATACTTTTCAGGTGTTTGACCAATTTGGAAATTTGATCGCTTCAGGGACTCCCGATGTGATGGTTGACCTTTCTTCTTACGTCGGCCAAAACATAACCGTCAAGGTGATGGAAAACGGGTCGGTGGAGATGTGTACCAATTATTACCGGGTGATAGATGAAACGGCCCCGATGATTACCTGCCCCTCCGATACCATTTTTTGCACCGAATATCCCGCAATGATAAAACCGGTCATCGCTTCTGATAACTGCGATGGCGGCGTATCCATTAACGTACCCTCTGAAATAAGGGACGGCTTCGGGGCTCCTTGCCAGCCGGGCGAATTTTACGGAAAAATAACTTGGAGCTTTACCGCAACTGACGACAGCGGTAACACGGCGAGTTGCGACCAGGAAATTTTTGTTTTGAAATCAGATACTACCGACGTTGAATTTCCAAAAGACACCGTGCTGCAATGCACCCAAAGTGCCGATGTGTCCATTACCGGTGTGCCGACCATCAACGGCAGGCCGATAGTCAACAACGGGGTCTGCAATATTGAACTGTTCGCGCCTGTTGATGATACCACTTCGCTTTGCGGGGGCGGCATGTTGATACGGCGCACTTGGTCTATCTTGAATGCCTGTACGAGCACGAATGTTGACTCTGTTCAGTTAATAAGGATGGTGGACACCGTGCCGCCCGTCGTGACCTGCCAAACGAATATTGTTTTCCCGACCGATACCTCGGAGTGCGCAGCAGACATTGTTTTGCCGACGCCCACCGTTACCGACAATTGCAGCCTTTTCAAAATAGAGGCCAACATACCCGGGCAATCGGGCAACGGGCTGGCGTTCGACAATGTGCCCGAAGGCCAGTACGTGATGAACTATGTGGTGACCGACAGTTGCGGCAATGTTTCCCTTTGCGAAGCGACCCTGACCATCGAAGACGACGAGACCCCCACTGCCGTTTGCGACGGCATCAAGGTAGTGAGCCTTTCCTCAAACGGCGAAGCCATCTTGGAGGCAGAGGCATTTGACGATGGCAGCACCGATAATTGCATACCTTTTGTTTTGCTGGATTTTGAAGTGAACCGGGATGGAGGCGCATTTGGGCCGACGGTAACATTCACTTGTGCCGACGTCGGGCCTGACACTATTATGGTGCAAACGAAGGTGATAGACTCCACCAATCCATCGTCATTTAATATCTGCATGACAAGGGTTTTGGTGAACGACAAATTAGCCCCGGCACTGACCTGCCCCTTACCGACGACCATTGATTGCGAAGCAGATTATTCTGACCTCTCTGTTTTTGGAACGGCCTTCATCATGGACGGCTGCGATTTTACGACAGTGATTGATTCTGTTTTTAACATCAGCCAGTGCGGTACGGGAACCATAACGAGGACATGGACAGTGACTGATGCCAGCGACAATGAGTCCACTTGTATGCAGACCATTACGGTGGAAAACCAAACGCCTTTTGACGGCACGAGCATCGTTTTCCCCGCCGATTATTTTGATACTTCCAATAATTGTACGCTGCCTTCGGACTTAGAGCCGAGCGACCTGCCCGCTGGTTTCGACCAACCGGTCGTTCCTGCGCAGGCCTGTGCAATGATCGCCATGAGCTACTCGGACATGGTTTTTGAAATTGATTTTCCTGCCTGCTATAAAATAGTACGGACCTGGAAAGTGATGGACTGGTGCCAGTACGACCCCTCAACACCGGGCGTGGGGCTTTGGCAGGAGCAGCAAGTCATTGCAGTGATGCACACCTTGCCGCCCAACATTACCTTCTGCCCGCCCAGCGATACTTTCGCTTTGGACGCTACCTGTACTTTTGGAAATGTCCAGATACTTTCGGCCACAGCCCTCGCTGACTGCACCAACGAAGACTTGACAATTACCAACGACTCGCCCTTTGCCATTTCCAACGGCGCCAATGCGAGCGGCCTGTACCCCGAAGGGGTGCATACCATTAAATATACCGTTACCGATGGCTGTGGGAACAAATCCTATTGCTCGAACACCATCACCGTGACCGACCTGAAATTGCCGACCCCGGCCTGTAAAGATGGCCTGATCGGCGAACTCCAGTTCATGGAAAATGCGACCCCCGAAATAATGGCCGTCGTGACTGCCGACCAGCTCGACTATTTCAGCTTCGACAATTGTACGGCTGCCGATGACCTCGTATTTACCATCAGGTTGGTGGGCAATACTGACCCGCCGGTGCCTTCCCTCGTTTTTGATTGCGACGGAGAGGGCGTTCACGACGTGGAAGTATGGGTGACGGACGAGGCCGGCAACTCGGATTTTTGCTTGACTCAGGTCACTATCCAAGACAACATGAACCTCTGCAACGATGACCCCGTGGTGGTGAACAATGCCATGATCGGCGGCGGGATAGCAACCTTGATGGGCGAAGAACTACCCGAAGTACACGTTGACATCAACCCGGCGTCCATGTCGTACATGACCGATGGCGCGGGCAATTATGAATTTGAAGGATTGGGCGTCGGCAGCAACTACGCAGTGACGCCGTGGAAAGACGACGGCCCCCTCAACGGCGTGACCACTTTCGACCTCGTGCTGATCTCGCGGCATGTGCTCAACATCGCCCCGCTCGACTCGCCGTACAAACTGATCGCTGCGGACGTGAACAACAGCGGCAGCATTACGACTTACGATGTGGTTCAGCTCCGCAAATTGATCCTGCAGGTATATTATGATTTCCCGGACAACGACTCTTGGCGTTTTGTGAAAGCGGACTATAATTTCCCGGACCCACAAAACCCGTTCAGCCCGGCATACCCTGAAACGGCGAACTTCGTCAACCTGAGCAACGACGTTACCGACGCGGATTTTATAGCTGTAAAAATCGGCGATGTAAACGGGAGCGCTTCCGCCAATTTCAACGGCAGCAACGTGGACGAGCGCAGCGCAGGAAAAATGAACATACTATTGGAAGACCGGGAAGTGGCAGCAGGTGAGGAGTTCACCTTGCCCTTCCGTTTGGACCAAGATTTTAACCTACTCGCTTTACAGTTTACTTTAGAATTTGAAACTGATCTGGAATTACAAGGCATTGAAAAGGGCACGCTGTCCGGCGTTGCCGGGGACAGGTTCGATATATCGCGGCACTCCGCCGGGGTACTGACCGGTGCTTGGTACCACACCTCGCCGGTCATGGCAACCAAGGACGCCGCCCTTTTCAGCCTTCGTTTCAAAAGCAAGCGGGCAGGGCGGCTCAGCGAGATGATAGCGATGACTTCCCGCTACACCGAGGCCCTCGCCTACGACGACCAAGAAATACCGATCCACCCGAACCTTGCGTTCTCAAACCCAACAAATATGCAGACTTCAACCGCTTTTCAATTGCTCCAAAACCAACCGAACCCGTTTAAAAAAGTAACCAATATCGGCTTCACTTTGCCGGAAACAAGCCAAGCCCAACTGGTTATTTACGACATTGCCGGAAATGTGCTGCGAACATATGACCAGGTTTTTGAGCAAGGCTACAACGAGGTCAGCATCAAACGGCAGGAACTGCCCACGGGCGGGGTGCTGTTCTACCAATTGCAGACGCCGACGAATACGGCCACCAAAAAGATGATCCTTTTGCAGTAACCCCGACGGAGTACCCCCGACGGAAGTCGGGGCCAAAACAGTACCCCCGACGGAAGTCGGGCAAAAAAAATATCCCCCTTGTCTGCCCTGTGCAGGCGAGGGGTTTTTGTATCGGCTCAAAACCACATGGCCTCCGCTCGTTCCGACAGCCGAGGATATATATCCTCGGTTGCCGGAACGGGCGGAGGCCATGTGGTTTTGAACGGATACGTTTTTAATCCAAAAGTGAGGTAAGGCTGGCGACAGGGGATGTATTTAACAAAAAGCAATTTTTGAAAAAAGGATAGGCGGTGCTAAATTTATTTTTGAACGGACCAAAAGGCAGCATTTTTATTTTTTCTGCTTCGCAAAATGGCGTTTGTAATGATTGGGAAAAGTGCCGACAGCTCTTGGCACAAATTCAAGTTGCGGCACAACTTTTTTGGTGCTTACAAGTTCTTTCTGTGCTGATGCAAGCACCTATTTAAGCGACTGTTCAGCAGGCCCTTTGAGGCGATGCCTTTGCGTGGGGAGTGTGGGTGGAAAGGCGTTGCCTCAATTCGAGATATTGAGGCAACGCCTTTCCACCCACACTCCCCACGCAAAGGCATCGCCTCAAAGGGCCTGCTGAACGGTTGCCTGTTTTATTTATCGTCCATGTGGCAATTTGCAGTAGGTTCAAGTGAGCGGTGACTTTTTGTTTTTTTATCAAAATCAACAAGCCCTAATAGGGGGTCGCTGTTCGTTTCGATGTCTAATGATCAGATCAATTTAGTTTATGCACTTCCACAAAAACAAAAACTGGCTTTATACAGGTCTGCTGTTCCTGTTTTTGGCCTCCAACGTTTTCTCGCAAAAAATGACCACCGTAAAAGGGACGGTCATTGATGCCGGTACCAAAGAACCGCTGATCTTTGTGAACGTGGCCTTTACCGGCACCAACATCGGTACCGAGACCGATATTGACGGCAAGTTCCAACTGGACTCCAAATACGCCTCCGGTTCCATCACCCTTTCTTATGTCGGCTACAAAACGCAGACCATTGCCATCGAAAAAAATACCCGCCAAAAAATAACGGTAAAACTGGTGTCGAATGCCATCGAACTGAAAACGGCCACAGTGACGGGGAAAAAGAGGAAACGCATCAAAAACAAGGACAACCCTGCGGTGGCCATCATGAAAAAAGCCATCAAAAACAAAGGCAATAACCGCATCGAAGGGCAGTCATTTTACGAATACGACAAGTACGAGAAGGTGCAGTTCGACCTCAATAATTTCAACCCAGAGAAGATGCGCAAGCGGCGGGCATTCAAAAAATTCCAGTTTATCTTTGATTATGTTGACACCTCCGCGCTGAACGGCAAGCCTTTTTTGCCCTTTTTTATCCAAGAAATTTCCTCCAAGGTCTATTATCGCAAAAGTCCCGAAAGCCACAAAGAATACCGCAACGCCGTGAAGGTGACCAGTCTCGAAGAGTACATGGACATTGACGACCTGACCACCATGATGGACGTGATGTACCGCGACATCAACATCTACGGAAACAACGTGGAACTGCTCGGCCTTGCCTTCATGACGCCGCTCAACCCCCTTGCCCCGACCTTTTACAACTTCTACCTCACCGACAGCATGGCAGTGGTGAACGGCCACGACAGCTACGAGATTTCCTTCTTTCCGAGAAACAAAAAGAACCTCGCTTTTAAAGGAAAAATGTACATCCAAAAAGGGACTTACGCCGTGATAAAAGCCGACCTCGGAATGGTCAAAGCGGCCAACCTGAACTTTGTGCAAGACCTCAAAATAGTGCAGGAGTTTGAAGAAAAAAACGGGGTGTGGGTGCTGACCAAGGACAAGGTAGTCCTCGATTTTGGGGCTTTCAAAAAAGGGGTGGGCATATTCGGCAACCGCGATGTGTCGTACAAAAATTTTGTTTTTGGTAAGCCCCGGGAAGACAAAATCTACAGCGGCGCAGAAAAGGTGGTGCTCGTGGACGGTGCCAAAGAAAAGGACGAAGCCGACTGGCAAAGCATCCGCCACGACACCCTCAACCAGACCGAGCGGGGCGTTTATGAAATGATAGACACCCTGCAAAATGCCCCTGCTTTTAAGACCGTCATGACCATCATGAAACTCGCCTTCGCGGGCTATAAAACGGCGGGGAAATTCGACATCGGCCACATCGCCAATTTTTATAGCTGGAACCCGGTGGAGGGCTGGCGCCTCAAATTTGGCGGCGAGACCAACCTGAAATTCAACCCCAAACTGCAACTGAAATCTTACCTCGCCTATGGCACGAGGGACAAAAACTGGAAATACTCGGCCACCCTTAAATACTCCTTCAAGGACGATTACCTGTCCAACCCTAAACATTTCTTTGAAGTAAGGTACCGGCACGACGTGAACCTCGTCGGGCAGCTTTTGCGCTACTCCAGTTCCGATAGTTTTTTCCTCTCCTTCCAGCGCGGCAACCGCAGCCGCATGTTTTCTTTCGATAAATATTCGGCGAGGTATTTCCTCGAATTCGACAACCATATTTCGATTGACGCCACTTATACCAACACCACGCAGCGCCCCGTCGGTACCATGGTCTTGGGCTTTACCGATGAACTGGGCGAACCTGCCACACTGCCCGAAATCCAAAAAAGCGAACTGGAAATGGCCTTCCGTTTTGCGCCCAACGAGCAGTACGTGCAGGGCCATAATTACCGCTTCCCTTTTTTCAATAAATACCCCGTGTTCACCCTCCGTTTGGCAGCGGGCATGAAAGGCGTGCTGGGCGGCGACTACAATTACGGCAGCGCCAGCCTGAACGTTTTCAAGCGCTTCTACATGTCGCTGCTCGGCAACCTGCGCTTTGAGGCGGAGGCCGGAAAATATTTCGGCAAGGGCCTGCCTTATTTCATGCTCCACCTGCCGCGTGCCGACCAGAGCTTTGGCTACCGCACCGGGGCTTTCAATATGATGAACTATCAGGAATTTGTGAGCGACGAGTACGTTACGGTCAGCATCGAGCATTATTTCAAGGGCTTCTTTTTCAACCGGGTGCCACTGCTGCGCAGGCTCAAACTCCGCGAGCTCATCACCTTCAAAGGCATCTATGGCCGCCTCACCGACAAGAACAACCCGAATAAAAATGCGGGCCTCATCCAGTTTGTCCGCGAAGCCGACGGCTCTCCCGTCACTTATACCCTCGATGACAAGCCGTACATGGAGGTCAGTGTGGGCGTGTCGAACATCTTTAAAGTCGTCCGCATTGACCTGCTGCGGCGCCTCACCTATCTGGAAGGCCACCCCAATATCCCGAACCTCTTTGGTGTGAAAGGGATGGGGATACGGGGCAAACTGGTGTTTGAGTTTTAGTAACTCGGACGGAAGTCCGGGCAGGAGTTCGGACGGAAGTCCGAACATGACAGTCGGACGGAAGTCCGAGCATGAGTTCGGACGGAAGTCCTAGCACACACTGCCCGAACGTTCTTCCGGACGGAAGTCCGGTCCACATGCTGCCCGGACTTCCGTCCGGGTTACAGCATCTCCAGCAGCCAATCCCTTTCCGTCAACCTTTCCACCGCTTCGATCTCCTTGCGCAGTTTCGTTTTCCCTTCCTTTTCAAAAGGGTTGAGTGCCATCAGGGCCTGGGTGAAACGGATGATGTTGAGGTAGTTTTCGCGGTGGTAGCCAAATGCCCGTTGGCGTTTTATATAAGCCTTCATGTTGCGGAGGTGGGCTTCGAGTACCTCCATTTCGTTAGTTTCAAAATAGATTTTCATTTGCAGCGTCTTGGCGATGATGTTATTGATGAAGTCCTTGTAATCTGCTTTTTGCAGGTAGAGGAGGGCAGCGCGGTAATTTTTCCGGGCATGTTCCAGCCGGGCCATGCCGAGGGAGTAGGTGACGTTGCGGTGGCTGCGTTCGAGCTTGTTTTTTTGTTCGTTGATAAAACGCTCCACCCATTCGGTCTCGCCGATGCGCACGGCAATGGCGACGATATTGTTGAAAGAGAAATGGGAGAGCCGCCCGTGGTCGGTCAGCAGGTCTTTTTCCAAAGCCATTTTATAGAGGTCGAGGACGGGGCGGTCATAGACGGGGCGCGAGGCATTGATTTGGCGGATGCCAAAATTGATGGCCAATAGGTAGAGGTTTCGCTGCTCGTCGAGCGGTAGGGCAAGGCCATGTTGCGAGAGAGACTGGATGAGGGTCTGGAAATGCGTTTCATCGTTTTGCGACAGCGCCAAATAACAATAGTAGTACAGGCCGATGGCCGGGATGCCGAGCAGGCTCCGCTTTTGCTCGACTTGCTGCAAAACGGCGGGCAAGAGGCCAACATCGTATTTTGTTTTAAATACCGCTTGGTGCGAAATGGCAAAACAGGCTTGCCTCAGTTTGCGGGAGATAAAAGCGGTGTCCATCGCATCGTTCACTTTTTGCAGGTTGAAGGCCTCCGTCCTTTTTCCGCTGGACAGGAAGCGGTATTTTTCCCATTCCAGGTGGTATTGGTATTCGTAAAATTCTGCTGCCCGTTGGCCTTCCTGTTCGAGCTTGTTTTGCAGCGCTTTCATGCCCCTTTGATAATGCTCGTCCAAATTGAGCTGCCGATAGGAGCGCATGAGCGGGAGTTTGGGAAAAACGACCTCCCCTTCCACTTCGCGCAGGGCGAGCCAATGTTCGGCCAGTTTGAACAGTTGGGAGGTAGTGAGCCGCCATAATTGATCGTCGAAACTGCGCTGCGGAAAGGCCGCCCCGAAAGCAGCAGCTTTGACGACGGGCTGTTTTTGCTGGTAGCGTTCGATGATGTGGCCGAGCAGTTTGCTCAACTGGGGGCGTCTGTTGAAATAGGGCGAGTCCACAAATTTTTGCAACTGCCGGAGTTCTTTCAAAGACAAGCGGCCAAAAAGGGATTCTAAAAATGTGTTTTTCAAAATAATGAATTACAATTTTATGGTAATTGCTTGATAATCAATATTGATTTTGAAATTTAGGATAAAAATACAATTACAATTCCGATATTTTGTGTTTTGTTGGGAAGAAATGAAATCGAATATTTGTAGCGTCAAAATTTATTGAAAACAAAAAGATATTTTTTATTGCCCCAGATTTTTTGTTTATCAGGATTCCAGAGCGGCGGCGTTCCCGAGAAGTCGGGACAAGTCTTGAACGCCGCATTTTCAACAGCTTTTAATTGAGTGGAGTGCGGCGTTCAAGACTTGTCCCGACTTCTCGGGAACGCCGCCGCTCTGGAATTCTAAGGGAACAAAACAGATGAAAACAGGCAAAGCTAAGTTCATCAATTTTAAATGAAAATACCTTGTTAAGGGGGCAGGCAAAAAATAACCCACCAAATAGGATTGAACACAGATTGAACTGATTGAACTGATTTTCACTGATTTAAATAATACCGCAAATAATCTGTGAAAATCAGTTCAATCAGTTCAATCTGTGTTCAATCCTATTCAGCAGGTTATTTTTGTCATTTCACTAAAACAACAAAGCAGGTCAGGTTGAGAAGTTTTTTTTATCATAAACACAAAAGAATCATCATGAGAAAAAAAGGTACGGCTTCCCATTTTACGAACGAAAATTTTCAACTGCATCTGGCTGAAAGTCAGCCTTTTATGAAAAATATGTCCATGAATATTACCGCTAAAACCCGGCGGGTTTTCGTGGCTGCATTCCTGGCCTTTTTCTTGGCATCGGGCACACAAGCCCAAATTTCCGGGCCGACCGAAGTTTGCACCGGTGCGACAGTGACCTACTCTATCCCCGATGACCCTTGCTATATATTGGTGAGTTGGAACCCGCCGACCCCTTTTGGCGAAATCATCGGTCCTTCAGAAGGCACGACGGTTACGGTCCATTGGCTGCAGGCAGTGGCTCCGGTCGAACTTTGCGTGATAGCGGAGGTCGAGTTGAGCTGTGGGCCGGGGCCGATAGAGCTTTGCAGTTTTGTAAATGTAGAGGATCTGCCGGTCACTAATATAACGGAAAACTTGTGCATCGGCGGCTGCACAGAAATTGCGGGCGAGCAGGTTTGCGATCCCGGCGTTTATACTTTCAACCTGACGAGTTATCAGGGCTGCGACAGTACGGTCGTTGCAACGGTACTCCCTATTGACCCGCCGGCCATTGATCTTGGGAGCATTTCGCTGCCGCCTGGCGGGGAATATGAAATCTGCGGGCAGGTTTTTTCGGCTCCGGGTTTTCACGAAATTTATTGCTCCGAAAGCGGGGTCTGCGATACCTTGTTCCTATTCGAACTGGTCTTTCCGCAGGTAACCGCAGAAGCGGGCCCCCCGGCGACTGTTGATTGCAGCGGCACTTCCGTTTCGCTGGACGGGACGGGTTCTTCCGTTGGGGCCAACATAAGCTATCAATGGGAGGCCGGCAATTGTTGCATCACGGGCGGGGCCAACACCCTTTCGCCGATGGTCAATCAGCAAGGCTGGTATTTCTTGACCGTAACCGATGAGGGAACAGGCGCCACGGCCACTGATTCTGTTTATGTATTTGGGCTGGAAGCAGGGGTCAACCCTGCCGTTTTGACCTGCACTGAACCAGAAATCGAGCTGCAGGCTGTGGTGACTGGCGGCAATGCCGCGGCTTATTCTGCGCAATGGTCAACCACCGACGGGCATATCGTCGCCGGCGCCAATACCCTGAACCCGGTCATAGACGCTGCGGGCACTTATTGCCTTTCTGTTGTTTCCAGCGGCCAATATTGCTCGGATGAAGACTGCCTTACCGTCGAACTGGACCAGTCGGATTGTTCGGTCGTAAAGGGCTTTGTACTGGTGGACGCAAACGGCAATTGCCAAACCGATGCAGGCGAAATGCCCCTCAGCGGCTGGCTCGTAACGGCCACTGGCGCCAACGGCACTTTTGTCGCAACGACCGACAACAACGGCTTTTATTCCATCACCGTCGAGCCGGGGGACTACACCGTCAGCCTCTCCGCCGCCAGCAATACTTATGGCATCTGTACCAATGATGTCGCCGTGTCTCTGGCCGGCACCCCTGCCGTGGCAGCGGTGGATTTTTCTGTTTTCAATGGGCTGCCCTGCCCGTCATTGACTATTGACATCAGCAATAACATCCTCCGCCGCTGTGCCGATAATAATTTCTTTTATGTAAAATACTGCAACGAGGGAACGGTAAGCGCCGAGGGTGCCCATGTCGAAATCACCCTCGACCCCGACCTCACTTTTGTTTATTCGTCCATCGGTGCGACCCCGCTGGGCGGGCAGGTTTTTTCAGTTGAAATAGGCGACCTCGACCCCGACGAATGTGGCGAGTTTTGGTTCAAAGCATTTTTGGCCTGCGATGTCGAAATAGCCGAAACGCACTGCACCGAGGCGCATATTTTCCCCGATGCCGACTGCGCCCCGCCCCATCCCTTGTGGTCGGGGGCAAGCCTGAAAGTGGAGGCAAGCTGCACCGATTCCAGCCGGTTTACCATCACCAATGTTGGTACGGCGGCCCTTAGCGTACCCGCCGATTTTGTGGTCATCGAAGATGCGGTGATGTACCGTCCGGGACGGGTGGAGCAGTTGCTGCAGCCGAACGAATCCATGCTGATCTCGCTGCCTGCCAATGGCTCTACTTGGCGGCTCGAACTGGAGCAAGAGCCTTTCCACCCGTTCCCGAATGTGCCCGTTGCATGGGTAGAGGGCTGCGGCAACAATGCGGGCGGAACGTTCAGCACGGGCTTCGTCAACCAACGGTTTTTGGGCGACCCCGAAATGTTCATTGATACCGACTGCACCCAAAACCAAGCGGCCTTCGACCCCAACGAAAAGCAAGGCTTCCCGCTCGGTTACGGGGAGGAGCATTTTGTCAAAAAGAGGGACCAGATCGAATATTTGATCCGCTTCCAAAACACTGGCAACGACACTGCCCGGCAGGTTTTTATCTTGGATACGCTGGACGCAAAATTGGACCTGACAAGGCTCCGCCCCGGCGCATCGAGCCATTTTTATGAATATGAAATTTATGGAAGGGGCATTTTGAAGTTGAGGTTTCCCGACATCAATTTGCCGGACAGCACGACCGATTTGGCTGGTTCCCAGGGCTTTGTGCAGTTTATTGTTTCGCCAAAGCAAAATGTGCAGCCCGGCGACGTGATCGAAAACAGGGCCGGTATTTATTTTGATTCCAATGCGCCCGTTATCACGAACACCACTTTTCATACCATTGAAAAACCAAAAGTATTTGAACTCCAAACCCTCGAAATATGCGCCGGCGGGTGGTTCAATGGGCAGCAAATCGAGGCCGATACAATGTTGGTGGAAAAATTCGAGCAGCCAGCTTACGACAGCTTTTTGTACACCGTCCTGCAGGTTTTGCCAAATGTAGGCACGGTGCAGGAGGCTTCTATTTGCGAGGGCGGGGGCTACTTTTTTGCTGGCGAAAACCTGACTGCTGCCGGTACCTACCAAGCCGGATTTACTGCTTCCAACGGTTGCGACAGCACCGTGGTTTTGACCCTCGAAGTGCTGGAAAATTTTGAGACGGAGCTGGATGTGCAGATTTGCGAAAGCGGGGAATATGATTTTTATGGGCAGGCATTGACGGAGGCAGGTGTTTACCAAACCGTTGTCGCCGCAAGCAACGGCTGCGAAAATGTGGTCACGCTGAACCTCGAAGTTTCCGAAGTCCATGAATCGGAGCTGGACGTTCAGATTTGCGAAAGCGGGACTTATCTTTTTTATGGGCAAAGCCTATCGGAGGCGGGCATTTACCAAGCTACGCTGCCCTCCGCGGATGGCTGCGACAGCTTGGTGACCTTGAACCTGACCGTTTTAGAAAATTTTGAAACACAGTTGGCAGCGATGGTCTGCAAAGGCGGGGCATTTGGTTTTCAGGGGCAAATGCTCACCGAAGCAGGGACTTACGAGGCGCTGCTGACTGCCGCCAACGGCTGCGACAGCTTGGTGGTTTTGGATTTGGAAATAGAAGAGCCGCAAAGCTCGACGGCCACTGCCGCTATTTGCCCGGACAGCAGTTTTGAGTTTTTTGGGCAAACGCTTACCGAGGGCGGCACTTACGAAGCGGTGCTGACTTCGGCCAACGGCTGCGATAGTTTGGTGACCCTGCAACTGAGCGTTTTTGAAAACGAGCCGACGCATATCGAGGCGCAGATCTGCGAGGGCAGCGGATATGTTTTTGGCGATCAGACGCTAACGGCGCCCGGCGAATATGAACAAATACTGACCTCGGCGAACGGCTGCGACAGCCTCGTACAGCTCAATTTGGAGCTGTCCGACCACTTGTACGTGGAGCAGTCTGCGGGCATTTGCGAAGGCGAAGAATATGTGTTCAATGGCAGCACATTGACCGAAGAGGGGAGTTACGAGGCCAACTATATTTCGGCTGCGGGCTGCGATAGCACGGTCGTCCTTTCGCTTGCCGTCTGGCCTGTTTTTGAAAACCAGCAGGCTGCGACCATCTGTTTTGGGGAGTATGCCGAACTGGCCGGGCAGCAATATTTTGAGTCTGGCATTTATACCGCTTCGCTAAATTCTGCGCAAGGATGCGACTCGGTTGTCGTGCTCGACCTGACCGTTTTGGAGGAGGCGGGTTCGGCTTTTTCGGCGGCCATTTGCGAGGGCGGGACATTTGATTTCAATGGGGAGGCGCTCACCGAAACGGGGGTTTATACTTCCGTTTTACCGTCTGCCGGGGGCTGCGACAGCACCGTCGTTTTGTCGCTGCAGGTCGAGCCTGTATTTGCCGATACCATTTTGGAAAATGTAATTTACGGGGCGTTTTATAATGGCGTGCAAATTTTTGCAGACACTGTTTTTACGGAAATATTGGTTGCGGAAAACGGCTGCGACAGCGTCGTTTCCACCATCGTTTCCCCGCTGGTAAATACGAAAGAAAATTTGGCGGATGCCATCGGCCTTTCTGTTTTCCCCAACCCGAGCGGCGGCCATTTTTACCTGCAATATTATTTGCAAAAAAGCCAGAACATAAATGTAAAAATACTTGACCTGATCGGCCAAAAAGTGGTTTTCGCTTCGCAAATAAACAAACCTGCCGCTGGCAAACAATTGCTGAAAATAAATAGCAGGAACTGGACGCCGGGGGTCTATCTCGTCCGTATCCAAATGGACAGCGGCGTGGCCACAGGCAAGGTAGTAGCCGGGCAGTAACCCGGACGGAAGTCCGGGGGAGGGACTCGGACTTCCTTCTGGGGTACTGCCCGGTTGGGCTGCCCGGACTTCCGTCCGGGTTACAAGGCCTCCATAAATTTGCAGACCTGATGCCAATCCGGGCATTCAAAATCGGGGTCATGCTCCTGTCACTGCACCACCAACCTCCCCGTCCCAGCCAAAGCGCTGTCCACGGTCAATTTAAATATATATATACCCGAGGGCAGGCCTTCGCGCGACAGCAGCAGTTTGTTCCCATCGAAAGTTTTATTGGCCACCATTGCTCCCATGGTATTGTAGAGCGATAGTTCGGCATTTCCGGAAAATATATTTTTGACGGAAATGGTTGTTTGCCTGTCGAAAGGATTGGGGGAAACGTTTATTTCCATGCCCGGGAAAAGAGGGTTTTCCACAGCGGTTATTTCAAAATAATTTTCACCGATCTTATGTTTGGTCGTATTGGTGATGACGGGGTCGTTGAAATCAAAATAGATGGCCGCATTGTTTTCGATGACCGTGCCCAAGGGCAGGTTGGGTTTTTGGCCTATCCTGAATTTCACAAAACCATGCGATGCGGCCTCGTTGGTATTGCTGTCGGGGAGGAGGATGTGGTCAAAAGTAAATTGCAGTGTGTCGCCCAAAAAATCTACAATATATGGGTGGCTGCTTGCGCCGGGGCGGAAAGTTGTTAAATCCAAATCGGAGGATATTCCGTCTTTCACCACCACCGTAAAGGCCGTGTCCGAGCCCGTATTTTGAAACCGGACATGGTATTCTATATCCTGTCCCCTTTCGATAAAATGCTCGTCGCCATATCCTTTTGGGAAGCCCCGTTTGTCGTTGGGGTCCCAAGAGGCGACCACTTCTTGACAATCAATGGAAACAAAGGGGTCGGCGTCGTCTTCAGGAAACTGCGTGACGAAGCCCGTGCTGAACGTGCCGTTGGCGTTGGTGCCGCAGCCCTCCAAGGCCACCGAAGGCATGGAAAGCCCGGGATGGTTGGCTACCTGCATGGCTTGCAAAACATAAGTGGAGCCGTTTGCAACCAGTTCTATGTCCACGCTTTCACCACTATCCAGCAAGAATGTTTCTGGGTCGGCCATCAGCACCACCTCGTCTTCGATGATGATATAGGTACTGGGGACGAGCATATCTTCGTCCCCGATATTTTCGATGGTAAAAACGACATCGCCGCCCGTGCAGTTTCCGGTCACTTGTACGGAGGCGCCCGACCAGTTGGCGTTGCCCGCCGCGCAAAGGCTGTCGGGAAATATATGTGCTTCGGCGCAAAGTGTTTGTCCGCTCTCGGCGTCGCAAGATATATTTGTATAAATATTGACAGTACCACATTGGTTGACATCTATATTGCCGAGGTCGAATGTATAGGTATTGCCATTTTGTGCAGATATCGCAACAGAGGCAGAATCAACGCTTATCAAAGAATCGAATGTTATTTCGACAAAAGCATTTTCTGCGGTGGCCGTTCCCTCGTTGCAATAATGCAGGTAATATACATTGTCGAAGCACCTGCGGAGAAATGGCGCAGAAATATCAACGGTCAGGTAAGGACAAAATTCAATAGCGCTGCCGGGGAAATCAACGGTGTAGGTACTGTCGGCATTGACAATATCGAGGTTCACAATTCCCGTGCAGTTTTCCTGCCACAAGGGGTTGGGCGGGAAGGCCTCAATATCATAGTTGCCGAGCGGGAGGTTGAGGGCATAAAGGCCATCTATCTTTGAATACGCATAATATTCACCACTGCCCGAAACTGCTTTTATTGTCCAGCCATATAATCCCGTTTCGGCCATATCGTTTGCACAATTCCCGTTTTCGTCAAATTTGACCTGACCGCCCAACGAGGGTTCACATGCTCCTGATAAATCATTGCAAAAAGATGCAAAGTCGCCACCGCCGGGTAAGTCCGGGTTGCCGGAAAAATCATAATCAATGTCGCAAAAAACTTCATAACTAATTGGGAAACAACCGGACAATTGGTTTTCTAACAAATAAATCCCAGTCAGGTTTGACAAATTGGACAGTTCTATGGGCAGCTCTCCCGACAAGTTGTTGTTGTCTAAAACCAGCCACACCATATTGTTCAAATTAGATATCTCAACAGGTATCCCGCCCGACAATTCGTTGATACCTAAATCCAAAAACTGGAGGCTTTCCATATTGCCGATTTCAGCGGGTATCTCGCCCGACAATTCGTTGTACCTTAAATCCAAATCTATCAGGTTAGATAGATTGCCGATTTCAGGGGGTATCGTTCCTGTTAGCAGATTGGCCGATAAATCCAATGTTGTCAGGTTAGACAGGTTGCCAATCTCGGCGGGTATCCCGCCCGATAAGTCGTTGTTCCTTAAATATAAATTCTGGAGGTTTTCCAAATTGCCGATTTCAGCGGGTATCCCGCCCGATAAGTTGTTGTTCCTTAAATACAAATTCTGGAGGTTTTCCAAATTGCCGATTTCAGCGGGTATCCCGCCCGACAAGTCGTTGATGGCTAAATTCAAATTCCAGAGGCTTTCTAAATTGCCGATCTCAGTGGGTATCTCGCCCGACAATTGATTGCTCATTAAACCTAAATTTTGCAGGCCGGACAGGTTGCCAATCTCGGCGGGTATCTCGCCCGATAAGTCGTTGTTGGTTAAATTCAAATTCCAGAGGCTTTCCAAATTGCCGATTTCCGGGGGTATTGTCCCTGTTAAGTTGTTGCTAAACAGGGATAAAGAAGTGACCTCGCCCCCTGCATTGGCAGTGACCCCAAACCAAGAGGAAAGGGCTTGCCCCGGTACCAGCCAATTGGTGTTGTTTGTCCAGTTGTCCCCGTCGGTAGCATTGTAAAGGGCAACGAGGGCCAGTGAGTCCTGTGCTTCAAGCCTCGGCAAAAAAAGCGCGGATACAGAAAAAAGAAAAACGAAAAAAGGCTTGTTCCGTAGGTTAAATTTTTTACTCATGGTCAGCATTGTTTTGATTCAGCTATTGCCTTCCGTGCCAAAGCACTTGTGGACCGGGAATGGCATTGTGAGAACATTGAAATAAACATTTGTTTTGACAGTTCAAATTTGACCAAAGGCTCTCCATTAATCAAATACAATTTTGCACATTTGTACACCCATCTGGGCATGGCAAGGCTCCTTTGTTTTTTGGTAAAACATTGTTTTTCAGCAATATTTTACTTATCGGGCTGCATTTTATGGCAATAATATTTATGTTTGTACAAATAGCCAAGCAAGAATACCATGACAAAAACTTTCATTTGGGAGACAATCAGCAGCTTTTCCCATCAAGAAATTTCCAAATTCGGCAGGTTCCTCGCTTCGCCGGCATTCAACATGAGGAAAGACTTGGTGAAACTGTACGGGTTTTTGGCCGCTGCAAAGTCAGGGGGAAATGGGGGTGTATCGAAAAGGGAAGCCTTTTCCCATGTTTTTCCCGGGGCGGAATACGAGGGCCAAAAACTGCGGCTGGCCATCAGCAGGCTCAACAAGGTATTAGAAAAATTTTTGATAATGGAAGAGGTGGAAAGCAGGCCTTTTGAAAAAGAAAAATTGCTGGTGGCCGCATGCCGGAGAAGAAAACTGGGCAGGAATTTCCGCAAAGCCATGAATTGTTCTTTAAATGCAACCGACAGTCAACCATTGCGGAATTCGGATTATTATCACGCAAGATATTTTTTGGAATACCAGAACTACCTGCACATTTCCGAAACGGGAAAGAAAAAAGATTTGAACCTCAAAAACATGGACAGCAACCTCACCCTTTCTTTTGCAAGCACAAAACTCCGGCTGGCAAGTTTTTCACTTTCCCTGCAGGCAGTATCGGGCGACGAGCATGAAATACCGCTGCTCAACGAACTGATGGAACTGGCCAAACAGCCCCCCTATAATGAGGCTCCTTCTATTATGGTGTATTTCCATTTTATTAATTTATTTAAAACAGGCACTGAAAAAGAATTCGAGGGTTTTAAAAATATACTGTTCCAGTGCGCGGACAATTTTACCGGCGAAGAATTCCGGGACATATACCTTGCCGGGCTGAATTTTTGCATCCGGAAAATAAACGACAACCAAAAGGCTTTTTTTTATGAAGCACTTGACCTGTACAAAAAAGGGCTTGAACTGGAATTGCTCCTAGACAAGGGAAAAATTTCCAGGTCCACGTTCAACAATATTGTCGGCATCGCCCTCCGCATTGACGAGCCTGACTGGGTGGGGGAGTTTATCAACAATTATAAAAAACACCTCGCCCCCCCGCACAACGTTACCGCTTACAACCTCAATATGGCCCGCCTCGAATTTGTCAGGAAAAATTACCGCAAGGCACTGTCCCACCTGCCGCTCGCCGATTACGACGACCTGCTCAACCACATGAACGCCAAGGTCTTGCAGGTAAAGATATATTATGAACTGGACGAATTTGAATCCCTCGACTCGCTGCTCAAATCCATGCGCATGTTTATTCGGAGGAAGAGGAATATCGGCTATCATTACCAACTATGGAAAAATATCATCCGCTATACCATGAAACTGATGAAGGTCAACCGCTATGATAAAAAAGCCGTCTCATCACTTGAACAGGATATTCAAAGGGAAGAACTCCTGCCCGAAAAAGAATGGTTGTTGGAGAAATTGTCGGAACGCTGAATCAATTTACGCCACCAATTAAACTCGACTACTTGAGGTAGTTCAATAAATCTGGACTATCTTAAAAAAATGTCCAGATTTGTTGAACCACCTCACCGGAGGACCACCAGTATGCCGTCTATTTTTTTGCCCTGTTCACCAAACTGACTTTCCAGTTCGGCGAGCCGCCGCTCCAGTTCTTGGTACATTCCGACCATGTTGCGCATCTGCACAAATGCCTTGACGACGTAGATGCTGGCCTGCACGGCGGCAGGAGAATTGAGGACACTTGCCAGCATGACGGCATCATGTTCAGTAAAGGCAAAAGGTGGGCACCGGCGGCCTCCCCGATTTGCGGTTACATTTAGCAACCCCAAAAAAACAACCCCGGATTATGGAAGTCCATAATCCGGGGTTGTTCATGCTTTTTTTTTTTTAATACAAAGCCCATTGCTGGCACAAAACTTACCGCTTCACCTCGATCACGCTCAATAATTCCATGTTTTCAGGATCATCAAAACCATATTGGTAAAAGCCGCCTTCGCCAATGACCATCGCTACATCCGCATTTCCCGGAAGGGAGATAACATCGGTGGCGTGGACGTTTTTGGCATGGCCCAAGAGGTGGTCGCCGACGGTGAGCGGGTCGCTGTTGTCGAATGATTTAAAGCCGAAATCGCCCTCGCAGAGCAGCAGCACATTGTCTTTGACCGACAGCCCGTGCGGGTTTTGCAGTGTAAATGAACTTTTGAGAACGGGCTTGGCCAGGTCGGAAATATCAATGACGTCCAATTGGTTCGGGCCGGCGCCACAGCTGCTTCCGTCCCACAGAGTGACGTAGGCATAATCGCCGTAAACAAATACCGGGTCGCAGGCCCGTGCATGTTCAAACATGCTGAGTTCGACCGGGTTCACGGGGTCAGAATTGTCATAAATGAACATGCCGACATTGGAGCCGACAAACAGCTTGTCGCCATAAGGGAAGAGCGTTTCGAGGTGGAAGCCCACCCGCACGGTGTTGGCATGTGCCGGTTCGGTGGGCTGCGTGAGGTCAAAAATATCCATCGAATACCCGTCGTGCTGAATGGTATATAGGTAGTCGCCGATGATGGAAAAATGTGCGAGCGAACCAGCAATGCCCGTGCCCCCGGCACTGCTCAGGTTGGCATCGAAAACAGCCTCGGCATTTGCCAACATGGGGCCTCCAAAAAAGACGCCCCCCCGTTCTATCAGGGCATCCTGTTCCTCACAGCTCATGACTTCGGTAACTTCTTTTTCCACGTATTCCACTAAAATGCGGTCGTTTGCAAGGTCTTCCCAAAAGGGCTGTATGATGCCTTCTGCCCGGCCTACTACCTGGTAATCTTGCAGGTCAATGACGAGCATGTCCACATAGCTGTTGGCATACATAAGGCCGTCCTTGATGGCAATGTCCTGGTTGCCGGCAATTTTGATGAAGGCCGTGTTCACGGGGTTGCGGGGGTCGGTGTTGTCAATGACGTGGACGCCCTCCCGTTTTTCCACCACGTACATAGTGTTGTTGTAATAATAAATCTGCCCCGGTTCTTTCAGCTCGCGGGGCTCTTCCCGCACGGCAGTCGAGTTGCGGACTTCCTCCAGTGTCACATAAACAGGCTCGACCGAAATGTAGGTGACGGTACGGGAGCATTTGTCCTTGATACAACTTGAAAAGGTGGATACGCCCAGCAGCAGGGCGGCAGCGGCAAAAAGTGGTAAATTTTTCATGTTTTAAAATTTTTAGGAAACGGAGTGCAAGGAACCGTAGCCGGTTTTTCCAAAGGCACTCCTTAAGTGTTTTTGTAAAAAATACGAATTTGGGCTTCGGTCCTTTAACCGATCGGCAAGCAAAGGGTTGGTCGGATTAAAGTTGACAACTTCCGGCACATAACTGGCCGAAAAACAATGCCTTCTATTAAGCCCTAATTCGCAAAAAAAAAAATATATTGTCGGGGATGTACTCCGGCTTATTTGTCAGCTAAGACAGCAGGCTGGGGCAAAAAGGTTGGAGGGTGGCCCGGCCGCATATTGTTTGGGTTTGGGTTTAAATATTACACTGTGAACACTTGACCACTACTGCAGTGATTCGTAATTAGTTGATTAGTGATTAGTTCGCCAAATCCTTGATAATGTGGTATTTACCAAAAAATAAATAGTCCGCTACATACTACTATACATCAACACCTTGTTAGAAAAAAAGTAAAGAGATTTCATTGAAAAAAGGGGAAGAAAGCATAGATATGTCTTTCACCAAAAAGATAAATTATGCTACTTCCACCAAAGGATGAAATTACATTTTTTTTT
>DROJ01000003.1 GCA_011321935.1 Bacteroidota bacterium | reverse complement strand
TAAATCTGGTGCAAAGAAGGCGCTCTGAACCCAGTGCTAACGGAAGCCCTTACTGCACCTTTATTGTTTCCAAACAATTGACGGGCGTTTAACTTCCAAGAGAAGTTGCTGCCGAAGTCAGAATAATTCTCGTACCGGACTGCCCCGCCTATCAGAAAGGACTCTGTTGCATCCCAGTCCACTCCGCCATACACTCCGATATTGGTGCGGTTTTCGTCCAGTGCATTGCTGGGCTGTAGGCCGGGGAAGGACTGCGCCCCTCCATCAACATAGGATTCTTCCTGACCTGCCTCAACTTTGAAATTTTCCCTTCTCGCCTCTGTTCCCAAGGAAATGGTAAAATTGTCGATTGTCCTTGAAATGTCAATATTGCCCAGTATATTTCCAAAGGTATATGCCCCTGCATTGAAATTGGTGGGGCTGTTTGGCAAAAGAGCTACATTGATTGTATTACCGATGGTATAGTCAACACTGTTGGAACCTGCCGTAAGACTGATGTCCGTGTTCCAGCCGTTGAAATTGTATTTGTTGCCAATGCTGAATGTGATATCATCAATCGCAGTTTCAAATGTAGGTTGAAAACCTTGGTAGGGCTGCCCTGGTGGGGTTAGAAGGCCTGCGTCGTCTGTGATCCAATATGGGGCACGGTACAGCGCAAAAGATTTTCCGTCCCTTTTGGTATAGGCCCCGAAGGCATAAAATTTCCCATTTCCATCCCCATAGGGCAGGCCAAAGTTCGCAGAGAATGAATACTTGTCGTATTCCGGTTGGCCAACGGTCATGCCCAAATCTGGGTTTTCCTTTATCCAGGGGTGAGTCCCGTTCAAAATGTCGTCATCACCAAAAATGACCCCGAACAGCCCGTCGCCGCCCGGTTCGCCTGCGCGGTCTGTATAGTCTTGGTGGTAAAAGCTTCCTGTCAAATTCAGGAAACCATCGCCTACGGCAAAGCCCTTGTTGACGGCTGCTTCATAAGTCCAACCGTCTCCTTCTGTGGTCACCCCGCCCCCGAGCGTTACCTCGCCGGTTGTCCTTTCCTTCAGTACGATATTAATTACCCCGGCAACTGCATCTGAGCCATATTGCGCAGCAGCCCCGTCACGTAGCACTTCGACCCTTTCGATAGCTGCCGTCGGAATACTTTTCATATCGACACCGACCTCTCCTTTGCCCGGTGTGTCGTTTACATAAACCAATGCAGATTGGTTTTTCCGCTTTCCGTTTACCAGTACCAATGTCCTCGAAGGTCCCATGTTCCTCAATTCAGAAGGGTCAAAATGGGCGGTGGCATCCGAGATCGTCTGGTTGGTAGAATTATAGGAAGGCACCTTGTAGTTGATCATTTGGTCGAGGCTGTTCTGACCGCTGCGGAGGAGGTCGGCAGCATTGATGTTGTCAATGGGGACAGGAGATTCTAGAATCGTCCGTGGTTTTCCCCGTGTTCCAGTAACTACTATCGCATCGATGTTGATCCCCGTAGCAAGGCTTACGTTGGCAGTCTCCGATGTGACTTCCATCACCTTACCCAAATAACCTGTGTAAGTGAATTCGAGAATGACGGGCAGTTTGTCAACAGTCAATGAGTAATTCCCGTCAACATCAGTTACGGTGCCGGTTGAGGTCCCTTTCACAAGTACCGAGGCCCCGATCAATGGCAGGCCGTTATCGTCTGTAACTGTTCCAGAGATGGTGCTTTGAGCAAAACTTTCTGTAAAGGGCATACAGAAAAAGGCAATCAGTGCCAATAAGGTTGTGATTTGTTTCATACTTATTATTTTAAAATGAATAAAAAATGACTGCCTTGTTTGAATAGTGTTTTGCATTTACCAAATGCTGGCCATGTTTTTTTGTGTTTTGTGGAAATGGCAAACAAAAGGATTTGGGCAAAATATTGAAACAGGGACAGGCTGTATTTATGAAAATCTGCTTCACGGGGCTGTAAATCAGCGGCTAATATCTCTTACTTTCAATATATTGACAAACATTGCTGGCCTTTTTTATTAAAAATGAATTATAAAACTCTGTAAAAATTAAAAAACTGTTAATTACGTTAAGTAGCCTAAAATTTAGCTGAACAGCTCATCTTTCTCTATCTTTGCCCCATGAAACAACTTCCTCTCCTCCTCCTCGCCATCCTTTTTTTTGCGCCCTATCGGGCAAATGCCCAATCTGATCTCGACTCTTTGTACCACGAAGGTCTGCAGGAAATGCAGGCATTCAAGTATCAACAAGCCCTCGAACTTTTTTTTGAATGCCAGCGCAACGACCCTTTCAATCCCGAATATTTATCAAAAGTAGGTTACTGTTATTTCCAGTTGGGCAACCTGCAAGAGGCGCAGATTTATTTCAAAGAAGTGATGAAAAAAGACTCCGTCCATGTGTCTTCCCTCAACTATCTGGCGACCATAGAGGAGCAGATGCTCGACTACCGATCCGCGCTCGGCAGGGTAGAGCAGTTGATCGGATTGGACTCTACCAACAGCTATTATTACCGCACCGCAGGCCATTTGTCTGAAAAATTGGGCAGGCCGGGAAAGGCGATGATTTACTACCAGCAGGCCATCTCCTTGAACCCCGGCGACCAAGCAGCATTGGTCGCTTACTGCAACCTCCTTTCTGCTGTCGGCGACCTCCATCAAGCCGATAGCATCCTCGAATCGGCATTGCACAAGCAGCCCAAAAACCTGAAACTGCTCTATGAATCGGCCAAGGCCAATTACCGGCTGCGGACTTACGAGCAGGTGCTGCCGAGGTTCGAAAAGGCACTCGAAATGGGCGATACCAATTTGGTTTATTTGCCCCTGCTCCCTTATTCGCTTTCGCAAATGGAACGCTGCGGGGAAGCCGTACCGTGGATGGAATATATTTTAGAAAAGAAAGAACCGAACGAGCAGTTGCACTACTTCCTCGGCTTTTGTTACAACAAATTGGACAGCATCGAAAAGAGCATCGAGCATTACGAACTGGCAGTCGAGGAAGGTCTTTCCCCAAATCTCGGCGTCTATTACCAGCACATGGGCGACATCATGGCCAAACAAGACAAGCACCGCACAGCGCTGAAAAATTACGAGCTCGCCCAAAAATACGGCAATACCGACCCCGTCATTTTCTTCCACATGGCCGTCGCTTTCGACCACGTATATATAAAGGACAAAAAACGCCCGCTCAGTTTTTACAAAAAATACCTCGCCAATTACGATGCTAAAAATCCCGATTTCAAAGCCTACGCAAAGAAGCGGGTGGAGGAGATTGATTATTACGAAAAGTATATTTGGAAGGGGAATAATTAAATGGTTAAATGGCTAAATGGTTAAATGGTTAATACAATATCCGATGGAATGAGTCCATCGGATATTGTATTAACCATTTAACCATTCAACCATTCAACCATTCAACCATTTAACCATTTAACCATTCAACCATTCAACCATTTATTTAACCACCACCCGTACCCCCTCCGAATGGCTCGTAAATTCCGGTGCGTACATACACTGCACCGTCGTAATCCCATTCGAGAAGTCGCCGTTGTGAACCACCCGCAGCGGGTACTCAAAAACATGCGTCCCCTTTGGCAGCATACCAAAAAAGAAGTTGGTTGACACATCCCGCGTGCTTTCATAATAGCCGAGGCCGCCCTGCCATTTATAGCTGCTCAACACATTGATCGGCTCAAAACCGCTGGCGCGCATGTCTTTCATGTGCACGTATTCCATGTCCCTGTCCACCCGCAGTTCGATGCGGACTTTCAGCTTTTCGCCGACCCGCAGCGCATCGCCTTCTTTCACGGGACGGATGACCTCGCCCGTCGGCGAATTTTCCACCCGGAACAACTGCTTTTTGATGGTCAGCGGCGTCTCTTCAAAAGTTTTGATATTGTCCAGTTGCTCAAAATATTGCCAGTACATGGCGCCCCAGGCGACCACGTTGTTCGGGTTGCTCACATGAATAGCAGACATCCAATTTTTGACATCCCCGCCATCTATTTTTGTTTTAAAATAACCAGTGCCTGCCTCGGCATTGGCCTGTGCGTTTTTGATTTGATTTTCCCACCGCAGGTCAGAGGCAGCGGGGAAAGAAATATCCAAAGGCTCGCTGTCGAGCAGCCAATTGTCGCCGCTGCTCAACAGGGCGTAAACCGCTGCTGCTGTGGCCTTTGTGGTCTTCCAGTGGTTGGTCTGTTTGTTTTTCAGTAGCCATACTTTCAGGTCGTCAACAGCCTTCGTATCATCCGTAATATCGCTGAACGCCTCGATCATCAAAGCATGGGTTTCGATGGGTGCTTGGTACCACCACCAACCCGTTGGGTACTTCCAGTACATGCCGAGTTCTTCATGGTTGAGGGAGCGTTCTTTCAGCGAACGGGTCACTTTGCGGGCGGCTTCTGCCTTGCCGTTGCGGTGCATGGCGAGGGCGAGCATTCCCTCCGAATACATGCCCTTTTTCAGCCAATATTTTTCGGCTTGGCCGAGGTAATATTCATGCACCTTTTTGGCCTTTCCTTTCAATGCGAGGTACTGCCTGCTTTTACCCTCCTCGTTGTTCAAACTTGCCTGTGCCGAGAGGTCTTCGAGGAAAAACGAACGGGTATAAAGGTAGTGCGCTGCCATGTAATCGAGGTGGTCGTCCTCCCATTTTGTATGCCCTTTTTTGACCTGTTCCTCCAGCCGTTCATACTGCTCCACCATGCGCGCGTCGCAATAGGCAACTGCCTTCTGCACCATCTGCCAAGTGGCGGGGTTTTGCTGGATGTCTCGCACGTTCAGCTTCTGCAAATGGCCAAGCCCTTCCACAATGTACTCCGTGATGTACCGACTGTCGGGGCCACCGGGAAACCATGCCCATCCACCGCCGGGCATCTGCCTGTCCTGCAGTTTTTTCAGGGCGGCCTCTTGCTCGTAAGCCATGCGGTTGAGGTCGAAAAGCAGGGCAATGTTTTTCTTTTGCAACTCCTCGCTTTGCGCATTCAGCACCCACGGCGTCTCCTCTAAAAGTGCCGTTTTCAACTCTTGGTTTTTGCTCAAATTGCTCATCAAAGCGCCCCCTCCGGCTCCCCCAACGGGGGGAGAGAAGTCCCTCCACTTATCAAAAACAGATTTGATTTTTGGATGCGAATTGGCAACCGAGGTGGCCAGCGAATTGGCATAAAAACGGGAGAATATCTGCTCCGTGCATTCGTATGGGTACTCCATCAAATAGGGCAATGCCTGCACGGCGTACCACGCGGGGTTTTGGGTAAATTCCAAAGTCAAGCCCTGATGCCGCAGGGTGGGGGAGGTATTGTTTTTCAAAGATTCAAAAGTGAAAATTTTGCTTTCATGCCCCCTCACCGGCAGCGGCTTCGTTTCCGTCACCAACATCCGGTTGGAGAGGACTGGAACGGCTGCCCTTTCCCCGTCTGAAAACTCACCTGCCACGGCCACCACGGTATGCTCGATGACTGGCACATCCGACACGTCCGGCACTTTGAAACGCCACGCCAAACGGGCCGACTGATTGGCTTCCACTGTAAAATGCTGGTTGAACTGCGGGTTGTCCAGCCACTTGTAAACCGGCATCGAATTTAATGGGTTGACCAGTTGCAGTTCGGCATTTCCCGAAAGGGGCTTATCTGTCAAATTGACCACTTTTGCGGTAAATTCTATTTCGTCGTTTTCCCTGAAAAAACGTGGCGGGTTTGGTACGACCATCAAGTCCTTTTGCGTCACTATTTCTTTGGAAGTGCTGCCCGTTTTCAGGTCTTTGGTATGGGCGAGGCCGAGGAACTTCCACTTGGTCAGCGCCTCGTTCATTTTGAATTTTATTAAAATATTACCCTCCTCGTCGGTCATTAAGTTGGGAAAAAAGAAAACTGTTTCGTTGAGGTTGCTGCGGATTTTTATTTGGGAAATGTCGCCGGGCTTAGAGGGCTTGTTGGTTTCTGGTGGTGCGTTTTCATCATCATATGATCTGGACTTTGACTTCTTTTCTACTGACCCGAATTCAACTGGCATTTCTTCTGCCATGTCAGCTTCAGCATCCAGCGCCATATTTGCCATTGGTGCAACTTTTTGAGCAGGGATAGAACTGTCACTTACACTGACTCCGTCAATATAATAATTTGTGGCATTTCTTCTGCTACCTCTAATATGAATACCCGATTGAAAATACCAACTATACCAATTTAATCTATCATATCTCCTCCTCATATTATTAGCCCCCAAATCAATATTTTTTAAATTAAATAATTGCCGCTGATTAACGGAATTAAAATCGTCGGCACTATATCTCACCCTCGTCCAACTGGTCGGAAAAATATTCATTCCCCAACTGTTCGGTGCAAAGGCATCGAGTGAAGCATCGTACATTCCGGCAACCATTTCGGCGGCTACTTTTTCACCTTTTGGGCCTTTTATTTTAATCGTCCATTCTTCCTCTTGTCCGGGCTGTAATTTGTCTCGGAAGGTACCATATTCTATACTTAATTCTTTATTGCTCCAGGGTATGCTTATTGCCTGTGAAATATTGGCAGTTCGGTTGTCGCCGGCCCATGAATACAGGTAGCTGACGCCGCCCCGGTCGGACTCTTTTATTTTATAAATATCCTTTTTCAGTTCGTTGACAGTCAGCCACTTACGGCTCAATGTCTGGTTGTCTTTTATATATTCCAATAATATAGGCTGCGCCTTTTTGCTGCTCGCAAAATATAGTTTTGCAGCTTCATTTGGCTCGTAATTTTTATTTTCAAAAAAATGCCAAACAGGCGCAGGTTTGGGCGGCGTGTTTTTATTTAAATCAAATATGCTGAAATATTTTTTTAGCTCTACTTTTTCGCCGTATTTATCTGCTGTTTTTATATTTATAACATATTGCCCCGGCGTCAGTTTTATTTTTGGAAAACGGACATCTTTTGATTTTTCTGTATCAAAATTATTATGCAAAATAATTCTTTCCGCTTCCCAATTTTCGGGTTTGTTTTCTCCTCCCCACGTATATTGCGGGAAACTGTTTTTAAATTCTTTTTCAGAAATAACGCGCATATCGGGCTGCTCCCAATAGCGGTCAATAAATATATTATTTGGTGCTTTTAATAATTCGATTTTAATTGTTCCTTTTGCCGCTTCAAATTCTCCGTTCAGGTTTTTTGTCACCAAATCTATTTTGCGTAAGCTGTCAATATTTATTTGCTGCGCAATCGGAATATCCATTTGCAGGGCGATATATCCGACCTTTACCTGCGTTTGGTTGCTCTGCGTTTCGCCCGTAATATCGGTCACGTCGGCCATTATTTTATAAGAAAATTCCGGCTTGTTTTCTTTTGGGATATTCACGTCTGGAATAGCTTTGAAAGCGATTTTAAAATTCCCTTTTTCGTCAGTGCTTGCCGTCCCGTTGGCTATTTCCATAGTCTCGCCGCGCCAGGGGTTCCACCTCCAACTGCCCCACCACCACGGGAAATGGGTTTTCCTGACCACCCGCCAAGTCACCTCTGCGCCGTCCACGTTATTGCCCGCGTAAGCGGCAGCTTTTCCGGTCACTTTTACCTCGTCGTTGAGGCGGTAACTTTCTTTTACCGGTTCAAAACTCACCTCAAATTTTGGCCGCTTATATTCCTCCACGCGGAAGGATTTGGAGTTGCCGCCGATGCTCGAAACAATCTGCATGTTGCCGAGCAGTCCGCCCCTCGGCGCCATGAACTGGCCGCTGAAAGTGCCGTATTCATTGCTCCGCAATTCGAGTTTTTCGACATCTTGGTAGTTGGCATCTTTGAAAGTTATCGTCACCTTTTTATTGGTCAAAATAGTCGGCATCCGCTTGCTGTCGAATGCCAAAGCGATGCCTTTAAAATAGACCGTTTGCCCCGGCCGATAAATTCCCCGGTCAATGAAAAACTGGGTCTGCTGATAAGGTTGGGGGTCGCTGCGGTAGCTGTTGTAATAATAGTTTTGGCCGGCAATCAGTTCGTCCTTTCCCTTCTTCAGGCGGATGCTGAAATTGCGGTCTTCGTTCTCCCGCAGTCTTGGTTTCACAAAACCGTTGCTGTCGGTAGTCCGGCTGTCTCTTTTCTTTTTTTCGTATTTCCTTAAAATGGAATTATAGCTCTGCACCCAAAATTCAGCGGTCACGCCTTCCATTGGCTGGCCTGTTTTTCTGTCAAAAACCACAAATTCCAGCCCGTCCCTGCCGCCTTGCCTTTGCCAATAACCGAGCTTGGAAACTTGCGTAAAAAGGTAGCCCACACCGCCTTCTTCTCCCACGAAATTTTCATTTTCTGCGACCATGACGAGGTACTGCCCGAGCGGCAATTCGTCCATTTTTATTTCTGTGGAATGTTGGCGGTAGTCGCCCTCATCGGGCAAAATGACCGACCAGTTTTTCACTGCTTGGAGGCCGTTGAAATATTCGAGCGTCCGCTCGCGGGAGTTCCTTCCGCTTTGTATTTTTTCAAATTCTTTGCGGTTGTTTTCATCGAAAGGAATGATTTTCAGCCAAACTTTTGGCAGGTTTCGGTAGGTTATTTTTGCCAAAAACGGCTGGCCGGGAAGGTTGACCTGTTCCGCTTTCATGCGCAGGTATTTGGCCAAAATCTGCCGTTTCAGGTCAGTGCATTTTGTTGCGCCGACAGTGTTGGGGAAGGCCGAAATTGTTTCGTTGCACAGGGCGAGCGCTTCTTTGAAAAGCCACTTCCTGTCGTCGAGGTCTTCCTGCCCAAAAGCAGGCCGCTTATAGCCCTGCCCTTGCTGGTAATAATGGGCAGCGATGGCATGGTTCACATCGGCGACGGCCTTGCTGCCATCGTATTTTGCTTTCAGCTTTTGCAGGGCTTTGAGGTAAAGTTTTTCCTTGGCGCTGCCCACAAAATTGGCGTGGACAAAGGACAGCCGTTTCAGGTCGGCATCGAGCAGCGAGGGCGAGCGCAGCATCTTTTCGGAAGCCCTGAATTTGAGCAGTTCCTGAAAGAGCAGCAGGGTCTGGTATTTTTGCGAAGCAGTATCTTTTGTATTGATTTGCCATCCGGCAAATTCTTTCGATGGCGCAAATGCTTTTTCATCGTCAATGTTGAATTTATAGGCGGGCTGGGTAAGGTAGTTCCGCTCGTTCATGAAGTGGTCAAGCGCGCGGTGGGCGAGGAAGTCGTAAAGGGTGGGGCGGAGGCCTTCGTCGTTTTCGCCCTCGTTGAGCAGTAGTTTATAGTCATCAATCGAGATGGTTTTGATGGCATTGTTTTTTAGTGAAGCCCAAAAAAGTTGGTCGCTTTTGGCCACCAGTTGTTCCATCGTCCAAGTGCGGATGTCGGCGTTTTTGAAACCGACGGTCTGTGTCCTGTTTTGGAACTGCCAGCGGTTGTTGTCGAGGTACTGCTGGTACATCTCGGCGAGCATGGACTGGAGGGTGGCTTTGACTGCGCCGTCGGCCGCTTCCATTTCTTTTTCCATCCGGTTGATGGCATTCGAGAAGCCGTCTTCCTCCAACTGGCTTTCATATTTTCCCTTGAAAATGAGGGCTTTGATGAAATGGTCGCTCCGGCCTTCCGCTTTGGCATTTCCGAAAATCTCGTTGACCTTTTCCAGGGCCGATTTGGGCAGGCCTTCTTTTTCCAGTTTTTCAACTTCCTGCCATGCCTTGTCGTAATCAAATTTCATGTCGAATGGTTTTGCGATTTGCTGCTGGCTGCCCATGTATTGGCACACGTATATATAAGGTGTGCTTTCAGGCAAAATGGTGAAGCCTGCCAAAAGTACGGTCAGGCATGCCCCAAATATCCAGCTCGTTGTTTTGTAGTTCAAAAATGATAGGTATTTCATGATTAAGGTTTGATGTTTTTCGGAAAGTTACAGCTTGGTTTTGAAAGTTGTAACGGATGGTGGAATAAGTTCCGGCTAAGAGATGCTGACTTTTGTTGGATGAAATAAATTGCGGTGAGTTTAAGGATTTGTTAACAAAAATGAAGGTAGCCGGAAAGTGTGAATTCCAAATCGAATGGAATCCCGATTTGCGACCTGTTGCCAAGCCCCCGTCTCTGCGCCCTTCCGAAAGAGGGGGAATTAATTCCCCCTCTTTCGGAAGGGCGCAGAGACGGGGCGACAAATTCGGTCGTTTGCCTCGACATATTAAAATGATGCGGGCCGGGGACAAAATCGAATTTTAAATAATTTATTATTATTTTACTCATTTAAAATTTTCTGACTAAAATAATTAACTATTTCATTCAAAACCAAAATTATGAAAACCTCAAAAAATCATATCGGAAGGGTAGGGCAGCACCCCTCAAATTTTGTTCATAAAAAAAACAAACCCAACTCAACCCAAATGTCCCAAATTCTGTTACCTTTGCGATTAAGACTAAATCTAAATAAGAACAAAACACAATCAATGGCAGCCAGAAATATTTATCTCGACAATAATGCAACAACCCCCTGCGACCCACGGGTCGTAGAAACCATGGTTCCCTACTTTTTTGAGCGCCACGGAAATGCTGCCAGCCGCAACCACCCATTCGGTTGGGTCGCCGAAGAAGCAGTGGATTATGCCCGCGAGCAAGTGGCGAAATTGATACACGCCGACCCAAAAGAAATCATCTTCACCTCCGGCGCCACCGAAAGCGACAACCTCGCCCTGAAAGGCGTTTATGAAATGTACCGCCGCAAGGGCAACCATATCATCAGCTTAAAAACAGAGCATAAAGCGGTGATTGACACCTGCCACAAATTGGAAAAACAAGGCGCAGAAATAACCATGCTCGACGTAAAAAGGGACGGCTTGGTTGACCTCGCCGAACTCGAAGCGGCCATCCAACCGAACACCATCATGATCTCCGTGATGTGGGCCAACAACGAAACCGGCGTTATTCAGCCAATGAAAGAAATTGGCGAAATCTGCAAAAAGCACGGCGTCCTGTTTTTCAGTGATGCTACGCAAGCTGTAGGAAAAATACCAACTAATCCACGGGAATTGGGCATTCATTTGATGGCCTTTTCTGCACATAAAATGTACGGCCCAAAAGGTGTCGGCGCATTATATATCAGCCGCAAAAACCCGCGGGTGAAAGTGACTGCGCAAATAGATGGAGGTGGTCATGAAAGGGGCATGCGTTCAGGTACATTGAACGTTCCTGGAATTGTTGGTTTTGGGAAAGCAGCCGAAATTGCAATGAAAGATATGGAGAAAGATACGGAACGGGTGAGCCGTTTGCGGGACAAACTGGAAAAGGGGCTTTGCCAATTGGAAGAGACCTATATCAATGGCAACACGGAACACCGGATGCCCCACGTCAGCAATATTTCCTTTAAACATGTGGAAGGCGAGGGCTTGATGATGACCTTTAATCAGGACATTGCGCTGTCCTCTGGCTCGGCCTGTACTTCGGCTTCTTTGGAGCCTTCTTATGTGCTGATAGCGCTCGGCCTCGGCGATGATTTGGCGCATTCTTCTTTGCGTTTCAGCCTCGGTCGGTTTACGACGGAAGAAGAGGTCGATTATGCAATCGAAGCTATTTCAAAAGGGGTGACGCATATGCGCGACCTTAGCCCTATTTGGGAGATGTACAAAGAAGGTGTTGACCTCGACAAAGTGGAATGGGCGGAGCATTAAAATACGGAAATTACGAAATTGGAAATTGGAAATTATGCAAAACTGATTTTCAATCATTTATAAAATTCAACTAATTTAAAATCAAACAATATGGCTTATTCGCAAAAAGTTCTCGAACATTTCAAAAACCCGCGCAACGTCGGTACGCTTGACAAAAGTGCAAAAAATGTCGGTACGGGCCTCGTCGGCGCGCCCGAATGCGGGGACGTGATGCGCCTGCAAATCCAAGTGGATGCCGATGGAAAAATACAGGACGCCAAATTCAAAACCTTTGGTTGCGGGTCTGCCATAGCTTCCTCTTCGCTTGCAACGGAATGGCTGAAAGGTAAATCTGTGGATGAAGCGCTTGCTATTGACAACATGGCCATTGTGGAAGAATTGGCTCTGCCGCCAGTGAAAATCCACTGCTCTGTTTTGGCTGAAGATGCTATCAAAGCAGCCATCAAAGATTATCAGGAAAAGAACGGGATTGAAGTGGAAGAAACAGCGGCGGCACATTGAAAAAATGTCGCTGTTAGTAGATGTAGGGGCTTCGGTTACGTTAACGTGGGCTTGCCCCGTCCATACGCAGTCATTTATTTATAAATTAAAATTCATTACCGTACACTTTTAGTTGCACAAAAAGTTGATTGAAAATTTGGAAAGAAATGCAGAAATAAATAAGGGTTTTCCTAGCCTTGCGGCTTTAAACAGAAAACCCTTACAAAGATGTACTGCAAAGATGTAAAAAAATGG
>DROJ01000002.1 GCA_011321935.1 Bacteroidota bacterium | reverse complement strand
TTGAACTGATTGGACTGGTTTTCACAGATTTGCTAATTACTGGGCAGGTAATCTGTGAAAACCAGTCCAATCAGTCCAATCCCTGTTCAATCCTGTTTGGCAGTTTACCTTATGCTTGCCAAAGTCAATAGTCAGCACACTATTGTGTTCTAAACATAAATCAACCAAACAGTATGATCGTAATATTGTCACCAGCAAAATCTTTGGATTTATCGCCTGTCGAAACAGAAACCTTCACCCTGCCGAGGCTGCTCGAAAAGAGCGAAGAACTGGTCGGGACTTTAAAGAAAAAATCCCCCAAAAAACTACGGGAACTTATGCACGTCAGCGAAAAAATAGCCGACCTGAACTTCGACCGCTACCAGTCTTTCCAGCTTCCTTTTGATATTGAAAATGCCAAGCCTTCGATGTATGCTTTTAACGGCGATGTCTATACGGGCCTTGACGCTGCCTCTTTTGAAGGGGATGAAATCGCTTTTGCGCAAAAGCATATCCGCATACTTTCCGGCCTTTACGGCGTATTAAGGCCGCTCGACCTGATGCAGCCCTACCGGTTGGAAATGGGGACAAAACTGAAACATAAAAGGAAGAAAAACTTGTATGAATTTTGGGACAAATCCATCACCGAAATACTCAACGAAGACCTCGCCGAATCTGGCAACGATATATTGCTGAACCTTGCTTCCAATGAATATTTCAAAGCAATAAAACCTGCTTTTTTAAACGGAAAAATAGTGAAAGTTGATTTTAAGGAAAACAGGAACGGCGTGTTGAAAGTGATTTCTTTCAATGCCAAAAAGGCGCGGGGACGGATGGCAAATTTAATCGTTACGGAAGGGATCAACGAGCCGGCAGGACTGAAAGATCTGAACGTAAACGGATATGTTTTTGACGAAAAAGGGTCGGATGAAAATGGGTATTTGTTTGTGAAATAAAAAAGTAGTGGTACAAATCGTAATTAGCTAACCATTTAGTTTTTGGTTAAATGCCACATTATCAGGGATTTGGCGGACTAATCACTAGTCAACTAATTACGAATCACTGCAGTAGCTGTCCTTGTCCCATTTGAAAACTTGGAGGTTTTAAAAACCTCCAAGTTTTAGCGGCCAATACCATCTCACCTCCTTCCCGCATTTATCACCTCCAATGCTTCCGAACCCGGACATAATTCCTTCTCCCTCAATGTATTGAGCGGCGTGTCCGTTGTTCCGAAAAGGTCGTGCAGTTCTTTGCTTTCGAGATCAATGTAAAGCAGGCCCGTCAAAATCTCTCCGCTGGCTTTGGCCTCTTGCACCTTGCTAAAAGCAGAGAGCCGGTCGGATGGGTCCCATTCGGGGGCAAGTTTTTTCAAAAGCAAAACAGAGCCGTCGTGGAGGACCACTTCTTTGGAAGCCCCTTCCTCGTATTCCATGGTGATTTCCTTTTCTTCGGGCACGAAATCGAGCAGGGAAGTGGCTTCGTTGTGCGCCCTTACATAGCTGTAAGATTTGGTGGAGCCCTTATTGTTGTTAAAAGTCACGCAGGGCGAAATGCAGTCTATGAAGGCAAATCCCGGGTGCGACATGCCCGCTTTGATGAGCGGCACCAACTGGCTTTTGTCGCCCGAAAAACTCCTCGCCACAAAGGTTGCCCCCATTTCCATCGCCAATCCTACCAAGTCAATCCCCTGAAATGGGCTGGGCGTTTTGCTGGCTTTGCTGATCGAACCAAAATCGGCGGTGGCCGAATCCTGGCCTTTGGTGAGGCCATAGCAGCCGTTGTTCATCACGATGTAAACCATGTTGACATTTCGCCGCACGGCGTGGACAAACTGGCCCATCCCGATAGAAGCAGTGTCCCCATCTCCCGAAACGCCGAGGTAGATCAAATCGCGGTTGGCCATGTTGGCGCCCGTGGTGACGGAGGGCATGCGGCCATGCACGGAGTTGAAGCCGTGGGAGTTGCCGAGGAAGTAAGTCGGCGTCTTTGAGGAGCAGCCGATGCCCGAAATCTTGGCCAGTTTGTGCGGTTCAACGGACATCTCAAAACAGGCCTGAATGATGGCCGCACTGATCGAATCATGGCCGCAGCCCGCGCACAAAGTCGAGATGGCGCCTTCATAATCTTTTTTGGTGAAGCCCACTTTGTTTTTGGGCAGCAATGGGTGGCGGAAGATGGGTTTAATGTAAGTCATTCATTTTAACGGCTGGATGGTTAAATGGTTAAATGGTTAAATGGCTGTGCGGAAAACCATTTGCCCATTTAACCATTCAACCATTTATTAATTCATTAATTTATCAATGATGGCAGTGGCCGTGATGGGCTTGCCGTCGTAAACGAGGACAGGTTCCAATTTTTTTGGATTTACTTCTAATTCGTTGATTAGCAAGGATCTAAATTGCGCATCTTTATTTTGTTCGATCACAAATACCTTTTCGTGGCTGGCGATAAAATCGGCAACTTCTTGGTTGAAGGGAAAGGCACGGACCCGCATGGCATCCCATTTCCTCCCATGCCCTTCAAGGATATCCATGGCCTCCAAAGCGGCATAAGTGGTTGTTCCAAAAAAGACAATGCCTTGCTTGCTTTCGTTTTCTTTCTGATAAAATTCAGGAGCGGGGACATGGCTTTTGGCAGTCTGCCATTTTTTTGAAATACGGTTGACCACGTTGACATAGACCTGCCCGTTTTCGGAATATTGGGCATATTCGTCCCTTGACGTGCCGCGGGTGAAAAAGGAGCCTTTGGTGGGGTGCGTGCCCGGTATGGTCCGGTAGCAAACGCCGTCCCCGTCCACATCCAGGTAGCGTCCAAATTCTTTGGTTTCCAAATCTTCGGCGCTCATCACTTTTCCTAAATTATATTTTCGGCTGTCGTCCCATTTGAGGGGAGGGGAGAGGTGCTCGTTCATGCCGAGGTCGAGGTCGGACATGATGAAAACGGGGGTCTGGAAATAGTCGGCCAAGTCGAATGCCTGTGCCGTGAATTCAAAACATTCGGCGGGCGTGCTGGGGAACAAAAGCATGTGCTTGGTGTCGCCGTGGGAGGCATAGGCCGATGATAAAATATCGGGCTGCTGCGTCCTCGTCGGCATGCCGGTAGAGGGGCCTCCGCGCTGCACATTTACGATCACTGCTGGTATTTCCGCAAAATAGGCGAGACCTATAAATTCGCTCATCAACGAGACGCCCGGGCCGCTCGTGGCAGTGAATGCCCGCGCCCCGTTCCATGCAGCGCCGATGACCATACCGATAGCGGCGAGTTCGTCTTCGGACTGCACGAAGGCGTAGTTTTTTTTGCCCGTTTGGGGGTCTATGCGGAGCTTTTTGCAGTAAGTTTCAAAAGCCTTTGCCACTGACGTTGAGGGAGTTATGGGATACCAGGCCATTACCGTGGCGCCTCCGTAAACCGCACCGAGTCCGATAGCAGCGTTGCCTTCCATCATTATTTTGTTGCCGATCTTATCTGCTCTTTTCACGCAAAAATTGATGGGGCAGTCGTAGTTTTCTTTTGCATAATTATAGCCGAGGTCGAGTGCCTGAAAATTGGGCGGCACCAGTTTTTCTTTTTTGGCAAAAGTCTCTTTGACGATGTTGCGGGTCACTTCCATTTCCATGTCCAGCAAGGCGATCAGGGCGCCCACATAAACCATGTTTTTGAACAACTGCTGGAGGCGCGGCACGCTGTAATGCTCCATGACCATGGCCATCATCGGGATACCTATATAATGGATGCCTTCGCGGATATAATCTTCGTGCAGCACCTTGCTGCTGTCGTAGATCAGGTAGCCGCCCGGCAGCACCGATTCGATGTCCTTTTTCATGGTTGCCGGGTTGACGGCCACGAGCACATCAATTCCTTCGCGCCTTCCGAGGTAGCCCTTTTCGCTGATGCGCACATCAAACCAAGTGGGCAGGCCTTGTATGTTGGAAGGGAAAATGTTTTTGGGCGAAACGGGGATGCCCATCCTGAAAACGGACTTCGCAAACATGTCGTTCGCACTGGCCGAACCCGACCCGTTGACATTTGCGAAGCGGATCACCATGTCGTTTATCGTTTTTGTGTTCATAAAACAGCTCCGGCTTTGGTTACGGAATATAAATACTTTTGCATGTCCCAGGCAGCGGTGGGGCAGCGTTCGGCACAGAGGCCGCAGTGCAGGCAAACGTCCTCGTCTTTTACCATGACCCTTTTGGTGGCCGGGAGGAGGTCAGAAACATAGAGGTCTTGCGAGGTGTTGAGGGCGGGTGCGCTGAGCCGGGTACGCAGGTCGGCTTCGTCGCCATTGGTGGTAAAGGTGATGCAACTGGTGGGGCAGATGTCCACGCAGGCGTCGCACTCGATGCAGCGGCTGGTGTTGAAAACCGTTTGCACATCGCAGTTGAGGCAGCGCTCGGCCTCTTTGAAAGCCTCCTCTGTGGTAAAGCCAAGTTCTACCTCTACTTTCCTGTTTTTCAATGCTTTGCGCTTGTCGGTATGGGCCACTTTATAGCGCTTGTCGGGAGCAACATCGTTATCGTACATCCACTCGTGGATGCCCATTTTTTGGCGCAGCAAATTGGTTTTTGGTGCAGGCCTGTCGGCCAAAACGTCTTTTCCCTGCAAAAACAAATGGATGGAGACAGCGGCCTGGTGCCCATGCGCCGCTGCCGTGATAATGTTGGCTGGGCCAAAGGCCGCATCGCCGCCAAAAAACACTTTTGGGTTGGTGGACTGGTAAGTGGTTTTGTGCAAAACGGGCATGTCCCATTTGCCAAATTCAATTCCCAAATCCCTTTCTATCCACGGGAAATAATTGTCCTGCCCGATGGCGATGATAACGTCGTCTGCCTCCACAAATTCATCGGGTTCGCCTGTGGGTATCAATTTTCTTTTGCCGTTCTCATCATACTCTGCCCGCACCTTTCCGAATATCATCCCGGCGAGTTTGCCGTCTTTGATGACGTACTCTTTTGGCGGCATGTTATTGAGGATGGGGATGTCTTCGGCCTGCGCATCTTCGATCTCCCAGGGAGAAGCCTTCATGTCTTTGAAAGGGCTGCGCACGATCACCTTCACGTCTTCTCCACCGATGCGGCGGGAGGTGCGGCAGCAGTCCATCGCTGTATTTCCGCCTCCAAGCACGATCACTTTTTTGCCGATTTTATGGATGTGTTCAAAAGCTACGTTGGCTAAAAATTCAACGCCGATGTGGACGTTTTTGCCTGCTTCTTCCCTTCCGGGCAATTTCAGGTCCCTGCCTTTTGGTGCGCCCGTGCCCACAAAAACAGCGTCGTAGCCTTTGGCCAATATCTCCTCTTTCATGCTCTCTACCCGGTGCTTGAAATGGGTGTGGATGCCGAGGCCGATGACGTAGCCCACTTCTTCATCCAGCACTTCTTCCGGCAGGCGGAAAGAAGGGATTTGGGTGCGCATCATGCCGCCGCCTTTGTACCACTCGTCGTAAAGGTGGATTTCATAACCAAGCGGTGCCAAGTCCCTCGCCACTGTCAGCGAGGCGGGGCCGCCGCCGATGAGGGCTATCTTTTTGCCGTTTGGTTTGAAAGGCCCTTTGGGCATGTACTGCTTTACGTCGCCTTTGTTGTCGGCGGCCACTCTTTTCAGGCGGCAGATGGCAACAGGTTTTTCCTCTACCCGCCCACGGCGGCAGGCGGGCTCGCAGGGGCGGTCGCAGGTACGGCCGAGGATGCCGGGGAACACGTTCGATTCCCAGTTTATCATGTACGCCTCGGCGTACCTTTCGGCAGCGATCAAACGGATGTATTCAGGTACGGGGGTATGGGCCGGGCAGGCGTGCTGGCAGTCCACCACTTTGTGGAAGTACTCTGGTTCTTGAATATTCGTAGGTCTCAAAACAGTTTGGGTTGGATCAGTGAAAGGTTGATAGAGTTGATAAAGGTTTAGTCGGTGGATACCAAAATCTGTCAAGCTGTTCACTTTAAAAAATCGGGTAAACTTAGAATTAAGAAAACAAAAAGTAAAACATTGGCCGATTAAAAAAATGTGATTGTTGTCAGGCCACCTTTTTACGGGCTTTTCGGGGCTGGGTTTCTTTCTTTTTTTGAGGAAATGAAATGGGTGTTTTGGAGGGTATTGTTTTACTCATTTATAAATTTCTTGACAGTTTAAAATTAAACAAATTCAAACCACCCCTTGACCTAAAAAAGGGAGGGGAGAAGCGCCCGTTTCATTTCCAAGAGAAGATAGAGCAAGAGATACACTGCTGGCACAAAAAAGCACAAACCTG
>DROJ01000001.1 GCA_011321935.1 Bacteroidota bacterium | reverse complement strand
ATCAGCTTGAAAAAGAGGGGCTACGAAAATACGCGTAAATGATTTGGCAAAGGGCCTGCCGGGCAGTTGCGATATTACCACTTGTGCTTCCCGTTGTATTAGTGGCATCATATTTTCATTATCATTAATATTAATTTTTTATAACATGACGGGGCGGTGAACCGTTCCGAAAAAAATCAGCAGAAAGAAGTAACAAATGGATAATCCAACGATCAGAATAATTGCCGTTGATGACCACCAGATTTTTATCGAAGGTTTGAAAGTAGTATTGGGGCGTGCCGAAGGGATGAACTGCGAAGTTGTCGGAGAATCGGGGACCGGCAATGGCCTGTTCAAGCTTTTGGAGAATGTGGAAGCAGACATCATCTTGCTCGACATGAACCTGCCCGATATTGATGGCCTGGAAGTATTGGGCATGATGAAGGAAAGGGGGATCAAGACCAAAGTCATAACCCTCAGTATGTACGAAGAACCCAAAATCGTAAAAGCTTCTTTCCGGGCAGGTGCTTATGGCTATGTTTTGAAAAGCAACAACGTGCGCGAGCTGTATAAAGCGATTGAAACGGTCATGAAAGAAGAGACCTACATGAGTGTCGGCCTGACGTTGACCAATGCGGCGGGAAGCCATACCCGATTCATGCACAAGGGGAAATTGACCGTCTCCTACGATGACCGTTTTGTGAAAAAATATAATCTGACAAAACGGGAAATAGAAGTCTTGAAACTGGTGGGGCAGGCACTCAGCAATAAGGAAATAGCGGAAGAGCTCTTTATCAGCGATCAGACGGTCAGTGTCCACCGCAAGAACATCATGAGGAAGATTGGCGTGAGCAGCACGGCGAGCCTCATCAAGTTTTATTATGAAAACAATTTGGTATAAAAAGAATTATAAAATTTTGTCAAGTAATTGTTCGGGTTTTAGATCTTTGGTCTCATATTTGCTTTTTTACAAATAATTAAAATTTTTATTGCGTTTTTTCAAAATACCTTTTTTCAGGTATCTTGACTTCAGGTTTGCAGGGTTATTTTTGCGGTTGAAAATTGACAGGCAATGTTAAAATCAGGGCAATTATTTTATTTTGATTGCACTTTGATTAACTTTGCCCTTTGTTTAACCGAAAAGTTTTCCCATGAACTACAAAAAGTACACTCCTGCCCAGGGCCGAGCGCCCGTTTTCCTATCATCTCCTATTCCTCCTATAAACACTAAGGGTTTTAGTATTCTTTTTTGTAGTCTTTGACCATCTTGCATGGAGCAATGCTCTTGTGCGTCCATTTTAAAAGTAATCTGTCAGCTTGCTAAGCCGTCGGTACATGTGCGCTTTTAGGATGTATGTTAATAAGGATTAATGCAAACCTGTTTGGATACCGTGTTTTAGGTTTTTAAGGCCGAGCACATTTAAATAAACGAACAAAAGAATATCCAAGCATTCGCCCAAAAGAAACCTTCAGGAAAAATGCCTGCATTTTTTCGGGAGCTTAATCCACTATTAACAAATTATAATTTACACATGTCAAAAACGAATTTTACAAAGACACCTGCAAAAAGGTGGGCATTGTTTTGCTTGCTTTTTTTGATGTTGGGCCATTTAGAGATGATGGCTCAACCAATGGCTTGCAACGACTTAGTACAAGTTTCTGTAGATGGAACGCCCAACGCATGCCAAGCAGAGATCACTGCCGACATGATCCTTGAAGGGAACCCCATTCCCGGCCACGATTACTTTATCGAAATCAAGCACAATTTTACGGTTGTAGCTTCTGGAACGAACCTAGCTACCATTACCAATGCAAGCCAATATTTTGGCTTGACACTGAACACTTCCATTACCGACCTCGTCACCGAGAACTCTTGCTGGGGCTCGATGTACCTCGAAGACAAATTGGCCCCGGTTATTACTTGCAACGACGTTACCATCAGTTGTGCGGACAACCTCAGCGTTGCCGCTCCAACATCTGTTGACAACTGCGACCCAAACCCGACGGAGCAGCTTACCGGAGAAACCACCAACACAAACAGTATTTGTTCGAATGGATATGCCCTCATTGAGCGGACCTATGTAGCCGTTGACAACCAGGGGAATGTTTCTGTGCCCTGCATCCAGCACATTTATGTTGAAAGGCCGACGGTGGTTGATTTCCCAAACGATATAGCCTGGCACTGCGACCAATATGCTGGCCATCAAGGAATTGTAGCGGCTGCGCCACTGCACCCTTCTGTTGCTGATACCGACGTTTCTACTCCGAACCTGATTGATGTTTCTGCCAACCTGAGCAACTCCGTTTTGAACAACACGGGGTCTGGGGTGGTCGCCAACATCATCGGCACCCACTGCAAATACCAGCAGTCCAGTAGCGACCAAGTGTTGAACACTTGCGGCAATACCTTTAAAATACTCCGTACTTGGACGGTCATTGATTGGTGCAACAGCTCGATTGTTACATCGGGAGTGAACGGAGAGGACAACATACAGGTCATTAAAGTGGCCGATAGGGTTAAGCCGACCATTCAGCGGGCGCCGTTTTCGGTGAGCGCAAATTTGTCGGGCATCAACTATCAGGGCTGCAGATCTACCTCTTTTCTCCAAGCGCCGACGGCAGTTTCTGACAACTGCAACGATGTCGAAGTAAAAATATTCACCCCGGTTGGCGAAGCCGTTTATGTAAATGGCGGCGGAGAAAACGGAGGCTTTATACCTTCTCCCGGCCTGCCTACCGGCGTGCATGATGTCACTTACCAAGCGACCGATGCCTGCGGCAACCAAACAGTGCTGACGGTGCCCGTAACGGTTGTTGACGACATTGTTCCCATCGCTATCTGCGATGAAATTACGGATATAAACCTTGGCTCAGATGGTTATGCCATCATCCCCGCCGAGGTATTTGACGATGGCAGTTATGACAATTGCTGTTTTGATAAATTCTTGGTCCGCAGGATGGACAACATTTGCAACCTGCCCGGGGCCACTACTTTTGGGCCGACGGTCACTTTTTGTTGCGAAGATATTGGCACGCCGGCAATGGTCGTTTTCAGGGTGCAAGACTGCGACGGCAATGTCAATGATTGCATGGTAGAGGTGAATGTGAGCGACAAAATTGCCCCCATCCTTTTAAATTGCCCTGCCGACCAGCGCATTACCTGCGATTGGTACATGGACAACCTCGAAACGCAATTGGCTTCGGCAGTTGACGAAGAAGAGGAGTGCGCTATTTTGACCGCTCATTTTGGTGCCGCCAATTTTTTCGACAATTGCGAGATGACCCTCAACTGCGACGTGGTGATTGACATTGACCAATGCCTCGAAGGCGAAATCAGAAGGACTTGGACCGCTACCGACCAATCGGGCAATACGCCCATGCAAAACTGCGTGCAGCGGGTTTACGTTGACCATGTTTCCGACTGGTCTGTTATTTTCCCTGAAGACATACTTGTTGATTGCGGAACGACCGTTCCTGATTTTGGCGAGCCTGTTATTTTCAAAGAAACCTGCGAATTGGTTGCGGTTTCTTACGAAGATGTCCTTTATACCAATGTGCCGGATGCCTGTTATAAAATTGCCCGTACCTGGACGATCATCAACTGGTGCGTCGTCGGAGGAACCATTGACCAGGAAGTGACCGAGGTATCGGAAGCCGACCTTTGGCTGAACGGGGTCACCAACCTCAATGACCGGGACATCAACATGGACGGCTTTTTCAGCACAGCGGCAGGGAGCAAAAGCTACCGTACCTTCCGCGACAGTTGGGCCTACTCGAAGCCAAAATCCAATACCGCAAACCAAACGACCTCTCCTGATACCGACCCCGATTCTGACCCCTGGGACGGCTACATCGTTTACGAACAAATCATCAAAGTCTTGGATACCGTTGATCCTGTTTTTGTGGGCGGATGCGAGATCGAAGATGTTTGCATCGAAGGCATCACCTGCGGTACGGCCCTTGTTTTGCCGACCCCTGAAATTGACGAGTGCAGCCCAGACGTGAACATCACGGCAGAGATACTTTTTGGAAATATTTGGTTCGATGGCTTTGGCCCCCATGCCAATGTTGGCCCGGGCACTTACCAAGTGCGCTATGTTGCTGAAGACAATTGCAATAACCAGACGGCCTGTGAAACTACCGTTACCGTTGTTGATTGCAAAAAGCCGACACCTTATTGCAAGACGGGCATCGTGGTCGAACTGATGGTGCCGGTTGACCCCAACGATGAGCCGATGGTTGAGGTTTGGGCTTCCGACCTCGACGACGCCAGTTTTGATAACTGCCCCGGTACTTTGACCTTCTCTTTTACCCCCGACGTAAATGACCTGTCCATTGGGTTTGATTGCGCGGACGTGGGGCAGAACCCCGTACAGATATGGGTAACGGATGCGCAGGGCAACCAAGACTTTTGTGAAACTGCGATCACTATCCAATCTAATATGGCTCAATGCCCCAACGCACCTTTTGTAGCCACGGGAGGCATGATTACCAATGAAACCAACGAGGCGGTGGCCGATGTGACAGTGAACCTAAATGGTCAAATGACAGGCATGGTAGTGACGGGCCAGTCAGGTATGTTCGACTTCGCCAACATCCCTGTCGGCAACGACGTGACCATCACTCCTGAAAAAAACGACGACCCGATCAACGGTGTAACTACTTATGACCTCGTGCTTATCAGCAAGCACATACTTGGAGTTGAACTGCTGGATTCGCCGTACAAAATCATTGCCGCCGATGCGAACAATTCAAAATCGGTAACCACTTTCGACCTTGTTGAAATCAGGAAAATGATCCTTCTGGTGAACAGTGAGTTCCCGAACAACAGTTCGTGGAGGTTCATTGACAAGGATTACGTTTTCCCTGACCCGCAAAACCCCTGGGAAGAGGTGTTCCCTGAAGTAATCAACATCAACAATATTTCTTCGGGCGTACTGGATGCAGATTTCAATGCTATCAAAATAGGCGACGTGAACGCAAGCGCAGCAGTTAATCTGCAGGCGGGCAGCGATGACCGCAACGCCGTTGGTTCGCTTTTGATAAATGCAAAAGACCGCAAGGTCAGTGCAGGCGAAACCTTCGCGCTCGGACTGACTAGCAGCGAGACCCAGCTTTTGGGCTACCAGTTCACCTTGAATTTTGACCAGTCAAAAGTAGAATTGAAAGAAGTACAGCCCGGCATCGCCGATGAAGGGAATTTTGGCCTGGCGCTGCTGGACAAAGGGGCGCTCACCACAAGCTGGTTTGCCGATGGCGGTGTTGCACCTGCTCCGGGCGGGCTTCTGTTCGGCCTTGTTTTTACTGCAAAAGAAAATGGGAGGTTGAGCGATATGCTCAGTATCAATTCCCGCTTTACCATTGCGGAAGCATATGATACCAATGGCGGCCTGATGGATGTTGAACTGAACTTCGACAGCCGGGCAGTCAGTGGATTTGAGCTTTACCAAAACATGCCGAACCCATTTGATGGGCAAACGAAAATCGGTTTCAATTTGCCGGAGGCCGGAAAAGCCAGCTTGTCCATTACGGACATAGCAGGCAGGGTGATCTACCAAAAAGAAAGCGGTTTTGGTAAAGGCTACAATGAAGTTACGATTAACAGCGATGATCTTCCATCGTTCGGGGTAATGTACTACACCCTCGAAACCGCTGCCGAAACAGCGACGAGGAAGATGGTCCTCACGAATAAATAGTGGATGGTTGTTGGTGCGGCCGGCAATTGTTGCCGGCCCGCCAATTACCTTCCACGTTTTTTTTTGAAATAAAAAATACCCGTTAACCTGCCCTTGTTTTTTTATAAAAATAAACCGGGGAGGGGGGCGCTGGGAATGTGCATTGCCAAAGCATATTTCTCAGGGCGGCTTTTTTTAATTTGGCAAACTAGTTGCTTTGTGATGAATATGAATAAAATAAATGTGTTTTTTACGTTTTTGGCCTTCGCATTTGCGCTCAACCTGAATGCGCAAACCGTTAATATTTCAACACCCGACATGCTGGTGCAGGAAGGGGAGACCTTTCAAATGGAGGTCAAAGTGGCCGATTTTGACCTGATGATCGCGCTCCAATTTGCCGTGTTCTGGGATAGCGATGTCATTGAGTTTGTTGGAACGGGCGATTACAACCTGCCGGGTTTGGACGTTAACGACAACTTTAATGTCATGGGCAGCAAAATGCGTTTTAATTGGGTTGATACCGACCCGACTTTTTCAGGTTATAGCCTAGCCGATGGTGAATCCTTGTTTACCATAACCTTTAAAGCAGTGGGCGGGCCAGCTATGACCAGTATGGTCGAAATAAAGGGCGATGAAGCAAACCCTGTTTTTCCGGTTGAATTTACGGCGGTATCTGGAGTTGTACCAGTGAACGCCGAGTCGGGCAAGGTGACCATTGATGGGGTGAGTGCTTCGAGCGAAACAATTACCAGTGAATTCACTTTATTTCAAAACAGCCCGAACCCCTTTCGGGCTCAAACGAATATTTCTTTCCAATTGAACCAAAAATCCCAGGCCAAGATCAAAATTTACGACCACTCTGGAAAAACTGTATTTGAAAAAAATGCACTTTACACGAGCGGTTTGCATAAAATACAAGTTGACCGGGACCTGTTTCAAAGTGCAGGTTCTTACTTCTTTACCTTAAAGACCGAAAATGCAACAGCTACCAGGCAATTGATTGTCCAGTAGCAAATTAATGGTTTAATGGCCAAATGGTTAAATGGTTTTAGTGTGAAGCCATTAAGCCATTCAACCATTTAACCATTCAATTTCAGCAGTTTTATCTGCGAACCGATTATTGGGGCATCAAAAAAAAACATCAAGGTTTCGCAGGTTAAAATTGCAAACTTTTTTTCCGATTACATTTTTAACCGTTTACGTAAAATGATAAATCATTAACCATTAATAATTGATCATTTTACTAAGTCCCATTCCGAACATATGAAACGACCGATTACCAACCTCGTTATTGGGTGGCTGGCTTTCGTCCTATCTGCTTTCCAGGTAAACGCTCAGACCATCACCTTCTCCGTGGACCCACAATCAGTAAACGGCAGCCCGGGTGACCAGATCACCGTGGACATTGCTGTTTCAGGTTTCACCAACGTTCTCAGCTTCCAGTATTCTATGGGCTGGGACCCTGCCATTATCCAGTTTGTTCCACCCGTTGGCAACGTGACTTCACAACTTCCCGGCTATACCGCTGGCGCCAGTTTTGGAATCAATAATGCCAATATGGGGATATTGACCACTTCGTGGCTCGACCCGGATGTTACTGGAGTTAGCCTTCCCGACAATACCGTTTTGTATTCCCTCACATTTGAAGTCCTGAGTTCCGACGGCACTGATATTTCATTTACCGGCGTGCCTACCATTATTGAAGTGGTGGACGGCATGGGCAATGCGATCAATTTTGTCGGAGTGGATGGCATCGTGAACGGCGGCGGCAGTGGCGGCAGTGGCGCTACCATGACCGTCAAGGCGCCCAATGTATCAGCGGCCAATGGCTCTAATATCTGCCTTGATGTAACGGTCCAAGATTTTGACAATATTGTAAGCATGGAATACAGCATGGATTTCGATCCGGCGGTATTGCAGTTTACGGGGGTTCAGGGCCTGAACCTGCCGGGCTTGGTCATGGCCAATATAGGCACAAGCGGCGCAGGCAGCGGCGACCTGACCATGATGTGGTCGGACCCGAACAACGCTGGCGTGACAGTGGCCGACAACACGGTCATTTATCAGGTCTGCTTTGATGTGGTCGGTACTGCCGGGCAATCGAGCGGCTTCGTTTTTGATGGCTCGCCCACTGCCATCGAGGTTTTGGATGGAAATGGAGATGCCGTCACTTTGACTCCCGTCAATGGCAATGTCAGTGTCAGCGGTGGCGGGAACAATGGCACCGACCTGATCGTTGCGGCGCCTACCGTAAGTGCGGCCATTGGCTCCAATATATGCTTGGAAATCACCGTACAGAATTTCAACAATATATTGAGCATGCAGTACAGCATGCACTTCGACCCGGCAGTGCTTCAATTTACGGGGGTGCAGGGCTTGAACCTGCCCGGTTTTGTAAATGCCAATATTGGGACAAACAATGCGGGCAGCGGTGACTTGACCATTTCGTGGTCTGACCCAAATGTTACCGGGGTCACTGTTGCCGACAATACGGTCATTTACCAAGTCTGTTTTGATGTGATAGGCTCTTCGGGGCAATCCAGTTCTTTTACATTTGACGGTATGCCGACCCCTGTTGAAGTAGTGGACGGCAGTGGCAATGCAGTTGTTTTTGCTCCTGTCAGTGGCATGGTGACGGCCAACGGCGGCAATGGCGGCGGCGGAAATACGACCGACCTTATTGTAAATGCACCAAATGTAACGGCAGAAGCAGGTACGAATATCTGCCTTGATTTTACGGTCCAGAATTTCAACAATATTTTGAGCATGCAGTACAGCATGCACTTCGACCCCGCTGTGCTTCAGTTTACCGGCGTACAAGGCTTGAACTTGCCCGGCTTTGTTGTCGCCAACATTGGGACAAATAACGCAGGCAGTGGGACATTGACCCTTTCGTGGTCTGACCCCAATGTTACAGGTGTTACGGTGGCCAACAATACGGTCATTTACCAAGCCTGCTTCGATGTGGTCGGAGCTTCGGGGCAATCCAGTTCTTTTACTTTTGACGGCACGCCCACACCTATCGAAGTGGTGGACGGCAATGGGCAGCCTGTTACTTTTCTTCCTTCCAGTGGCTCTGTCAATGTGGAAGGTGGCATCGCTGTACCGACCGACCTCACTTTCACGGCTTCCAGTGAAACTTCGCCGGCAGGGACCCAACTCTGCGTTGATATGACAGTGGACCTGTTTCAATGTGTAATCAGCACCCAGTTCTCTATGCACTTCGACCCTGCTATTTTGGAATTTGATACCATCGTGAATTTAAACTTGCCAGACTTGACCCTGGGGGGGAGCTTCGGAACAGTGCTGGCTTCAAATGGAACAATAACCTTCTCTTGGTCTGACCCCAATACCACGGGCGTTACCCTTGCCAATGGGACAAGGATATTCACTGTTTGTTTCAATGTGATCGGAACAACCGGGCAAAACTCTTCTTTCTTCATTGACGGTAGCCCAACCTCTATTGAAGTGACTGATTGTAACCCTGATCCAGTGGCACCTGTTTTTGTGCCCGGCACCCAGACCGTTGGCAACCCTTGTCCCGGTCCAGTCAGCATCACCAATGCTTTGCCTACCGATATACTTTGTTTTGGCGACGCCGTAGGCGCCGTTGACATCTCTGTGGCAGGCGGCAACAACAGCTATACTTTTGAATGGAAAAATGCTGGCGGAACAGTGGTCAGTACCAATGAAGACCTGACCGGGGCGCTTGCAGGTACCTATACCGTTGTGGTCACAAGCTGTAACGGAACGACCTCCGCTACCGACACCTATACCATCAACCAGCCTGCTTCTGCCATCAATATTACGGGGACGACGACACCCGTTGCCTGTTTTGGTGAAAGCAGCGGCAATGTAAACATGACTGTTTCGGGAGGTACGGCCAATAGTTGCAATGCGCCGGGCTATATGTACGTCTGGAGCAATGGCGCGACGACCGAAGACCTGACCGGAATTGCTGCCGGTGCCTATACGGTTACGGTGACCGACTGCAACAATTGCCAAGCTACTTCCACTTTTAATGTTACTGGCTCGACCTCCCTGCTGACGGTAACAATATCCCCCACTGAAGTTTCTTGCTTCGGTGGAAGCGATGGGCAGATTCTGGCAAGCGGCAACGGAGGCGTTGGGCCGTATGAATACAGTATGAATGGCTCGACCTTTCAAAACTCCGGTACCTTCAACAACCTCACACCGGGCAACTATACCATCCGGGTAAGGGATGCTTTCGGATGTGTCCGTTCTACCACGGCTATGGTTGGTTCGCCGTCGGCGATGCAGTTGTCAACTACGGCAACGGATGACTTGGTGAACTGTAACGGAACGGTTGATTTGACAGTGCTAGGCGGTACTTCCCCCTATACTTATTTGTGGAACAATGGAGAAACAACCGAAGATGTCAGCGGTTTATGCGCTGGTGAATATTGTGTTACGGTTACCGATTCGAGAGGTTGTACCAGTGAAATCTGCCAGACGGTGCAGGCCACCCTATCTATTGAATCTTCGCAGATCACGCCGACCTGTTTTGGTCAGTGCACTGGCCAGATCAGCGTAACGATATCGGGCGGCCAGCCAAATTATACTTACGCTTGGTCGAATGGGATGAGCGGCCCCAGCATTTCTGGCGTCTGTGCAGGCAGCATTACCCTTACCCTTACTTCTGGCGATGGCCAGCAGGCGGTGGAAACATTTATGGTGGAGGAAGCTGCTGCACCTGTCTCGATCAGTGATTCTGACATTCAATTGTTGAGCCTGCCCAATGCCAGTGACGGCAGCGTGAGCGTTACGGCGGCCGGCGGTTTTCCCGGATATACTTATTTGTGGAACAACAACCAAACAGGTTCGACGGCTGTCAATTTGCCGGCAGGCGAATATTTTGTCACTGTGACCGACCAATTTGGCTGTTCAGCCGTTGGTGGGCCGTACAATATATTTTTTCCGCCAAATCCAATGGACCTTGTTGTCGAAGAAGATGTAATTTGTGCTTCTGACACCGATGGCGGAACATTAAAGGTTACGGTCACCGGAGGTATCACACCTTATAGTTTCACCTTTGCCGGCCCGGACAATATTGATCCGATCAATGACAACGAGGATGGTTCAGTAATAATAAATGGTCTCAGCCCCGGCACTTACAGCGTGACCGTTACAGATGCTGGCCCAGGTACTTTTCAGCAAACATTGAACAGTACGGTGTCAATTGATGAGATTATCATGGACATCACGCCAATTACGATCACTCCGGTCACCAATGGCAGCAACGGAAAAATTGATATTGTTCCGACGGGGGGGACGCCTCCTTACCAGTATCAATGGAGCCATGCCTTTATCGGCCAAAACCCTTTTGACCTCCAACCGGGCGATTATGACCTGACCTTGATAGATGCTAACGGCTGCTTGCAGCAGTTTTTTGATATTCCTGTCGAAGAATTTGTTACCGATTCTGTGAAAACAGAAAATGCTTGCCCTGACGACGCCAACGGCTCGATCACGGTGCTTCCTTCGGGCAGCCAGAACACTCCTTTTACCTATAATTGGAGCAACGGGGCGACTACCCAAACGGTCAGCGGCCTCTCGGTCGGCGACTACACTGTGACCATTACCGATACGCTCGGTGTTTCGATAGAAGAGACTTTTAGCATTGGTTCTGTTTCTCAATTGACTGCCGAGGCAAGCCAGGTCGGCGAGATACTTTGTTCTGGTGATAATACGGGAGGTGCAACGGTAGAGGCCAGCAATGGCATGCCGCCTTTCGATTATCTGTGGAACAATGGCATGACGAGCCAATCAATAACCGGCGTGCCTGCGGGCAATTATATCGTTACCGTTTTGGATGCAGCAGGATGTGAATTTTCTGATAATGTTGAAATAACCCAGCCTCCCAAATTGACCGTTATGGTCTCTACTGATAACGGTGCAGATTGTTCGGAAGGCAATGGCCGGGCGACTGCACTTGCGATTGGCGGAACGCCGACCTACACTTATCAGTGGGACGACCCGCTTTCGCAAATTGCCAAAACGGCCATTTTGCTCCAGCCGGGGGCGATCAACGTGACCGTGACCGATGCCAACGGCTGCGAGGAATCCAAAGGGGCCGTGATTGATGAAATAACCCCATTGGTGGTCGAAGGGATCGGAGTGCCAGATACGGGCGGCCCTGATGGGCAGGCTATCGCCAATGTGACCAGTGGTACTTGGCCTTATGAATTTGAATGGAGCGGCGAGATCGAAACGGATAGCATCCTTTCCGAGCTTTTGCCCGGTTTTTATACCGTTAAAGTATCGGACAGCAATGGCTGCGAAGAATTGTTGACCATCAAAGTGGACGACCTGACGGTCTGTTTGCAGGCATCGGCAGTCATCACGCCAGAGGGAGACGGCTTCAACGAGGAGTTCCATATCGGCTGCCTGTCGAGGTACAGCGACAACCGCCTCGAAATCTTCAACCGCTGGGGGCAGTTGGTTTTCCTTGCCAACGATTACAACGATGATCGGCTGTGGCGCGGCACCAACCGCCGTGGCAACGACGTGCCCGATGGGGTCTATTTTTATGTTTTTGAATATAAGGACCCGGTCAATAATACCACCGAAACCTTGAAAGGAGCAGTAACCGTTCTTCGTAAATAGTGATTAGTAGATCAGTGATTAGTGATTAGTAGATCAGTGATTAGTGATTAGTAGATCAGGTGCTATAACTGATCTACTAATCACTAATCACTAATCACTAATTTCCAAACCGATTAAAATTTTTAACATGAAAAATATATTCTTACTCATAGCCACTCTTTTTGTCATTAATACTGCCCGGTCGCAAGAGCAGTCGGCAGTGTTTTCCCATTATTTCCTTTCGCCAATTTTGGTAAACCCTTCCGTAGCTGGTTTCAATGAAATGCACCAGTTGCAGATGAACATCCGCAGCCAGTGGACGGGCTTTCCAGAGTCGCCCAAGTCTTACCACATCGGCTACAACGGCCCAATCGGCAAAACGCTCGGCATCGGCTTCGGCATCATGTCCGAAAATTTGGGCAACCGCTCGAACCTGCGTTTCCAGATGAACTATGCCTTCCGTTATGAACTGGAAAACGTAAAGTTTGCGGCAGGTTTTTCAACGGAGTTCCATACTTTAAAGCTCGCCAGTTCGGTGAAGGACAACCCCTACTATGAGTCCGGTGACCCGCTCATTGAAGATGCCATAGAAGGCAACAAGCTATTCGATGCGTCCCTCGGGTTTTGGACAACCTTTTATAACAACACATACATCGGCCTGTCTTTCTCCAACCTCGTAGTTGCCAAGATCGGACAGATCGAGTCGGGTGACCCGCAAGGCGAATTTTTCAAATTTGTCACCTTTAATTTTGGCCACACCTTCGACATAGAGGAGTACAATTTTAAGCTGACCCCTTCCCTGATGATACACCGCATCAAAGACACTCCTTTCCGTGTGGACTTCAATATCATGGGTTCATTTATTGATGATAAGCTCATTGCCGGGCTTTCGTACCAAGCGGGCCTCGGAGGAGATGTCGGCCTGTTGCTGGGCACCAATGTGGATGTGTTCCGCATTTATTACAGCTACGATGTGTCTTTCCAAACAGTGCAGAAATACAACGGCGGCACGCACGAAGTGACCGTTGCATTTGATTTTGGCAAAGGGAAAAAGAAGTTTGACCGGGGGTGATGAATGGTGAATGATGGGACTGAAGACAGCTATTTGACTGGAAAAATAAAATAAAAGAAGTTGTTGAATTGGAGTGTTGTTCGGAGTTTGTTTTTACTCAAAACTCAAAACTCACTAAATCCCTAACTCAATAACTCCTCAAGAATAGATGTCCTTTAACAATTGGTTTTTGGGATGGCCTCTCCTTCGTAATGACGAGGAGAGGTCACTTTTTTTGTTTGAGGTGACGCCTACTGCAGTGATTAGTAATTAGTTGACTAGTGATTAGTCCGCCAAATCCCTGATAATGTGGCATTTAACAAAAAACTAAATGGTTAGTTAATTACGATTTGTACCACTA